>NZ_CAMPHN010000029.1 GCF_946885885.1 uncultured Pseudomonas sp.
ATACCCAGGGCGCCGATTCCCGGGTATCGCTTCGCTCAACCCGGGCTACCATTGGGTAACTTTGATCTTTCCCAGTCTCCAGCGTCGGGCTTGCGATCAGTCAGTACGGGGCTCGGCCACTAGTTCAGCGACCGCTTCGAGCGCCTGCTGGCGGCGCTGCACCCAGTCGCCGCCCAGATCGCGGGAGGTCTGGCGGTTGCCGTGCAGCCAATCCCGGCAGGCACGGTGAAACGCCACGCGCTCGGCCAACTCCGGTTGGCAGCGCTGGCCGTCGGCAACCCAGGGCACGCCCTGTGGGTCGAGCAGCAGATGCAGGTCATAGCGCCGTTCGAGTAGGGCTTGCTCGATCCAGGCCGGACAGTCGCCGAACAGGCTGCGGCTCCACAGCATATTGCTCAGCAGGTGGGTATCGAGGATCAACAGCGGCGGCCGCGCGGAGCGGGCCTGATCTTCCCACTCAAGCTGGCCGCGGGCGATGGCCGGGATATCCGCGTAACAGGTGTCGCGGCCCTGCTGTTCGATGAAATACCGCACGTACTCGCCGACCAGCAGCCCGCCGAAGCGCGCCTGTAGCGTTTCGGCCAACCAGCTTTTACCGCTGGATTCCGGGCCGGTCAGCACCAGCACCTTCATGCCCGGACCAACTCCGGCACTCGGCGCCAGGTCAGCCAACCGTGCAATGCGAGCAGGCAGAACAGGCCGTAGAGAACGGCGGTGGGGTACAAGCCCTTGTGCACGAACAGGCCGACGTAGATCAGATCCAGCGCCAGCCAAAGCGGCCAACACTCCAGACGCTTCTGCGCCATCCACACCTGGGCGACCAGGCTGAACGCGGTCAGCGCGGCGTCCAACCAGGGCACCGCCGCATCGGTGTAAGTCGCCATCGGGTAGCCGAGCGCCAGGCTGCCGGCGGTGCCGATGGCGAGGCTCAGCAGCAAACCCGGCGCGCTCAGGCGGCTGACTTCGCGGCCATGCTGCCGGCTGCCGCCGCGCGTCCATTGCCACCAGCCGTAAAGCTGCAGCGCGGCGAACACGCCCTGCAACAGCATGTCCGAATACAGCTTCACCTCGAAGAAGATCCAGCTGTAGATCAGCACCATCACCAGGCCGATCGGCCAGCACCAGACATTCTGTTTGACCGTCAGCCAGACGGCGATCACGCCGAGCGTGGCGGCGAAGAGTTCAAGGGGCGACATCGGAAACCTCATGGTGCGGGGGCGGCGATTGTATAAAAAACAACCAACCCCTTGCACCTCACAGCCCTCGCCGGCTACAGCTATGACCGCACAGGTTATCCACAGAAGATTGCACAGTTACTGTGTGTAAGAATTTGACTAAGTCATTGAGCTTTAATGAATTTTTTATTGCATAACAGAAGGGCGGGTACAACTCGCCACAAGTCAAAGGCACGGCGGGTTGCACCCGCCCTACGCGCTTCGCGGCCCAAGCCTCACTCGCCCGCAATCAACCGCCCGATGGTCCCGCGCAGTTCAGTATGCTCCGGCACCTGTATAGCGAACTCATCGCGCAACACCTCCAGTACCGTATCGACATCCCGCAGTTGCACGCGCTCGCTGGTTTCGCCCAGGCGATGGATGGCGAAGCTGCCGTTGTGCAGGGTTTTACGCAACTGGTGCCCCGTGCGGGTGACGATCATCTGGCCGAGGAAGGGCGACTCCGGGTGGGTGGACACGTACCAGCTGGCGACGGTGTAATCGATATCCGCCACTGTTTGCAGGTCGAACAGGTACATCGCTCGCCACTCCTCGCCCACCAGGGCGCGCAAGGTGTAAGTGCCGTCGACCTGGCTGAGTCGGTAAGGCTCGTGCGGGGTGGCTTGTTGCGCTTCGCTGTCGAGCAGCAACGGGCAGGTCGGTACCATGCCGCCGAAACCCACATCGGCGATGTAGCGCATGCCGTCAAGGGTCACCAGCACCAGCATGTGCGTGCGGGCGGTTTGCGCATCCTCCGGCCCGCCCATCACCACGCGCCCGGTCAGGCCGCGCGCCTCGAAACCCAGGGCCTGCAATAACAGCAGAAACAGCTGGTTGAGTTCGAAGCAATAACCGCCGCGTCCTTGACGCAGCAGCTTGTCCTGCACCGCGGGCGGGTCGACGGGCACCGGAACGCGGAGCATCGTCGACAGGGTTTCGAAGGGGAACTCGGCGGTGTGCCGCAGTTGCAGCTCGCGCAGTGTTTCCAGGGTCGGCGGCGGTGCCGACGAGTAGCCCAGGCGTTTGAGGTACGTATCCAGGTCCAGCATGAACGGCTCGCTCATCGAGGCTTCTCCTTTTTCACCTGCCGAATCTTTTACCAGAACAGCGGCGCGGGTAAGTAGTTTGGGCGCTTCGTAACCGCTCCCGGGTATCGCTTAGCTCGACCCGGGCTACGGATTAAAGTGGATCGCCGCCCGGCCGCTTCCACACCGGCAGTGCACGACCGCAACTTCTCTGACCTTCTCATAAACAAAAAGGCCCGCACGTAGCCTGGGTTGAGCGCAGCGATACTCAGGGCGCCGATTCCCGGGTGTCGCTGCGCTCGACCCGGGCTACCATTGGAGTGACTTTCATCTGCAAAGGACTGCAGCAATGGTGCTTTACCGCCGTGACGCAACGCCGGGCGCGACCTGGTTTTTTACCCTCAACCTGGCGAACCGCCAAAGCGATTTGCTGACCGCGCACGTCGATCTGCTGCGCTCCAGCTTCGCCCATGTGATGCGTCAGCATCCCTGGCGTATCGATGCCATCGTGATCCTGCCTGATCACCTGCATGCGCTGTGCACGCTGCCGCCGGGCGATGCCGATTTTGCGCTGCGTTGGCGGTTGATCAAGAGCGGTTTTTCCCGAGCCCTGCCAGCGGGCGAGCACATATCTCCCAGCCGCCAACGCAAGGGAGAACGCGGTATCTGGCAGCAGCGTTATTGGGAACATCGTGTTCGTGACGATGACGACTTTGTCCGCCATGTCGATTACATCCATCACAACCCACGCAAACATGGCCATGTGGAGCAGGTGATCGATTGGCCGTGGTCGTCGTTTCATCGTTATGTCGCGGCGGGGATATTGCCGGCGGATTGGGCGGGCGGCGGGCATGATGAGCCATCGAGCGGGGAAAGGAGGTAGGTTGGGCGCTTCGTAAACGCCCCCGGGTATCGCTTCGCTCAACCCAGGCTACGAGGGGTGTCCGTAGCCTGGGTTGAGCGCAGCGATACCCAGGGAAATGCTATGAGGCAAACAAAAAAGGCCAGTCTCTCGACTGGCCTTTGGCTTTACCGCCCTACATGCTCTTAACCATTGCTGGGGAAGGCGAACTGCGCCGCTTCATGGGAGGCGCGTTGCGGCCAGCGTTGGGTGATGGCCTTTTTGCGGGTGTAGAAGCGCACGCCATCCGGGCCGTAGGCGTGCAGGTCGCCGAACAGCGAGCGCTTCCAGCCGCCGAAGCTGTGGTAGGCCACCGGCACCGGCAGGGGCACGTTGACGCCGACCATGCCGACTTCGACTTCATCGCAGAACAGCCGCGCCGCTTCGCCGTCGCGGGTGAAGATGCAGGTGCCGTTGCCGTATTCGTGGTCGTTGATCAACTGCATGGCCTCTTCCAGGCTGTTGACGCGCACGATGCACAGCACCGGGCCGAAGATTTCGTCGGTGTAGATGGTCATTTCCGGGGTGACCTTGTCGAACAGGGTGCCGCCGACGAAGAAACCATTCTCGTTGCCGGCCACCACCAGGTCACGACCGTCGACCACCAGGTTAGCGCCCTGAGCGACGCCGGCGTCGATATAGCCTTTGACCTTGTCGCGCGCCGCGCCGGTGACCAGCGGGCCCATATCCAGGCCGCAGGAAGTGCCTGCGCCGATTTTCAGGCCTTTGATCTGCGGGATCAGCTTCTGTACCAGGGCATCGGCGATCTGGTCGCCGACGCACACGGCCACCGAGATGGCCATGCAGCGCTCGCCGCAGGAACCGTAGGCCGCGCCCATCAGTGCGCTGACGGCGTTGTCGAGGTCGGCGTCGGGCATCAGCACGGCGTGGTTCTTCGCACCGCCCAGGGCCTGCACGCGCTTGCCGCGCTTGCTGCCTTCGCTGTAGATGTATTCGGCGATCGGGGTGGAGCCGACGAAGCTCAAGGCTTTGACTTCCGGCGCTTCGATCAGGCCGTCGACCGCTTCCTTGTCGCCGTGCACGACGTTGAGCACGCCTTTCGGCAGACCGGCTTCGTGCAACAGTTCGGCGATGTACAGGGTCGAGCTGGGGTCGCGCTCGGACGGCTTCAAGATAAAGCAGTTGCCGCAGACGATGGCCAGCGGGTACATCCACAGCGGCACCATGGCCGGGAAGTTGAACGGGGTGATGCCGGCGACCACGCCGATCGGCTGGAAGTCGCTCCAGGCGTCGATATTCGGGCCAACGTTGCGGCTGTATTCACCCTTGAGGATTTCCGGGGCGGCGCAGGCGAATTCGACGTTTTCAATACCGCGCTTGAGTTCGCCGGCGGCGTCTTCCAGGGTTTTGCCGTGCTCTTCGCTGATCAGTTGGGCGATGGTCGCTTCGTGCTGCTCGAGCAGTTGCTTGAAGCGGAACATCACCTGGGCGCGCTTGGCCACCGGGGTGTTGCGCCAGGCCGGGAACGCGGCCTTGGCCGAGTCGATGGCCAGTTGCAGGGTGGCGCGGTCGGCCAGGGCGACTTGCTTGCTCACAGCGCCGGTGGACGGGTTGAATACGGCGGCAGTGCGGCCGGTGCCGGCGGTGCGCTCGCCGTGGATCAGGTGGGGGACAAGGCTCATAAATAACTCCGTTTGCGAATTCTGTTGGGTGGATCTGGCTGGGAGCGGCGGTGAACCGGCCCCAACCCCGACCCTATCCCGAGGGAGAGGGCCTATCGTCGGACGTAGGGTGGATGACGCTTTTTTCATCCACCTTGCTGGCTTGGCTATTGGTGGATGGATGAAGCGTCATCCACCCTACGATTTGATTTCGGTTTCGACGAATACGATCTCGTGGTCGCTGGCATTGATCACGTTGTGCTCGACCCCAGCCTGGCGGAAGTACGCCTGCCCGGCCTTGAGCTCGGCGTACTTGTCGCCCTGCTGGGTTTCCAGCAGCAAGGTGCCGTCGGTTATCGGCACCACCACATAGTCGTAGCCGTGGCGATGGCGGCCGGTTTCGGCGCCGGGGGCGAAGCGCCACTCGGTGACGATCACCCGCTGGTTATCCACCTGCACGCTGGCCACCGCTTGCGCTCGGCTCATCAATCGATGCTCTGCAGGGTTTCGCCGACGGCATTGAACACCCGGTCGAGGTCTTCCATCTTGGCGTTGAAGGTTGGCCCGAATTGCAGGGTGTCGCCGCCGAAGCGCACGTAGAAGCCGGCCTTCCACAAGGCGATGCCGGCCTCGTAAGGGCGTACCACCGGGTCGCCGTCGCGCGGTGTCAGCTGGATCGCGCCGGCCAGGCCGCAGTTGCGGATGTCGACGATGTGCTTGGCGCCTTTGAGGCCATGCAGGGCGGCGGCGAATTTCGGCGCCAGCTCGGCGGACTGCTGGATCAGGTTTTCGCGTTTGAGCAATTCCAACGAGGCCAGGCCGGCGGCGCAGGCCACCGGGTGGGCCGAGTAGGTGTAGCCGTGGGTGAACTCGACCATATGCTCGGGCGTGGCCTGCTGCATAAAGGTGTTGTAGATCTCGCTGCTGGCGATCACCGCGCCCAGCGGAATGGCGCCGTTGGTGATCTGCTTGGCGGCGTTGACGATGTCCGGCGTCACGCCGAAGTACTCGGCGCCGCTCCAGGTGCCGAGGCGGCCGAACGCGGTGATCACTTCGTCGAAGATCAGCAGGATGTTGTGCTGCGTGCAGATCTCGCGCAGGCGTTGCAGGTAGCCGGTCGGCGGCACTATGACACCGGCCGAGCCGGACATCGGCTCGACGATCACCGCGGCGATGTTCGAGGCGTCGTGCAGTTCGATCAGCTTGAGCAGTTCATTGGCCAGCTCGACGCCGCCGGTCGCGGCCATGCCCTGGGTGTAGGCCATGCCCGGTTGCAGGGTGTGCGGCAGGTGATCGACGTCCATCAGTTGGCCGTACATCTTGCGGTTGCCGCCGATGCCGCCGAGGCTGGTGCCGGCGATGTTCACGCCGTGGTAGCCACGGGCGCGGCCGATGAATTTGGTCTTGGCCGGCTGACCTTTCAGACGCCAGTAGGCCTTGGCCATCTTCACCGCGGTGTCGGCGCACTCGGAGCCCGAGCCGGTAAAGAACACATGGTTGAGCTCGCCCGGCATCAGGTCGGCGATTTGTTCGGCCAGCTTGAACGACAGCGCGTGGCCATGCTGGAAGCCTGGCGAATAATCCAGGGTGCCGAGCTGCTTGGCCACAGCGTCCTGGATCTCCTTACGCGAGTGGCCGGCGCCGCAGGTCCACAGGCCGGACAGGCTGTCGTAGACCTTGCGACCCTGGTCGTCGGTCAGCCAGCTGCCTTCGGCGGCGACGATCAGGCGCGGGTCGCGCTGAAAACTGCGATTGGCGGTGAACGGCATCCAGTGGGCATCCAGTTTGAGCTGGCTGGCCAGGGACGGGGTGGCGGTCTGTGGCAGGTTCATGGCGGCCTCGTGTGTGAGCAACTTGATTATTTTGTGGCTTGGGCTTTGTGGGAGGGGCCGGGCGGCGATCCCACAGGAAAAAGCAAATCTATTGCTAGCAAAGGTGCCACGGGCATACAGTCAGTAAAAGCACACTCTTCTTATCCTTAGTTAACTAGCGACTAAACAATGAGCAGTAAACCATGAGCGCACGCCGCCCCGATCCGCTGGCCCAGGTCAGCGACTTTGATATCCGCCTGCTCAAGCTGTTTCGCAGCGTAGTCGAATGCGGCGGTTTTTCCGCCGCCGAGAGCGCCCTGGGCATCGGCCGCTCGGCGATCAGCCAGCAGATGAGCGACCTCGAACAGCGCCTCGGCTTGCGCCTGTGCCAACGCGGCCGCGCCGGCTTTGCCCTGACCGAGGAAGGTCGCGAGGTGTACCAGTCGACCCAGCAACTGCTGGCCGCTTTGGAGAGTTTCCGTACCGAGGTCAATGGCCTGCACCAGCACCTGCGCGGCGAGTTGAATATCGGCCTGACCGACAACCTGGTGACGGTGCCGCACATGCGCATCACCCATGCTCTGGCGCGCCTGAAAGAGCGTGGCCCGGACGTGCATATCAATATCCGCATGACCCCGCCGAGCGAGGTCGAGCAAGGCGTGCTCGACGGGCGCCTGCATATCGGTGTGGTGCCGCTGAGCAATCCGCTGTCCGGGTTGGACTATCAGGTGCTGTACGACGAGCGTTCGCTGCTGTACTGCGCGGTCGGCCACCCGCTGTTCTATGTCGACGACCAGCAATTGCCGGATGCACGCCTCAACGATCAGGAAGCCATAGCACCGACCTTCCGCCTGCCGCCCGAGGTGCAGAGCCACTATCAGGCGCTCAATTGCACCGCCAGCGCCTCGGACCGCGAAGGCATGGCCTTTCTGA
This sequence comes from uncultured Pseudomonas sp., assembly GCF_946885885.1. The sequence goes on from NZ_CAMPHN010000029.1 coordinate 7,507, forward strand.
TTCTCACCGGGCGCTATATCGGCTACCTGCCTGACCACTACGCCCAGGCCTGGGTGCAACAAGGCCGCCTGCGCGCGCTGAAACCCGCCACCCGCTTCTACGACATCAGCCTGGCCTCGGTGACCCGCAAAGGCCGCCGACCGCATCTGGTGCTGGAGAGTTTTCTCGAAGCGCTCGCAGCCAGCGGTTAAGGACAAGGCTCTGGTAGCCCGGATGCAATCCGGGGAGCGATGGCACCCGCACAAACTTTCCCGGATTGCATCCGGGCTACAAAGGCGTGGCGGTTTTTTCATCCTATTTATAAGGCGCGCATCGACATACCAGGTAACAACCCCTCATCACCATTGCCGGGCGGCTGCGGTCACAGGTCTATGCTCGATGGATGCGCTCTTGCGCTTTTGTTCCGCGATGTCTCCCTTTCGGTGCGACCACGGAGGACTCTATGCCCAGTCGCCGCCAGTTCATTCAGCGCAGCGCTGCGCTACTCACGCTTGCCGCCGCCCCTTGGTGGACGCGCTCCGCCATGGCCATTACCCCCGATCAACTGTTGCAAAGGACGATCCCCAGCAGCGGCGAAACCCTGCCGGCGATTGGCCTGGGCACCTCGCGCACTTTCGATGTGCGCCTCGACGACGCCATCCTCAAGCCCCTCGAGAACGTGGTGCGCACCTTTATCAACGGCGGCGCCACGCTGATCGATACCGCCCCCAGTTATGGCACCGCGGAACGGGTTACCGGCGCGCTGCTGCAACGCACCAATACCCAGGACAAGGTCTTTCTCGCGAGCAAGATTTCCGCCGACGGCCGCGAACGGGGTCTGGCTCAGTTCGACAACAGCAGGCGCGCGCTGCAAACCGAGCGGATCGACTTGATGCAGGTGCACAACCTGCAGGACACCCGCACGCAGCTGGCGCTGCTGCGCGACCTTCAGGCCGAGGGCAAAGTGCGCTATATCGGCGTGACCCATTACCTCGAATCGGCCCATGACGACCTGCTCGAGGTGTTGGCACGGGAAAAGCTGGACTTCGTCCAGTTCAATTATTCGGTGGCCGAACGCAATGCCGAAAAACGCCTGCTGCCGTATTGCGCCGACCACGGCATCGCCACCCTGATCAACCGTCCGTTTCAACGCGGCCAGCTGCTGCGGCCGGTCAAGGGCAAACCGCTGCCGGATTGGGCAATCGAGGTCGATGCCAACTCATGGGCGCAATTGCTGCTCAAGTTCATCCTCGCCGAGCCGGCGGTGACGGCGGTAATCCCCGCTACCTCCAACCCGCGCTATATGGCCGACAACCTCAAAGCCGGGCATGGCCGCCTGCCGGATGCGGCGTTGCGCGCGAAGATCGTGCAGGCGTTCAGCTGAGTGCCCGTCGCGTTGGCGCCTGTCGATAAGCCTGCAACGCGACAGGCGGTTTTATGACGGCAAAGCAACGTCTGGCCCAAGCGATCAACGCCAAACCCGCCGAATTGCTCGCGGCGCTTTGCGGTTTCGGCCTGTTCTTCTGCCTGTTCAGCGGTTACTTCATGCTGCGACCGGTGCGCGAAGCCATGGGCATTCGCGGCGGCGTGGAAAATCTGCAGTGGCTGTTCAGCGCGACCTTCGTCGCGATGCTCTGCGCGGTGCCACTGTTCGCCTGGCTCAATTCGCGGGTGCCGCGGGCGCGCTATATCGATTGGGTGTACGGCTTCTTCATCCTCAATCTGCTGACGTTCGCGGCGCTGTTCCAGCGCAACGACGATGCGGTCTGGCTGGCGCGCATCTTCTATGTGTGGATTTCCGTGTACAACCTGTTCGTCGTCTCGGTGGCCTGGAGCCTGATGGCCGATGTGTTCGACGACGCCCAGGCGCGCCGGCTGTTCGCCTTTATCGCCGCAGGGGCCAGCAGCGGCGGTTTGCTCGGGCCGGCGCTGGGTGCGTTGTTCGTCGATGTTGTGGACCAGAGCGGGCTGATTTTCGCCGCGGCGCTGTTGCTCGGCGTGGCGGTGCTGGCCAAGCATTACCTGATGGCTTGGCGCGCGCAGGGCGGCGCCGGGCGGCCGGGCGCGACGCCGAGCGAAAACCCGCGCCGGCCGGTGATCGGCAACCCGTTCAGCGGCGTTAGCGCCGTGCTGGCCTCGCCGTACTTGTTGGCGATCAGCGCCTTCGTCGTCCTCCTGGCCACGGTCAGCACCTTTCTGTATTTCGAGCAGGCGCGGCTGGTGGCGCAGCTGTTTCCCGAGCGCAACCAGCAGATTCGCGTATTCGGCCTGCTCGACTTCGCCGTGCAGGCATTGTCCTTGCTCGCCCAGCTGTTTATCACCGGGCGCATCGCCGAGCGTCTGGGTATCCGCGTTCTGCTCAGCGGGGTGCCGCTGCTGGTCTGTTTGGGGTTTATCGGCTTGGCCCTGGCGCCGACCTTCGCCATGCTGGCGGGACTGATGATCGTGCGCCGCGTCGGTGAGTATGCGTTCGTCCGTCCCGGCCGCGAGATGCTCTTCGCCCCGCTCGACGCACACAGCAAATACAAGGCGAAAAATGTCATCGACACCCTGGTTTACCGTGGTGGCGATGCCGTCAGCGCCTGGGTCAAGGCGCTGCTCGACACACTCAGCCAGGGCGTGCTGGTCGCGGCGCTCACCGGCGCCCTTTGCGCCGCCACCTGGGGCGCGCTGGGTTGGTATCTGGGCAGCCGGACGGCGAGGGAAACGCCCGAGCTTGAGCCATCGGAGCGGGGATGACGGGCGTCCCACTACCTGTCGGCGGCAAAACGGCCTTGCGACATGACAGACTTTGCCGATGGATATAAGGTCTACGCAATGGACGGAATGCGACAGGGCAACGCAGGAATGACGCCAGAAAACAGTCATAAATTGCCTTAGATCGCACCCAAACCTGGCCATATGCTATCTACGGCGTGTTTTTGACGCGTCGCGCTTGTCACCTCGCCGACAGTGGGTTATCAGTGCTGTCGCAATCAGAACAGCTCGGAATCGCTAATGACCGTTGAAATACCCGCACACAGCGCCAACCCCAGCGGCAAACCCGCCGGGCGCATTCGTCAGAAAAACGAAGAAGCGATCATCAAGGCCGCCGAGGAAGAATTCGCGCGCCATGGTTTCAAAGGCACCAGCATGAACACCATCGCGCAGACCGTCGGTTTGCCGAAAGCCAACCTGCATTACTACTTCAGTAACAAGCTGGGCCTGTATCAGGCGGTACTGGCCAATATTCTCGAACTGTGGGACAGCACCTTCAACAACCTGACCGTCGACGACGACCCGGCGCAAGCGCTGGCCCACTATATCCGCGCCAAGATGGAGTTCTCCCGACGCCACCCGAAGGCGTCGCGCATCTACGCCATGGAAGTGATCAGCGGCGGCGAAAACCTCACGCAACTGCTCGATCAGGATTACCAGGCTTGGTTCCGCGGCCGCGCCGCTGTATTCGAGGCTTGGATCGCCGCGGGCAAGATGGACCCGGTGGACCCGGTGCACCTGATCTTCCTGCTGTGGGGCAGCACCCAACACTACGCCGACTTCGCCTCGCAGGTTTGCCGGCTCACCGGCCGCACGCGCATGACCAAACAGGACTTCGATGAAGCCAGCGACAACCTGGTGCGCATCATTCTCAAGGGCTGCGGGCTGACCCCGCCCGCCTGATGCCCTTCACCCTGCTCGGCCCCTGCGAGTACCGCGAGGAGATCCGCAAGAGCCGCTTTCTCGCCCTTGCCGCGCCGGTTGCCAGCGCGGCCGAGGCGCAGGCGTTCATCGCCACCGCCAGCGACCCCGGCGCCTCGCACAACTGCTGGGCCTGGAAGGTCGGCGACCAATACCGCTTCAGCGACGACGGCGAACCGGGCGGCACCGCCGGCCGGCCGATCCTCGCGGCCATCGAGGCTCAGGACTGCGACCAGGTGGCGGTGCTGGTGATCCGCTGGTACGGCGGCATCCAGCTCGGCACCGGCGGCCTGGCCCGCGCCTATGGCGGCACGGCGAACAAATGCCTGCAAGCGGCCGAACGCCAGGCGCTGATCGCGCGTGATCGCTACCGCTGCCATTGCCTGTTCGCCGAGCTGCCGCTGCTCAAGGTTCGCTTGGCGGAGCTGGACAGCCTGCTGGAGAGCGAAACCTACGACGCCAGCGGCGCCGAGTTGCAGCTGGCGGTGCCGCCGCGGCGAACGGCCGAACTGCAACGGCTATTGGCGGATATCAGCCGTGGGCGTATTGAATTGCAGCGCCAATAGAGCCATCGCGGCTGAAGCGGGGGGCCGCCCAGCCCCTCACACAATCCCTGCGGTTCAATGTGGGAGGGGCTTTAGCCGCGACAAATCCTCAAAGCCACAGCGCATCCCACAGCGGATAGTCTCCGAGGCGCTTGACCAGCCCGGCCCGCAATGGATTGGCAACGATATAGCGGGCAGCCGACAACACATCCTCTTCGCGGCGTAGCGCGCGGTCGTGGTACCCCTCCTGCCAAAGCGCGCCCTGGCGACCGAGTTGCTGGTTGATTCGGCGAGCACTATTGCATTTGATCCTACGCATCAACTCATCGAGCGAACGACCCTGCAATTGAACCAACCAATGCATATGATCGGGCATCACAACCCAAGCCAAGGAAGAAACCCAAGACTGTTCGTGGGCGGCCCGCAGTTCGCTCACCAACAGACGCGCTAATGAGAAATTTTGGAACAGAGGCTGGCGATATTGGATGTTGGTGGTTAATAGGTAGACGCGCCCTGATTCAGAAAAACGACCACGGCGCAAATTTTGTCCCTACGGCATTCCATTGCCTCCAATTGAAGAGAATCGCGGCCAAGGCCGCTCCTACATAAATGCCGCGCTCCGTTCTCGTAGGAGCGGCCTTGGCCGCGATAAAAACCGAGTTAACCCAGACACCAATTAGTACGGCAGCGCCTCCACGACCAAGCAATTCATTATTCTGCGCTGGCAAGCATAGTGCAGACACACGGACCGCGCCCACCTTGATCCTGACCACCAAGACAGGTATCGTCCCCCCCACGTCGCCCGACACACCTGGATCAGCAGACAGGGTCAACACTGAGCTGGCTAACCTGAACTCACCCTCAGAGGAGCCTGCTCAATGGCAGCCACCCGTATCTGGATCAAGAACCCTCTCGCCATCTTCACCGCGAATGACCTCGACGCCAGCGGCGGCCTGGTGATCGACAACGGCGTGATCGCCGAACTGCTCGGCGCCGACCAACAACCTTCCCGTCCCTGCGACCAAGTGTTCGATGCCCGCGAACACGTGCTACTGCCGGGCCTGATCAACACCCACCACCACTTCTATCAGACCCTGACCCGCGCCTGGGCGCCGGTGGTCAACCAACCGTTGTTCCCCTGGCTGAAAACCCTGTACCCGGTGTGGGCCAGGCTGACCCCGGAGAAGCTCGCCCTGGCGAGCAAGGTGGCCCTGGCCGAGTTGCTGCTGTCCGGTTGCAGCACTGCGGCGGACCATCACTATCTGTTCCCGGACGGCCTGGAAGACGCTATCGACGTACAGGTCGAAGTGGTACGCGAACTGGGCATGCGCGCCATGCTGACCCGCGGTTCCATGAGCCTCGGCGAGGCCGATGGCGGCCTGCCGCCGCAGCAAACGGTGCAACAGGGCGAGGTGATTCTGGCCGACAGCCAACGCCTGACCGAACGCTATCACCAGCACGGCGATGGGGCGCGGATTCAGATCGCCCTGGCGCCCTGCTCGCCGTTCTCGGTGACCCCGCAGATCATGCGCGACAGCGCCGAGCTGGCGCACAAACTCGATGTGCGCCTGCACACCCACCTGGCCGAAACCCTCGACGAAGAGGACTTCTGCCTGCAGCGCTTCGGCCTGCGCACCGTGGACTATCTGGACAGCGTCGGCTGGCTCGGCCCGCGCACCTGGCTGGCCCACGGCATCCACTTCAACCCGGACGAAATCGCCCGCCTGGGCGCGGCCGGCACCGGCATTAGCCATTGCCCGAGCTCGAACATGCGCCTGGCCTCGGGCATCTGCCCGACTCTCGATCTGGAAGCCGCCGGTGCGCCGATTGGCCTGGGCGTGGACGGCTCGGCCTCCAACGACGCCTCCAATATGATCCTCGAAACGCGTCAGGCCCTGTATCTGCAACGCCTGCGCTACGGCGCCGAGAAGATCACCCCGGAGCTAGCCCTGAGCTGGGCCAGCAAAGGCTCGGCGCGACTGCTCGGGCGCTCGGATATCGGCGAGCTGGCGGTCGGCAAGCAGGCCGATCTGGCGCTGTTCAAGCTCGATGAACTACGCTTTTCCGGTAGCCATGACCCGCTATCCGCCCTGCTGTTGTGCGGCGCCGACCGCGCCGACCGGATGATGATCGCAGGCACCTGGCGGGTGATCGACGGGCAGATCGAGGGGCTGGATGTGGCGCAGTTGATCGCCGATCACCGTCAGGCGGCACGCGAGTTGATTGTGGGCTGACGGTAGGGCTGGAGCGCTTGTAGGGCGGGTGCAACCCGCCAACTTGCCATGGAGCGGGTTTCACCCGCCCTACGCGGTTAAACTCGTCACCGACTACGCCCAATAGCGAGACCACAGCATGTACGACTGGATCACCGCTCTACCCAAAGCCGAATTGCACCTGCACCTGGAGGGCTCGCTGGAACCCGAGCTGCTGTTCGCTCTGGCCGAGCGCAACAAGATCGCCCTGCCCTGGGACGATGTCGAGGCGCTGCGTAGCGCTTACGCGTTCAATAACCTGCAGGAGTTTCTCGACCTTTATTATCAAGGGGCGGACGTTCTACGCACCGAGCAGGACTTCTACGACCTGACCTGGGCCTATCTGCAAAAGTGCAAAGAGCAGAACGTCATCCATACCGAGCCGTTCTTCGATCCGCAAACCCATACCGATCGCGGCATTCCTTTCGAGATAGTGCTCACCGGCATCAAGCAGGCGCTCAAGGACGGCGAACAGCAACTCGGCATCAGCCACGGCCTGATCCTCAGCTTCCTGCGTCACCTGTCCGAAGAGCAGGCCTTCGACACCCTGAAGCAAGCCATGCCGTTTCGCGACGCCTTTATCGCCGTGGGCCTCGACAGTTCCGAGATGGGCCATCCGCCGAGCAAGTTTCAGCGCGTATTCGACAAGGCCCGCAGCGAGGGCCTGTTGACCGTCGCCCACGCGGGCGAAGAAGGCCCGCCGGAATACATTTGGCAGGCTCTGGATCTGTTGAAAATCGAACGCATCGACCATGGCGTACGCGCCATCGAGGACGAACGTTTGATGCGCCGTATCATCGACGAGCAGATCCCGCTGACCGTGTGCCCGCTGTCGAATATCAAGCTCTGCGTGTTCGACGACATGCGCCGACACAACATCCTGGAAATGCTCGAACGCGGTGTGAAAGTCACGGTGAACTCCGACGACCCGGCCTATTTCGGCGGTTATGTCGACGAGAACTTCGCCGCGTTGCACGACAGCCTCGGCATGACCCGGGAACAAGCCGAACGCTTGGCCAGGAATAGTCTGGATGCGCGGCTATGCTGAGATAAAGGCGCCAAGGCGCCGGCACGCATTGCCAGTCGCAGTCGCCAGTAATCGCTAAAACTTTCCGACCCGGGGTCGATATATAGGTGTCCGCAGTCGACCTGCGACCAAGCGTTGGCAATACAATGGCCACATTTATAAGCAGCAGATGCCCTGCCAGCGCGAGGTTGCCGCCCTATGACATACGCTCTGCCCCGCCTCTCCGCTCTCCTGGGTCTGTCGTTCGCAGTGCTGACGTGCTGGGGGCTGCGCGCGGCAGCGAACGACGAGATCCGCATCGTCACTGAGGAGCTGCCGCCCTACAACATGACCCTGGATGGCAAGCTCACCGGCTTGAGCACCGAGGTCGTCCGGGCCGTGCTCAAGGAGATCGGCGTCCAGGCGAGCATCCAGTCCATGCCCTGGGCCCGCGCCTACGACATAGCGCTCAACACCGAAAATGTATTGATCTATTCGATTACCCGCACCGCTCAGCGCGAACACCTGTTCAAGTGGGTGGGCGTGGTCGCGCCGATGGACTGGTATCTCTACGCGCGCCCCGACAGCGGCATCAGGCTCAGCGAGCTGGATGACGCGCGCCGCTATCAGATCGCGACAGTCAAGGAAGATGCCGGCGAACAGTACCTGTTATCGAAGGATTTCGTGGTCGGCAAGAACCTGCAATCGAACAACAAGTACGCCTACAACTATGAAAAGTTCAAGTTGGGCCGTGTGGACTTATGGATCTCCATCGAGCTGAACGCCAAGTACCTGATCCGCCAAGCGGGCGACGATCCCGAAAAAGTAGCGGTACCGGTGCTGAAGCTGCCCGACCTCGGCGAAGGCGTCGGCTTGCACATGGCGTTCGGCCCGCAAACCTCGGATGCCATCGTCGAGCGCTTCCGCAAGGGGCTGGAAACCATCCGCAGCAACGGTACCTACGACGCCATCGCTAAAAGGTGGCTATAGGATGCACGACGCGCCAGCGCAGGACGCCCGCCCCGCCGGTTCGCTGGGGCGTCGACTGGTGCTGGCGACGCTGGCGTTCTGCCTGATCTTCACCCTGTTCACGGTGACGGTACGCACCTGGTCGGCTTGGCACACCAACTTGACGGCCATGACCGATGAGTTGTCCCTGATCGATCAAGTGTTCCAACGCACGCTGTCCAAGGCGATCTGGGAGATGGACCGCGAGTCGCTGCAAACCCAGCTCGACAGCGTCGCCCAGGTTGCCGCCGTGGGGCGCGTGGAACTGACCATCCTGCGTGCAGGGCGTACACCAGAGATCATGGAGCGGCGACGCCCCCTGCAACCCACATCGCATCTAGCGCCGACGCTGCAACGGATGCTGGCTTATGTGCCTTATGAGGGTGCGGAGGAGACGGTCGGCGAGCTGATCCTCGAGGGCGACGAGCGGGTGCTCTGGCAACGCCTGTCCGGCGAGGTGGCCAGCATAATCGTCACCCAGATCATCCAATCGCTGTTACTGGCCGGGCTGATCATGTGGATGTTCAACCGCTCGGTCACGGTGCATGTTCAACATATCGCGCGCCACCTCGAGCAATTGTCGCCGGCCAACCTCAAGCACACCTTGCGGCTCGAACGCTCGGCAAAGCGTCGCGACGAACTGAGTTTGCTGGAGTCGGGGGTCAACGACCTGCAAGACAAATTGTCGGACTACCTCGACCGCCAGAAGCGGGACGAGCAGGAACTGGCCGCACGCAGCGATCAATTAGCGGAATTGGTCGAAGAGCGCACGGCGGAACTACGCGAAGCCAACAAGCGCCTGGAAGAACTAACGCGCAGCGACCCACTCACCGGCCTGGCCAACCGCCGGCATTTCGACGAACTGAAGGAGGTCGAATTCCGTCGCGCACAACGCCTCGGCCAACCGCTTTCGGTGCTGATGTGCGATGTGGATTTCTTCAAACGCTACAACGACACCTACGGCCACGCCCTCGGCGATCAATGCCTGCAAGCGGTGGCCGGCACCCTGAAGAGCGTATTTGCCCGCGCAGGCGAACTGGTCGCCCGCATGGGCGGCGAAGAATTTGCCGTGCTGTTGCCGGGTTGCGACGCCAACAACGCGCGCAAAGCCGCGGAGCGTCTACGTCAAGCCATGGCGACCCTGGCCATGGAGCATGCCAACTCGCCCGTTGCAGCGCATGTAACCTTGAGCATTGGCGTCGCTCAATTCGACCCCGAAACCACAGATCGTTTCGATCAATTGTTGCAACGCGCAGACCAGGCGCTATACCGCGCCAAGTCGCAAGGGCGCGACCGAATAGCCGAATGAGACCACCGAGGCCCGTCATGACAACCCCTCAGTTCATCTGGATCGCTCTGTTGCTATGGATTTGCGCAAGCAGCCAAGCGGAAAGCATCAAGGTCGTCACCGAAGACACTGCTTATAGCTATCTGCAGAATGGCAAAGTGGTCGGCACGGCGACCGAGGTGGTCGAAGCCACGCTGCAACGCGCGGGGCTTAGCGACTACAGCGTTACGATTTATCCCTGGGCACGCGCCTACGATATGGCACTGCAGGATGCCAATGTGCTCATCTACCTGATCGCCCGCACCCCGGAGCGCGAGGCGCAGTTCAAATGGGTCGGCGAAATCGAGCGCATCGACTATCACATGTACAAATTGCGCGAACGCAGCGATATCCGGGTCCGCGATATACAGGAAGCCAAGCACTACAGCGTCGGCGTGGTTCGCGACGATGTGCGCCATCAATACCTGAAAGAACAAGGCTTCGCCAAAATGGTCGTCTCGGCCAACAACCGCGATAACTTCATGCGCCTATTGAATCGACAAGTGCAACTGCTGCCGATGCCGGAAACAGATGTGGCCATGCAGTGCCTGGATGCCCGAATCGACTGCGCCCTTCTCGAGAAAACCTTCACCCTGGAACTCTCAACCGAGCTTTATATGGCCTATAGCCTGAGCACGGACGACGAGACAGTGGCGCGTACCCGCGAGGCCTTCGACAGCCTCGCGGCCGATGGCGTGGTAGAGCGGCTGATACATGGCAACGATTAAGCCGCTAGCCCACGATTAGCAGGCCGTAGCACACCGTCGACGATAGCCGTGGAAGAGTCTCGCTGCAGATGACTCAACCCGAAAGGCGCTAACCAAGGCGACCCGCTGGCGCATAAGGGCTGGGGTCGATAATCGGCTCACGACCTAACAGCATATCGGCGAGCAAACGGCAGGAAGCGGGCGCCAACACCAAGCCATTGCGGTAATGCCCGCAGTTCAGCCACAACCCTTCATACCCGGGCACCGCACCGATAAACGGCAAACCGCCCGGCGACCCCGGCCTTAGCCCGGCCCAATGCTTGACCACCTCGGCCTCGGCCAATGCCGGCAACAGCTCGACTGCCGACGCCTTGAGACTGGCCAACGCCTCCTCGGTGGGCACCTTATCGAAACCGACATGCTCGCGCGTGCTGCCAATCAAGACATGCCCATCGCGACGGGGAATCGCATAGCGGCCATCGGTCAATACGATGCTGGTCAGAAAATCCTCCGCGCACTTGTACAGGATCATCTGCCCCTTCACCGGCTCCACCGGCAGCGCAATATCCAGGCTGCGCAACAACTCACCGCTCCACGCCCCGGCGGCGACAACCACCCGATCGGCTCGAATCTCCCCCTCCGCGGTATGCACACCGCACACCCGCGCCCCGTCACGAATAAAGCCGGTGACCGCACAATGCTCATGCAGCGTCACGTTCGGCATCTGCACCAGGGCCGCACGTAACGCCTTGATCAAACGTGGGTTGCGCACATTGGCCACCCCCGGCATATGCAACGCCTGGGAAAAACGCCTGGCCAACGCCGGTTCCGCCCGATACACCGCTTCGACAGGCACCGACCGCATCGGCCGCCCCTCCCGCGCCGCCCAAGCCAAAGGCGCCGCCGGCTCCTGATCCAACCAATACAATCCGGTGACATACACCTCGGGATCGATACCCGTATCGCGCAACAACTGCTCGCCCAACTGCGGATAGAAATCCTGCGACCAATGCGCCAACGCCGTCACCGCCGGGCTGTAGCGCCAGGGGTAAAGCGGCGAAACGATACCGCCGCCGGCCCAGGAGGATTCGCCGCCTAATACACCCTGCTCCAGCAGGCATACTTCGGCACCCGCCTCGGCCAGTAGGCGCGCCGACAGCAGGCCGATGGCGCCGCCACCTACAATTACTATTCTTTCTTTCACACACTCTCCTACCGGATCACTGCCGCGCACCAGAGCTTAGGACCAACTCATCAGTACGGATCAAGAACTGTCACCTGCTAATGGGAGACCACGCTACGTAACCATGGTCACGAATTGAGCCTTGTGTGGATTGGCATTTTTATCGTAGTCACGTCATAAAACGCCGGCAAAAAAACGGGGGCGTAAATGCCCCCGCGCGTTTAAAGCCTTACTGAATGTCGCCAGCTACGTTGAACAAACAGCATCATGACATATGCCAGTCTTTCCTCTGTGCGGCAAATTAACGCCGCCAACATGCTGCAAGGCTTGCACCTGGGTCCTGCCCTTTAGCTCCCGTTTGGGTCAAGGTCAATGTACCGCAGGTATCACCGGCCATGGCGCCCTTGGGCACCGCCTGCAGCGTGTACTCAGTAGCTGTCGGGGTAGCGGAAAAACTCAGGTCATAATATTTGTTGGTCCCGTCCTTGGGAGACTCGGTAAAAGGCAGCGTAGGGGCCACATTGGCTGTTGTCAGGTAGCGACCGTTCGCTGTGTAGTGTCGCTCCATGAATTGCGCCAGCTCCGTTAGCGCGCTTTCTGCATCCGCACGCCTCGCCTTGCGCACATAGTCATCGTAAGAGGGGTACGCGAGCGCAGCTAGAATCCCAATAACGATGACCACAATCATCAATTCGATTAGGGTGAACCCCTTATCCGCTGCTACGAACCGAGCGTCCCTGCGAGATAACGTGCTGAGAGACCGAGTCATCAGTTAGCCCTCACTTCACGCCAGGATTGACGACCAAATCGTTGTGAAACGGGCTGAGGGATACATTTAGGAGCCGCACCGCTGGAACCGGCAAAACAAAGCCATTTATACAGAGAGGTCACACCCTTGCTAACACCATCGTCCACATCGGAGATCCCTGTCCAGGGAATATCATCCTCATCCTCAATAATGCTGGCCTTATCGTCGCTATCCAAATCACCGTCGCCATTGGTATCGAAATACACATAATTGAGGCGAGCACCGCTGGATAAGTTAACCGCCATGATCCAACTCGTTCCGCCAAAGGCGCAAGGATCTGCAGAGGGGGTCATGGTGGTAAAGACTACTCGACCATTGCGCAAAGTGGCTTTGGCAACCACCCGCTCACCCAGCGCCCCGGTGGCCCCCTCACCCGTTTGCCAGGCGAGATCCAAGTACCAGCCCTTATCACTCGCTTGTATTGCGTTCTGAGTAATGGCTCGGCCCTTGTTGCCATCGCTGAGAGTCGCCTCCGCGATGATTTGCTGCTCGCGCAAATCACCTCGGCCGTCGATCAACGCTCCCTTATCGATAACTCCGTAGAAAGTGTCTATCGCTGGGCTTTCCGGTATCTCGTTATCACCAGTACGGTAAAAACTACCGGTACCGAAAAACACCATGTGCTGGCCATCGTCGTTGAAGGCAGACGCAAGGGGGGCGGTAATGGCTTGCCGAGCACCTAAGTCGTCCTTGGCAATAAACAATGGACTACTTCCCAGCGAACTTGGAATCTTCCATGTGGAGGTGTTGCTTCCACTCAGATCCAGTCGCCAGAGATTACCCAAGGTGTCTGCGACATAAACTCGATCGGCAACCTGATCCGCATCCGTATCGGAAGCCAAGGGCGCGCCCAAACCGCCAGTGGTGGCAAGGGTGAACTCCTTGATCACGCTCCCGTCAGCGGCATCCAGGACCCAGACTTTGCCGTCAGCTGGCGCGCTGTCGTGGTAACCACTGCTGACGATCACCCCGAATTTACTATTAGGCAGCGCTACCAGTGCCGGCTGCCCCATGGTGTAACCCATTTTCGGGTGGCTGAACTCCCACATCACACTGTCGCTGGACATATCGCTCGGGTTAGTTACATCCAAGGCAAAAACACTGTTACCACCGGCTCCAGTGCTGCCTACGGCCATGGTGCGCCACCCCGTATCTTCGCCCAGCCAGACATCCGAAACCCGGGGCGTGCCATCGACGTAATAACGATGGGAGTATGCAGGCTCAGTCAGACCAATCAATTTGTCCATCACATTATTAGGCACATAGGCAAACAACTCGGCCCCACCATTGGTAGCTGACTCATCGCTGATTCTGGCATCGAAGCCATGCAGCATGCCGTCGTTGGCTCCCACGATGACCATAGGCGTGCGGTTCTGATAAGCATCCGAGGCGCGGAATGCTGTATATGCCTCGCCTACGTCACCGTCCTCCCAACTCAGACGGGAGTAACCGAAATTCTGCTTATAAATGAATTGGGGGTCCGAGTTGACGATGTCACCCAAACGACTGCTGCGTTGGCGGAAAGGCTGGGTACGATCATCATCCGATACCTCCTTGGAACGATCACCGCGCAGGAAAGCAACGCGACTCTCCGCCATAGCGGTGTCTGCCTCCCCTTCCTTAAGGAACATACTGCGCTGTACGGTGCCAAGACTGTTCCAAGTGAAGTCGATACCACTGGTCGACCGCAGCGGACCATTCTCAGAGTCTTCGGTTGGCGGAGGGCTAGTAAAAATTTTTCGGCTGGCAATGTCGGACAGGTTATCCAGTGCGCTGGCAGCGCTCCAGGTCGCCTCGGTTTCGATAATGCCGTTGTTGCCTATTTTTTTTGCCAGAAGATCGCCGCTCCAACGCTTGCTATCGAGCCGTGACTGAAAAACAGCGGTATCGGTTTCAAGCCGGGTTGAATTGGCCGCCAGTGAGGCCGTGGTGCTTTCCACTTCATTGGCGATTTGAGCGAAAGCCAGCTTCAAACTTTCGATCATTTTGGCGGCATCGCTCGCCACATAGAAATTATCGGGGCGAGGATAGTCGGTGGCTAGCATGTCCGCGGTAGTGCGCCACCATTCATCTGATAGCGCCTCGGTGCGCTCGTAAGGATCGCCAAAGTTAGCGGGTACTTTGAACCCGCCATATTTGGCTGCCAACCAATACTGATTATTGGCTTTCGAGGCTAATGACTCATTTTCCCGGACATCGACCCAATATGTCGAAACAGTTTGCTTACCGGACACATCGCTACGCAAGTCCTTGGTATTGGCATCGTAAGCTAAACCCACCATATAGGCGGAGTTACCACGCCCGGTAAAGGGGGTATTAATTGTAATTTCTTCCAACGCTGCGACTTTTGCAGTCGCAGTGACCACATCGATCGTATCGTCCGAGCTGACTTCACTTGGCACATCCGGCTCTTCCGATGTAACGGAATTCCCAGGAAGGTTTTTATCACGGTGCGTATTGGTATCGCCAATACCCAATATCACGTTTTTCTGGCAGGCATACTGGATAGGGTCAGTCCAGCTAGTGATTACCGGAAAGCCATCGGCTAATTTGTAGCGAGTAGCCTCATCATCAGGCATCGTAGAATAGGCAGTGACATTACCCTGGTTTTTGAAGTAACGCAGCGATGTATAAAACAACTCACTTACGGGATCATAGCTTTTATGATTTCTTGTCGTCATCTGACCAAATTTATTAAGGTAATTGATTACCCCGCTATCTACTATCTCTGCATCTGTAGCTGTTGCATCCGCTGTGTTGGGGTTTTTTACTAATACGCCCGTGGTTGCATCCCACTCATTAGCCGTATTACTCTGATTCCCTGCGACCCCTGGAACACGAACGGTCTGACCGACGAATTTTTGCTGGGCACGCAAAACACCGCCATCGCGCAGTATGTCGTGGTCGTTTAGATAGCCGAACACGCTGTAACGAATATCGCTGGAGTATTGCTGTATCAACCCTTCTGGTTTATAGCCTTGCGAATAGCGCTCACAATTATTTTCCAGACCAACACTGGCGTCGCAAACCTTTACCCGTATATAGACCTCATAGACTTTATCTCCATTGTCGGCAAGCTCGGTGTCCGAAGTGTAACTGCTTACCTCTCCAGCCCAATCACCATTCAGGGTAAACCGCATACGGTTACCGAAACCAGCAATACGTGTATTGAAACTGCTCCAATTTGCAGGCGTTGCACCATCCACTGTGGTGCTACCCGAAACCGTCCGCGCCCCACTGTTGTTTTGCCCTGTGTGTCGAGCCTTCTCCAACCAGGTTTCGGTAGGCGTATCCTTGACGCGGTAACCGCCCGTAAGTGCACTACGGAAAGGGTCGATGGTTTGAGTCGCCGCCCAGTTGAGGTAGTTACCGCTCCATAGCGCTCCGCTACAGGTACGATCACTGGTTATGGACACCGGATAGAAATGGCTATTACGCCTGTCGTCATTCGTCGAATCATGGCTGTATTTATAGCACTTGTCCGAGTCGAAATAACCGACATATTTATTGCTGACGGCATAAGCCCCGAGGTTAGCCATACTTATGATGGTGGGCCATTCCACTGACGGTACCAACGCCAAATTACCTGGCACGCCTCCACCACCGAGCAATAGCGGCGACTGGGAAACATCCGCGCGGGCAACCGAGGCAAACACGATAGCAAAGGACATCACGAAGCCAAGCCCCGTGTGCAGCAACTTGTAGCGGCGAGCGAAGCTATCCATCGCTATGACTCCTTAAAGAGTGCTTATAAGGCTGGTCATTTATTGTTCAACCAGAAAAACCGAACGTAGCTCGACATGGGAGATCACATTCCCATCTTGATCGAGCTGCATGCCATAACCATCACCCTCGACTCTCACGAGGGCACCCTCATCGTCGAGAGGTTCGCCGGCTGCGGTATTGGTACGCAGATTGGCAAGCAGAGTAATGCGGTAATCCGGTTCCTCTGCAACACCAGAAAACCCGTCATAGGTGCCTGTCTGCGAAGCGGCTTCGAGCGTAGTCAGGGTATTAGCTAAGAACTTTTCAGTTACTACAGCTTCGCCCTGACGTAACGCGGCTTCGGCAGCATGCTGGGCGAGACTACTGTCACGCATATTGCCAGCCATGCTTTCTTGCAAGGATGTGCCACGCATACTGCTCAGACCAATAATGGTCAGCAATAACAACATGACCATCGCGATGATCAAAGTGGCACCGCGTTGGTTGTCTCTATTAATGGATATCAACAGTCGACTCATGGCAGACGATTCCGAATTCCAATGGTGGTCGAAAATACTTGCGCAAGACGACGATCTTCGATAGTTACCGGCGCCCCATTAAAATCTATGATTTGATTTTCCGGAACCACGTTAACATCCGGACTAACAAGTAATAGATGAATACGAACCGATACGACATTACCCCAATTGGTTACGTTGCCAGCCGTCACATAGCTGCTGATCTGCCTATTACTGTCGGCAATACCATAGAGAATCTGCATATCTTGAACACCTTCAATCAGCTCCTCGTCGACTGCAGTTCCAGTTGAGAAATTTACCCGCCGTAGCGAGCGCAAAGTACCGGCAGCATTATTACCTAAGTAATAACGGACGCTCTGCAATTTTAGTATCTCCATGGAGGAGTCATAGGCATGACTGAATGGGTTACTGCCAGGATTTTTATTACCAGGAGTACCTGTACTACCTCGTGACAAAGAGTGTGCATTTGCGTTATTGCGATTTTGAAAAATATCGCACCCCAAAGGATCAGAGACGATAATGATCGTACCTTGCGCCACACCGCTGGCCGTAGTCAAGTTGATAGCATTCGCATTAGCAGGAGTATTTCCGCTTGCCGTCACCCCTGGCAGGCTTGCAGCATATTTGATATGGATTCTATCGCCCGTAGCATTATCGTCCCAACCATTCATTATCTCAGCCAGGTCGAATAAATCTGCGTCATATCCGGCCCCACTCTCATTTAGCAGATTGTTCGGTGTGGAGATGCACTCCCCCCGATAGCCGGCATGACGAATATCATCGGTGAGAAATCCTATGGCGAAACGCCCGCTCTCCTGCACACGGGAAAGCGCATTGTTAGTACTATAAGTCTGCTTGCTCGCCAAGAATATCTGCAGGATACCAGCCATCAGCAACAAGCCGAGGGTTAAGGCAATCAGCAGTTCGATGAGCGAAAAACCTTTCTGCCGCTGAATGGTAATGGTCATATTTCAGTCCGGTAGATAAAGGTTTCAGTACCACTCTCTGTACTATCGACTTCTTTTATACGCCCTCGATCATCATTCCAACGCACAAAGATGCTTATTAGCGTTCCTGTTTTTTCGATTCTGCCCGTCCCTTCCGGTAGAGTCTGAGCGACAGCATTCAACCATTCTGCTTTGTCTTTCTCCGCTTGCGTACCGCTCACTGAATGATCGTAGGATGAGGCTGGAAAGTCGAACACATAAGCCTCGCCAAGCGCCGCAGTACGATTTGCACGCATACGATCGGCCAAGTCGTGAGCGAGCACGGTAGCCTGTGAACGATAATAAGCACTGTGGTTGCTCTGCACGCTGGTAACCTGCAGCAGTGCCAACCCCAACAAACCGATTGAGAGAACGATAAGTGCAATAAGGACTTCGATCAGCGTGGTGCCACGCTGATCCGTAGGAGGGAAAACTCTCATTAACAGGCATCCTTCTTCAGAGCTGCCGCACCGCTCACAGAAACAGAAATCACCCGCTTCTGCTGGCCACTGCAACTGGTGGACTTAACGGAAAAGCTGCTGGCACTCGCCATACCGCTGCTTTCAAAGGTCACCCCCGCATTCGGACCGACGACCGCCAATTCCTGTGTGGTATCCCAAAGTCTCAGCACACCATCATCCGTCATTATGAGCCAGCCACTGGCCCAGTCCGTTCCATTTTCGCAGTTGCTACCATCAGCATTACGGCGGCAGACCACAACCGCTTTACGGCGCTTGATTGCCTCCGAGCGGGCGAGCTGGAGCGCCCCATGAAGCTCGCTGCCTACCGACGAAGCGCGACTGTCTTGTAGCATGCCGTTGAATGAGGGAACGGCGATACCAAGCACTATGGCAAGCACTGCAAGCGTGACCATTAGTTCGATAAGAGTGAAACCTTTCTGCGACATAGCACTCACTCCATAGCAAGCCGTTGAAAAACTATCTGCATTGGCAATACTGCGTTAAAAATGGCCTCGATCGCGAACCCGGTCAGAATGCTCATTTACAGCAGTAACCCCCGCTTTTCCGGCCATTTTTGCCTTGCCTTGCCTGCCTCGCCTATGTTTTTCAACGGCCTGATAGACACCATCAAATAACGCAGGAGCGCCCTTCACTCCCCGAGACCAAACGATAAAAAACCGGTTCGATGGCCACTTGGCGTCATCGATCATACTCGTTTGGCACGAACGCTTTAAATCGCCACCTTGCAAAACTGCGACTTCGCCCTACAAAAACGCGCATTTGCCCTACAGGCCGTGAAAGATGGCACAGCGCTTTCCGCCCCCTCTGGGGAAGAGTCAGTCACAGAAATTTATGAGTCTGAATCTCGTGAACAGAGCCTACCTGAGAGAAAGGGATCCAGATCGAATAGGGATGATCTGAAAAAGTCCTCCTTCGAAAAATACAGCCCAGCAATTATGCGGCTTACAGACCTATCATTTAGTAAAGAGCAGGCTTTTTTCAGAATCTCCTAGACACAAAAGCCGCAATGGGATAGCCGACTTGACTAATAGCAGGCTCATGGTCTTGGTTCGCCTTCAAATCAGTTAGATGCGAGCAATATCAGCCCGGTGGCTGCTGCGGCTAGATACTCTAGCCGCACACAATCCCTCCCCCTTAACGATCTACTTCGGAGTTCCAGTAAATGCGACGACGAACATCATCGAGAGTGGGTTCGATTTCGGTTGGTTTCAAGCCTTCGCAACCGATGCATACCGTAACAGTCTCCGTCGCACAATTTGACTCGCAATCAGGATCCACCTGCAGGTTCACCGTACTGATGGTCGGCGCAATCGGCATCCCTCCACCGGTAATCACCGCAGAACGATCGCGACCACAAGCCGAACCATTGAACAGACTCATGGCATATCCTTTGGCGATACCCAATGGCCGGGAACACATACCGGTCTGCGTACCACCCGGCTGATAGGAGTTGAACAGCACATCGCCCGCGATCGCTGCCGGGTTAACTATCTGCTCACCACGCCCCGGCATACTCATAAACCAGCCACGCTTCTCGGTGCCGGGGTAGATACCATCGGCATCACAGTTCGGCTCTGCAGTGGCATCGTTCATCAGGTCGCCATCCAGATTGACAGCCGTATCTGGATCGGACGCCGGATAATCCAGGAAGACATAGAAGCGGTCATCAACACCGCTCTCGTCATTACTGGTATAGGGGTAGTTGCTCTCCAATGGCCGTTCCCGATTCCCCGACCCCAATGCGATATACACCTTACCTTTAAAGGGCAACAGCGCGGGCGTGTTCATGAACCGACGCGCCGCCCCAGCGGTATAGGCAATCTTGGTGATAGCCCAAGAGTCCTGAGCCAGCGCAACATCATCAGCAGACGGATCGACAAAATTAATCCGCCATAAGTTGCCGAGGGTATCAGCAGCATAGGCATAATCAATCTTGCCATCATCATTCACGTCTACGGTATTCACATCAGAGACGACCCCACCCTCAGTAGAAAAGCTTTCAAGCAACTCGCCGGTCGCCGCATCGAGGATGTAGATTGCATTCCCCTTGGAGGGATTGCCCTCATCTGCGTAATCGCAGGTGGTCACAAGCGCATCGGTATCCTCACACGCATCATAACCACCGCCAAAAATCACCACAGGCGTAGCACCATCCCCATACCCTTGAATAAACGCGCCCTTTGGCGTCGACCATGTCTGACCAATGGCCTCAAAGCCCGCATCACAGTCATCATCCGAGATCAGACTTGAACAACCACGCCGCCAAAGCAGGGCAGGATTGGCAGGATCCGTAACATTCAACGCATAGACCATACGCCCGCCCCGGCGCATGGTCGGGTAGATATAGGCCAGATCAATCTGATTATCGGCATCGTAGCTAACGATTTGACCGATGGAGCCGTCGAAGAAATATCCCTTGGGCAGAGGTGAGGCCTCATCCGGATCAACGTCCTGTCCAGGGAAACTCACCCTCGGCGAGTTCTCATACAACCGTTGCAAGCTACTGAAATGCTCCGGCGCGACCAGCCCCCACAGTTCGGCACCGTCGGAAGTGGAAATAGCGCGGAGCAAACCGTCATTGCTGCCGTAGTAAACCACCGTGCCCGCATCGCCGTAGTTGACTGGCAAAGGCCGTGAATGAATGACATCACCATGGATACTGGGCCGGCCATTGGACCCACCATCCACTTCACCGACACCAATCAGCCCACCTTGGACGTAACTGTAAACATCAGCACCACCGATGCTGGCGGCATGATCCGCACTGGTAAAATCCGCCAAGCCATCGCCATCAGCGTTTACCGTCAAGAGATTGCGATCGGCTATGACACTGTTACGGGTGACTTGGGCGACACCGCCCTTCTCCACAAAAGGTCCATCCGGCAGATCGGACCACACGCTGGTGGTAGCACCCACGCACTGACTACGCGGCGCAGGAGTGATCCCAAGTTCATTCCAATATTCGTCCGAGTCCACGCTCCAGAAACTTTCGGCGCATTCGGTGGCGAAACCGCTCAATGGGTTGACCGCTTGGTTACCCTGCGCGTCAGCCAATTCGACCTTGGCGTCGAACAACCCTAGCTGGTAGCGCTTGAGGTTACCGAACCAACGCGGATCCGCGGCTTGATCCGGACGGAACATACCGATAAACACCTCGTTTTCGTTCTGTGCGCGGTTGGTCGCACTCAACGGCAATGTTACGGCGGCGAAAGTAGAGCTGACCGAAAGAATCTTAGATAAGGCATCTTCGAAGGCGGCGACGATGGCCTCTTCGTTGGTCGCGGCATAATAACTCCCTCCTCCGACATTGGCGGCGCTCAATAACAACCCTGTATGTTCGGCATTTTGCTGCGCATTGAAGACATCAACGGTAAAAGTATTAACCTCTACTCGGGTGGTGACAGGATCGCTATCTTCAACTGGAAGGGTAATGGGCACGCCGTAGTTCTTCAAAAACTTTGCCCAATCGTCCAGATTCCAGGCGGCGCCGACGGTGGTGTTATATTGGCCGCTTGGTGTAACCGTAGTGACGGTATCGGTCAGCTGCACCGCTAACTTATATTGATTACTCCCACAACCGGTCGACAATGTTTGGCTGGTCGAACAAGCACAGTTACTCTGACCATCACACAAACCTCCCGTCAGCGTCTCAGCGGCGGTGCAATCCGCGACCTTGTTAGTTTTATAACACTGCGCCGAAAAGCCAAGATCGGTTGTTGTTGCATTGTTAACTGTATTGAATAACGGAATTGGCAAAGCTGTGCCTGTTGCGACCGTAGCTAATTTATCGGGCGCATCTTCCAGCTCGGTATAGAGACTCGTTAAAAACGTGCTATTGTCCGCACTATCTGTCGAAGGTCCACTGTTATTAGGATTGCCGACGAAAATTATATTAATATTGCTGCAAACATTATCCGAGCTCAATGGCGAGCTAAATAACGAGTATTGGGTTGTATAACCATCCGCATCAGCAATGGCTGCCAGGGTCCCCGAGCCATTGTGAGATTGCCCCAAGCCCGCCAAGTAACTGTACACGTCGCGCATCAGGTTGCCATAGGGTGTACCCGAGTTACGCTTTTCATCAGGGTCATTGATATTATTAAATATAGTATCCAGGTGCGCGCTTAGCACCGTATAGCTATCCGCTGTCAGTTCTTGCATATCGAAACGTACGAATGCACCGTCCTGGTTTGCATTGCCATCAGTGGTAAATTCCAACACCCCCACATTCACCTTGCCGACTTGGTCGGCCAGAGCTGTTTTAATGGCACGAACTTCTGCTTGTCCCTGCTGCAAGCCACCGGGCCACTGCTGGCTTTGCCGCGCCCAGTTCGAGGTATTATCCAGAACCACCAACACGCTGGGCAGACTGGAGTTCGACGTATCGTTGCCTACGAAAATATCGATATCTTCGGCCTGCACAGGAAGTGCAGCAGCCAGCAATAACAACAAACAAACAATGTGTCTGTTTAAAGCACATATAAAAGCGTTCATGCTATACCTCCCTTGCACTCAACCCGGACAGGCTGTCGCGACATCATTCATCAATACTTTTAACGCCACCCCCTGCCGAACGACGGCCTGGGCAGAAGTCAGATTATCCACGGCAACCGCACGCAACTCCCAGGTCGTATTCGCGCATAGCGAATACACGCTGTCCTGAATTACGCAACCGGCCTCCTGTGGATTACTTAAATCCAAGTCTGAAATTTTGATAGGCTCGACGGTCACGCACGTGGGCGGGTCGACAGAAACAGTCAGATCATTAACGCCATCACCGTTTATGTCATAGCACTTGGTATTAGCAGCGCCGCATGACACGGGAAATATGCTTGTAGGATTGGTAACGAAGAGCGTCGAGCTCACTGCTTCTTCGATTGCCGCATTGGCCACGTTAAACGCCTGGGTACGGCTCTCCATATTGCCGATAATCTGTAAATTGCCTTGCGTCAAGTTGAAGCCGCTGACAGCCATCAAAGTCACCAAAAGCAACATGATCAAAGCTACTACCAGCACCACCCCACGCTGACGATTATTCGAGTACGCTGTCATCGTCATTACTCCCTACGCCCGGCCACGTTATTTATACGCACAGTGGTGCTGTACACCTGCCGCTTGAAACCATCACCAGGGCTTTCCACTTCGACGTCTCCAAGACGATAGGTCTTGTCGTCGGTATAACTGAGCGTTTCTTCAAGATTGCGTGCCAGTACCCAAACCCGCACGGCCACTACATCTTCCCAATTAGCAGAAGCCGGCGCAGAAGCATAAGAATTAGGCACGCCGTCTCCATCCGAGTCGATACCGTATTCGAAATGCAGGTGCTCGATGCCATCTACAAGTGAAGTAACGGTATAAGGGGATCCCCCTAATGGCTCATCGCCGAGTTCGGCACGCATCAGCGTATCGTCGGTATTGATGTAATAGAGACGACTTAAAAGCCGGTAGACAGGCGCCTCATCCACACATGTTCGAGTAGTTGCAGTCATGTCAGCTTCGGTGGTGCCAAGAGTGATTTCACCCGGACTGGCTGTTTGACAGGCCGAAGCCTGGATATGATAAGCACCATCAGTGAAATCGTTCCCGCAGCTATCGACAGCACAAGAACTCGCCCGCCTGAGTGCGATATAGTCATTGCCGGCTTTATAGTTGCTTAGGCAGCCTGGCGCCGATGCGCTGGCAACATTGTTTTGGCCATAGACAGGAACGCCCATGGCATCGGTTATATCCGCCTCACTACTCGCGCAAGCCGGCGGCAAATCTGCCGGAAAAGTTTGCGCTCCCGTCTCGCCAAAAAAACCAGCATTGCTTAATTCATCAGTCAATAACTGTATGGCATAGCGTCCATTCTCGATTTGTCGGCTGGTTCGTTCTATCTCGCTACGGGTGCGGCTGTTATTAACGAACAATTCCGAAATGGCGAGCAGGATAATCAGGCCGAGCGTCATCGAAACCATTAGCTCGATAAGCGAGAAACCCTGGCTGCGGCGATGCTGAACTCTCACAAAAAAAGCCGACATGCACTCAAACTCCTAAATAAGCCAGGGTCACCAAAACCGAAACAGCTCGGCGCATACTGTCATCCGCACCGAAGCTGCCCTGACCGCACGTTAGCGCCGGAGCGACTGTTGGGCTTAACCCTTGCCACGCAACGGTAACCCTGAGCACGACCTCCGACGTTGCAGTACCACTAACTGTTTGAATGCAGCCTCGCGCACCAATCATCGCGCCGACCTGGGTCTCATCCTCATCGTTCAGCGTAACCGAGGCCCCCTTTAAGGCCGAACTCCAAGAACAAAGATCGAAAGTAGTGGTATTAGCGGGATTGCAAACGTCGTCACCTAGAATGTTGCCGGTGCCATAAACGGTATTACCACTGTAATTGGAGGCGCGAGCAGCAGCGGGGTTGGATCGGATCCGGCTGACCATGTCCTCTGCCAACATCAATGCCTGGGAGCGCTGGTAAGACTCGAACTCCGCGTTCAACATCCGGTTTTGCAAACCGGCTAGCCCCATCAAACCGATAGCCAAGATGATTAAAGTGATCAATACCTCAATCAGGCTGAAGCCAGACTGATGCGGCCAAGGGCTTTTATGCGATCGCATGATCAACATCCTCCCCGCGCTGTTGTTGCACGCCCATCCAACCCGACACTGACACAGCGCTTCTTGGTCGCATCGGTAGTGGACTCGAGCTCGAAGGTCACACTGCCAGACGCTCGGCCTGAAGGCCGGAAGTCCAACACAGTCGCAGCGCTGGTGATGGTTACGGCCGCATTCAAGCGCTCACGATGAACGGGAGAAGTATCGGAGTTGATTGAAGCGGGATTGGGAATTAACCAACCATCGCCCCACGCTTCGTCGGTGGCCGGCCTCAAGCGAATAGTGCGATTGCGCTTAATGGCTTCGGCACGCGCGATCAAAATACTAGAGTGAAGACTGGCGGCAACGGTACGTACCTTTTGATCTGCAACCATGTCGCGAAATGCCGGCATACCGATACCCATCAAGACCGCTAATAATGCAATCACTGTGATGAGCTCAATTAAGCTAAAGCCAGCATATGCAGAACGGCCGCGAAACGTGATCAGGTCCTGCTGCTTCACCGTAGAGAACATAGCGTTACTCGCCCAATTCGTTTGCTGAACGATCCGCAACTACCAGGCCTACCATGGGTTACCCCCCCATAGCTTGTTACCTGCCTGATCGATACTTAGATTTCCATCACCCGCCTGAGTAGTACCAGCATTGGGCGTAGCGGTAATGGTGAAGGTTGGAGGAGGGCCGGCAGAGATATTAGTGAAGGCAATGGTGTAGTTTCTGGCTACGCTGGTCGGCGTCGTGGCATTGAGTAGCGCGACCGATCCCGCATAGGTCCTCGCATCTATCAGAAATTGCTGCTGCTTTTGCGCAAGCTCCATCAAGAAGGCTTGGGCATCGGCACGACCGCTCTTAATGATGTATTGCTGATAATTCGGATAGGCGATAGCGGCCAGAACTCCGACTATAACCACCACAATCATCAACTCAATCAGCGTAAAACCGCTTTGTCTTGTTCGCAGCACTTGACCACCTTCTAAGAATTCCTGACCACTCGCCATGCTGTTTTCGCAGGTGCCCACCTACGTGTTGAAGCCCGCTTGCTTTTGCTCGGTCTCAATCATCGCATCCAGTAATCCCGCTTGTAGGAAGCGACTCGACAACCGGTGCTTTCATCATCGTCAACGGCGCTCAGAGCTATTCATGCCCGAACACACGACGACGCTCCTTGCAAAACAGAAAGTCGAAGCTAAGTTATAGGCGGGCACTTCAGTAGCAGCTAGCCATCAACGATAGGCGGCGGCTAAGTCAAGATCACTGGTGCTCTCCCAGCAGGAAGCTGGGCAATCTAACAGGGAGGTACAGAGACCATGTATCGCTATGCTCAAGGTTTTACGCTTGTCGAACTGCTCACCTCACTCGGTATCCTCGCGCTACTGGTTAGCTTCGGAGTACCCGCCACCCAGAGACTTGTCGGTGACCAGCAACTGGTCGCCGCCGGCAATACGCTGGCCGCGCATCTGACCTTTGCCCGCAGCGAATCGATCAAGCGGCGACGGCCGGTATTGGTCGATAACGGCGACGGCGATTGGTCAAGTGGTTGGCAGGTGTTCGTTGACTTGAACAACAACGGTCAACTGGATGAAGGAGAACCCTTGCTCCGGCAGGAAGCGGCGCTAGCTGCAAATATCATCGCTAAGGGCAATACGCCGGTCAGGCGCTATGTACGCTACACCTCGCTCGGCAATGCCAAGCAGCTAGGAGGGGCGTTTCAGGCGGGAACACTAACGCTATGCAGCGCCTCAGGGGAGCAGGCCGTTAGGCGTTTGATTCTTAGTGCCAGCGGCAGGTTACGCCGGGAAAGGGGTGAGCCAGGGCCGTGTTGAGGCCCTGCGAATGTGCGACTCAGAGCTGCTGGACGCGCAACTCTTTGGGCATCGAGAAGGTCACATTCTCCGGCCGCCCTTCCAGCTCGCTTTCCGCTGTTACCCCCCAGGACTTGAGCTGGTTGACCACCCCACGCACCAGCACTTCCGGCGCCGAAGCGCCGGCGGTGATGCCCACGCTGGCAACGCCGTCGAACCACTCCCGCTTGAGGTCTTCGGCCCCGTCGATCAGGTAGGCGGGGGTGCCCATGCGTTCGGCGAGTTCGCGCAGGCGGTTGGAGTTGGAGCTGTTAGGGCTGCCGACCACCAGCAATACGTCGCACTCGGCGGCCAGTTGCTTGACCGCATCCTGACGGTTCTGGGTGGCGTAGCAGATGTCGTCCTTGCGCGGGCCGCCGATGCTGGGGAATTTAGCGCGCAGGGCGTCGATGACTTTGCTGGTGTCGTCCATCGACAGGGTGGTCTGGGTGACGAAGGCCAAGGCTTCGGGATTGCGCACCTGCAAACGCTCGACGTCGGCTTCGTCTTCCACCAGGTAGATGGTGCCGCCGTTGCTGGCGTCGTATTGGCCCATGGTGCCTTCGACCTCCGGATGGCCGGCGTGGCCGATCAGGATGCACTCGCGACCTTCGCGGCTGTAGCGCACCACTTCCATATGCACCTTGGTCACCAGCGGGCAGGTCGCGTCGAAAACCTTCAGACCGCGCTGCTCGGCTTCGTTGCGCACCGCCTGGGAGACGCCGTGGGCGCTGAAGATAACGATGACATCGTCCGGAATCTGGTCCAGTTCTTCGACGAACACAGCACCTCGGGCGCGCAGATCCTCGACCACGAATTTGTTGTGCACCACTTCATGGCGCACGTAGATCGGCGGGCCGAAGACTTCCAGGGCGCGGTTGACGATTTCGATGGCGCGGTCGACACCGGCGCAGAAGCCGCGGGGGTTGGCGAGTTTGATATGCATGATGGTTATCTCGGCGCGCGCAGCAAGAAGTGGACAGTGTTACGTGGGTAGGCCAAGGACTTGGACAGGATCGCCAGCAAGCTGGCTCCTACAAACTCTAGACCGCCTTGACCTCGATAATCTCCACATCGAAGCTCAGCGCTTTGCCGGCCAACGGGTGGTTGAAGTCGATGGTGACCTGATTATCGTCGAATGCCTTGACCACGCCCGGCAGCTCGGCGTTGGCGGCGTCGTTGAAAATCACCAGCAAGCCCTCGGATAGCTCCATATCCTGGAACTGGCTGCGCGGCATCACTTGCACGTTCTGCGGATTGCCCTGGCCGAAGCCCTGTTCGGGCCCGATCGGCAAGCTGCGCTTATCGCCGGCTTTGAGGCCGTAAATGGCCTGCTCGAAACCCGGCAACAGGTTGCCGTCGCCGACCTTGAACGTGGCCGGTTGTTTATCGAAGGTACTGTCCACCACATCGCCGCTTTCCAGCTTGAGGGCGAAGTGCAGGGTAACTTCCTTGTCCGGGCCGATACGCTGCTCTTGAGTTAGAGGGTCAGTCATGCGCGGGTTCTCCGGATCTCTCGCTTTTGAACATATCCAGCGCCAGCAGTACGGCGCCGACGGTAATGGCGCTATCGGCGATATTGAATGCCGGGAAGTACCAACGGTGCTGCCAGTGCAGCAGGATAAAGTCGACCACATGGCCGAATAGCACGCGGTCCAACAGATTACCCACGGCGCCGCCAAGTACCAGCGCCAACGCCATTGCCAACCAGGTTTCGCCGGGTTTGAGGCGCTTGAGCCAGACCACCAGCACCGCACTGACCACCAGCGCGATAACCGCGAAGAACCAGCGCTGCCAGCCCGATTCGCCGGCAAGGAAGCTGAAAGCGGCGCCCTTGTTGTAGGCCAGGGTCCAACTGAAGTAATCGGGGACCACCACGATTTGCTGGTACATGCTCAGGCTATTGTCGAAATAGAACTTGCTCGCCTGATCGATCACGAACACCAGCAGGCTCAACCAAAGCCAGGGCAATTTACCGAAGCGGGAGGTCATAAGCAGGCGTCCTTAGGTTCGGATGCGGACTCGAGCCCCTCACCCCCGGCCCCTCTCCCGGGGGGAGAGGGGAGCAAAGCAGTGCGCAGTGCCTCAGGCATAGTGACGAACCTCGCCGGCGCCTTCGATGTTTTCCACGCAGCGCCCGCAGATTTCCGGGTGCGCCGGGTTTACCCCGACGTCCTCACGGTGGTGCCAGCAACGGGCGCATTTGGCATGGCCGGACTTGACGATCTTCAGCTTCAGGCCGGGCACCTCGGTGCTCACGGCATCGGCCGGCGCATCGGCCAGTGGCGCCAGCGTCGCGGTCGAAGTGATCAGCACGAAACGCAATTCGTTGCCGAGCTTGCTCAGGTCGGCGCGCAAGGCATCTTCGCCATAAAGGGTGACCTCGGCCTGCAGGTTGCCGCCGATCGCCTTGGCGGCGCGCAGCCCTT
>NZ_CAMPHN010000030.1 GCF_946885885.1 uncultured Pseudomonas sp.
CGTCGCCGGTCGGCGGCACTTCCTGGTTACCGATGATCAAAAAGCGCGTGGAGTTATCCGGACGATCCTCGATCTTTTCCGCGATCTTGCTCAGACCATAGAGACCGGCCGCCATATCACCGGCGATGGCCGCGCTGTTCCATTCGCTCTTGACCCGTTTGGCCGCGTCGGCATTGCTCGATACCGCCACGCGCTCGACGTTCGGGTAGTGCGCGTCGAGCCATTTACGGCACTGCGCCAGGGACTGGGCATGGGAGTAGATGCGCGTAATTTTGTCGACCTTGGTGGTTTCGCCGACCAGCAGATGGTGGTGAATGCGCAGCTCGACTTCGCCGCAAATCACCATATCGTGTTCGAGAAAGCTGTCGAGGGTGTGGTTGACCGCGCCTTCGGTGGAGTTCTCCACCGGCACCACGCCGAAATTCACCGCACCTGCCGCCACTTCGCGGAACACCTCGTCGATCGCCGCCATCGGCTGACTGATCACCGCGTGGCCGAAATGCTTCATGGCCGCCGCCTGGGTAAAGGTGCCTTCCGGGCCGAGATAGGCGACGCGCAGCGGGTTTTCCAGGGCCAGGCAGGAGGACATGATTTCGCGGAACAGCCGCGCCATTTCCTCGTTGCCCAGCGGCCCCTGATTGCGCTCCATGATGCGCTTGAGCACCTGCGCTTCGCGTTCGGGGCGATAGAACACCGGCTTTTCGCCTTCGGCCAGCGACCTCATTTTCACCCGCGCCACTTCTTCGGCGCAGCGGGCACGGTCGCTGATCAGCTCGAGAATGCGCTCGTCGAGGTTGTCGATGCGCAGGCGCAGCGCTTGCAATTCCTGTTCGGAGATCGCATCGGTCATCAGCCGTGCTCCTTCTCGAATTCCGCCATGTAGGCCACCAGCGCCTCGACGGCATCCAGGCCCACGGCGTTGTAGATCGAAGCACGCATGCCGCCGACCGAGCGATGGCCCTTGAGATTGAGCAGGCCGCGCGCGTCGGCGCCGGCCAGGAACGGCTTGTCCAGGCGCTCGTCGGCCAGGCGGAACGGCACGTTCATCCAAGAGCGCGCATTGACCGCGATCGGGTTGCTGTACAGCTCGCTGCTGTCGATGGCGCCATACAGCAGGGTTTTCTTGGCGTGGTTGCGCTGCTCCATGGCCTCGACCCCGCCCTGCTCCTTCAGCCACTCGAACACCAGGCCGGAGAGGTACCAGGAGAAGGTCGCCGGGGTGTTGTACATCGAGCCGTTGTCGGCGGCGATCTTGTAATTGAGCATGGTCGGACAGGCGCTACGGGCACGGCCGAGCAAATCTTCACGAACGATCACCACAACCAAGCCGGACGGGCCGATATTCTTCTGCGCACCGGCGTAGATCAGGCCGAATTTCGAGACATCCAGCGGCCGCGAAAGAATGTCCGAAGACATATCCGTCACCAGCGGCACGTCGCCGACCTCGGGAATCCAATCGAATTGCAGACCGCCGATGGTTTCGTTGCTGGCGTAATGCAGGTAGGCGGCATTCTTCGACAGCTGCCAGTCGTTCTGCCCTGGAATCGCGAAATAATCGAGGCCCTTAGCGCTGGCGGCGACATTAACGCTGCCGTAACGCCGCGCTTCCTCGATGCTTTTCTTCGACCAGATGCCGGTATCGATATAGTCGGCGACGCCGTCTTCGGGCAGCAGGTTGAGCGGAATTTCGGCGAACTGCTGGCTGGCGCCGCCCTGCAGAAACAGCACCTTGTAGTCCGAGGGAATGCTCAGCAAATCGCGCAGATCCTGCTCGGCCTTCTCGGCGATGGCGGTGTACTCGTCGCTGCGGTGGCTCATTTCCATGACCGACAGGCCTTTGCCCTGCCAGTCGAGGAGCTCCGCCTGGGCGCGTTGCAGAACAGCTTCAGGAAGCGCGGCCGGGCCGGCGCAGAAGTTATAGGCTCGCTTGCTCACATCTATCTCTCTCGGATTCACTGAACGCCACCACCCCTCGCGATGACGCATGCACTGCCTTAATAGCTGCCCCCGTAGGATGGGTTAGCCGAAGGCGTAACCCATCGAGCGGATACCTGTCGAGCCTGAGCGGCGAGCACATCCTACGCACTCGATGGGTATCGCTTCGCTCAACCCATCCTACCGCTTACACAGATCACTCTTCGCTGACCGGACTCTCGTCAGTTGCAGCATTTGAGGCATCGACGATATCGTCGTCCAGAGCCTCGTTACCTTCAAGCAACTCGTCGCTCTCCTCCTCGGATGGCTCCTGCACACGCTCGAGGCCAACCAGCTTCTCGTCCTTGGCCAACTTGATCAGGGTCACGCCCTGGGTGTTACGGCCCAGACTGGAGACTTCGCCGACCCGGGTGCGCACCAGGGTGCCCTGGTCGGAAATCAGCATGATTTCCTCGCCGTCGAGCACTTGCACGGCGCCGACCAGCTTGCCGTTACGCTCGTTGCTGACCATGGCGATCACGCCCTGGCCGCCACGCCCGCGACGGGGGAACTTGCTCAATGGCGTGCGCTTGCCGAAACCGCGCTCGGAGGCGGTGAGAATCTGCGCCCCCGACTCGGGAATCAACATGGAGATCAACTGCATCCCCTTGCCGAGCTTCATGCCGCGAATACCGCCCGCGACACGGTTCCTGACCTTCACCGCGTTCTCGGCGAAACGAATCACTTTGCCCGCCTCGGAGAACAGCATGACCTCCTTGGAGCCATCGGTGATGGCGGCGGCGATCAGGGTATCGCCTTCCTTCAATTTCAGGGCGATCAGGCCGCTGGAGCGCGGCCGGCTGAACTGCGCCAGCGGGGCGCGCTTTACCGTACCGAAAGCGGTAGCCATAAAGATGTAGGCACCGGTGGCCTCGGCCACCAACTCCGCGGTATCACCGTCGGCTTCTTCGGCTTCGGCCACGTCCTCGGCTTCGACCACTTCGCCTTCGATCACCGCATCCTCGGCATCGTCCAGCTCTTCGTCGTCGCCAGCGCTCTGCTGCAGGGCTTCCAGGTCGACCTGCAGCATGGTGGTAATGTACTCACCCTCATCCAGCGGCAACAGGTTGACCAGCGGACGACCGCGAGCGGCGCGCGACGCCTCGGGAATTTCGTAGGTCTTCAGCCAATACAC
Source organism: uncultured Pseudomonas sp. (assembly GCF_946885885.1). The sequence goes on from NZ_CAMPHN010000030.1 coordinate 3,110, forward strand.
CTTGCCCTTGCTGGAGAACAGCAACAGCGTGGAGTGGCTGTTGGCGACCAGCAGGTGGGCGATGTAATCCTCGTCCTTGATCCCGGTCGCCGATTTGCCCTTACCGCCGCGGCGCTGCGCCTGATAGGCGGAAAGCGGCTGCGATTTGGCGTAACCGGTGTGGGAGATGGTCACCACCCGCTCTTCTTCGGTGATCAAGTCGCCCAGGGTCAGATCCAGTCGTGCATCGAGAATTTCGGTGCGGCGCGCATCGCCGAACTCGGCCTTGATGCTTTCGAGTTCTTCACGGATCACTTCCATCAGGCGCACGGCACTGGTGAGGATGCGGATCAGCTCGCCGATCTGCAGGAGAATTTCCTGGTACTCGGCCAGCAGTTTCTCGTGTTCCAGACCGGTCAGGCGGTGCAGACGCAATTCGAGAATCGCCTGGGCCTGTTCCGGCGACAGGTAATACTTGCCGTCGCGCAGGCCGTATTGCGGCTCGAGGTTCTCCGGGCGGCAGGAGTCGGCGCCGGCGCGCTCGACCATGGCTTCCACCGCGGTCGATTCCCAGGCGGTGGAAATCAACGCCTCTTTAGCTTCGGCCGGGGTCGGCGAGGCCTTGATCAGCGCGATCACCGGGTCGATGTTGGACAGCGCCACGGCCTGGCCTTCGAGGATATGGCCACGCTCGCGGGCTTTACGCAGCTCGAACACTGTACGCCGGGTCACCACTTCGCGGCGATGCAGGATAAAGGCTTCGAGCATGTCCTTGAGGTTGAGCACCTTCGGCTGGCCGTCGATCAGGGCCACGACGTTGATACCGAAGACGCTCTGCATCTGGGTTTGCGCGTAGAGGTTGTTGAGCACCACCTCCGGCACTTCGCCGCGGCGCAGTTCGATGACCACGCGCATACCGTCCTTGTCGGACTCGTCGCGCAGCTCGGTGATGCCTTCGAGTTTCTTCTCTTTAACCAGCTCGGCGATCTTCTCGATCAGCCGCGCCTTGTTCAGTTGGTAAGGCAGCTCGGTGACGACGATCTGCTGGCGACCGCCGACCTTATCGATGTCTTCGATAATGGCGCGGGCACGCATGTAGATGCGTCCACGACCGGTGCGGTAAGCCTCGATGATGCCGGCACGGCCATTGATAATCCCCGCCGTCGGGAAGTCCGGGCCCGGAATGTGCTGCATCAGCTCATCGACCGTCAGCTCGGGATTATCGATCAGGGCCAGACAGCCGTTGATCACTTCCGTGAGGTTGTGCGGCGGGATATTGGTCGCCATACCCACGGCGATACCGCTGGAACCGTTGACCAACAGGTTGGGGATCTTGGTCGGCATCACCGCCGGGATCATTTCGGTGCCGTCGTAGTTCGGCACCCAGTCGACGGTTTCCTTGTGCAGGTCGGCCAGCAACTCGTGGGCCAGCTTGGTCATGCGCACTTCGGTGTATCGCATGGCCGCGGCGTTGTCGCCGTCCACCGAACCGAAGTTGCCTTGACCATCGACCAGCAGGTAACGCAGGGAGAACGGTTGCGCCATCCGCACGATGGTGTCGTAGACCGCGGTATCGCCGTGCGGGTGGTATTTACCGATGACGTCACCGACCACACGGGCGGACTTCTTGTATGCCTTGTTCCAGTCGTTGCCCAACTCGCTCATCGCAAACAGCACCCGACGGTGCACGGGCTTCAAGCCATCGCGTGCGTCCGGCAGGGCTCGCCCTACGATTACGCTCATCGCGTAATCGAGGTAGGACTGCTTGAGTTCGTCTTCAATATTGACCGGGAGGATTTCTTTGGCCAGTTCGCCCATGAGTAGCCTGATTCCTTTTTCTAGTGAAACTCCGCACCGCCCATCCTGAACGTAGCGAAGCTCGCCGCCGTGGCGCTAGGCCAGCAACGACTCACGACAAATCAATGAGTTATGCCATGTAACTGCGCAATTGAGACGCCCGCAAATGGGCGCCCTGAAAACCGCGGGAGCTTACCACAATCGCCGCCGCGCACCTATCCCCTGATAGCCATGATCGCCAGGGTTAGCGAAGCCATTTCAGGCTGACTCGACCGCAAAAAGCTCGCCCCGGGGTCGGGCCTCCTACGGATTGGTATCGCTGTTTATCAATCTACTATCGCTATGGCTCCGGCATGGCCTGCGACCGTGGAAACGCCTCGATCCCCGTGGGAGGCGCGGCCTCGCGGCGAAGCGGTTCTAGACCGGCCACCGCCTAAAGTCGGCCCCGGGACGGCGGCTCAATGCAGCCGCTTACGACACATAAGCTGAGCCATTTTCGCCATGTCCGGGCGCTCGACCACACCCTTCTCGGTCACGAGAAAATCGATCAGATCGGCCGGTGTCACATCGAACACCGGATTGAGCGCCTCGACGCCATTGGCCACCGGCACCCCGTTGAGCGTCAGCAATTCATCGCCGCCGCGCTCTTCGATCGGAATGTCCTCGCCGCTTTCCAGCGCCATATCGATGGTCGAGCTGGGCGCCACCACCATAAAACGCACGCCATGGTGCATGGCGCTGACCGCCAACTGGTAGGTGCCGATCTTGTTGGCCACATCGCCGTTGGCGGCGATACGGTCGGCACCGACCACGACCCAAGTGATGCCACGGGTTTTCATCAGGTGGGCGGCCGCCGAATCGGCATTCACCGTGACCGGAACTCCATCGCCAGCCAATTCCCAGGCGGTCAGACGCGAACCTTGCAGCCAGGGGCGGGTTTCGTCGGCATACACGCGCTCGACCAAGCCCTCGAGGTAAGCAGCGCGAATCACCCCTAGCGCCGTACCGAAGCCGCCGGTGGCCAGGGCGCCGGCATTGCAGTGGGTGAGCAAATTCTGCAGGTTGCCCTGATGCTTGCGGATCAGGTCGACACCGAGCTGGGCCATGGTCAGATTGGCCTCGCGATCGCTCTGGTGAATGCCTACGGCCTCGGCCTCGAGCATCGCCAGCGGATCGTCGCCGTCCTTGAGCCGATCCAACCGTTCGCGCATGCGATTGAGCGCCCAGAACAGGTTGACGGCGGTCGGCCTCGACTCGGCCAAGCGTTTGAAGTCGTCCTCCAGCGCCAGGCGCCAATCGCCCCCGGCCGCCAAACGGGTACGCACCGCCAGCACAATCGCATAGGCGGCGGCAATGCCGATCGCCGGTGCCCCGCGCACCACCATGCTGCGGACGGCCTCGGCCACAGCGTCGGCCGAAGCATAGCTAAGCCACGCTTCCTCGAAAGGCAGTACGCGCTGGTCGAGCAGATGCAGAGCGCCGTCCCGCCACTCGATGGCCTTGACCTTCTCTGCCGCCAGCAATTGCTCGCGCATCCCATACCTCCACCGGAAAAAGCCGGCGATTATACGCGTAGAACCAAGCCGCAAGCTGTTCAGTGTGCTGGCCGCCCGAACAGCGTCAAGTTTTTTGCCTCGGCGTAACGCCTACGACCTAAGCACGGTGCCATTACCGTGCGGGTTTTAGCGCGCGACGTTCCTCTATAGACTCTGCCGTTTTACCACCACCGGAAGTCCACCATGCCCGAAGCGCCCCTCGACCTTTTGCTGCTGCCCACCTGGCTGGTACCGGTCGAACCTGCCGGGGTGGTGCTCAAAGAGCATGGCCTGGGTATCCGCGACGGGCGCATTGCGTTGATCGCGCCGCGCGCCGAGGCACTCAAACATCCCGCCCTGGAGGTCCGCGATCTGCCGGGACGCCTGCTGACACCGGGTCTGGTCAATGCCCACGGGCATGCCGCGATGACGCTGTTCCGCGGCCTGGCCGACGACCTGCCGCTGATGACCTGGCTGGAGCAACACATCTGGCCGGCCGAGGCGAAGTGGGTCGACGAGCAGTTCGTCCAGGACGGCACCGAACTGGCCATCGCCGAGCAACTGAAGAGCGGTGTCAGTTGCTTCGCCGACATGTACTTCTTCCCGGAAGTGGCCAGTGAACTGGTGCACAAGAGCGGCATTCGCGCACAGATCAGCATCCCGGTGCTGGACTTCCCGATCCCCGGCGCGCGCGATGCCGACGAAGCCCTGCGTAAAGGGCTCGGCCTGTTCGATGACCTCAAGCATCACCCGCGCCTGAAAGTCGCATTTGGCCCCCATGCGCCCTACACCGTGAGCGACGACAAGCTGGAGAATATCCGCATGCTCGCCGAAGAGCTGGACGCCGGCATTCATATGCACGTGCAGGAGACCGCCTTCGAAGTGCAGCAGAGCCTGGAATTGCACGGCGAACGACCATTGGCTCGCCTGGCCCGGTTGGGTTTGCTCGGCCCACGCTTCCAGGCCGTGCACATGACCCAGATCGACGAGGACGACGTGGCCCTGCTGGTCACCAGCAACACCAGCGTGATCCACTGCCCGCAATCCAATCTGAAACTGGCCAGCGGCTTTTGCCCGGTGGAACGACTCTGGCAAGCCGGGGTCAACGTGGCCATCGGTACCGACGGGGCGGCCAGCAACAACGACCTCGACCTGCTCGGCGAAACTCGTACCGCCGCCTTGCTGGCCAAGGCCGTCGCCGGCTCGGCCACCGCCCTGGATGCCCATAGTGCGCTGCGCATGGCCACCCTGAATGGCGCACGCGCACTCGGTCTGGACGCGCAAATCGGCTCGCTGGAAGTGGGCAAGGCTGCGGACCTGGCGGTTTTCGACCTGTCCGGCCTGGCTCAACAACCGGTTTACGACCCGGTTTCGCAACTGATCTACGCCGGCAATCGTAGCGGCGCCGAACACCTATGGGTGGGCGGCAAGCAATTGCTCGACAGCGGCAGGCTGACACGCCTGGACGAACAACGGATCATCGCCAATGCCCGCGCCTGGGGGGAGAAGATTGCCCGACAGGCCTAAAGGGTTTGCGGGAGGGGCCGGGCGGCGCTCCGCTTTAGCCGCGACGGGTCAAATGAGGTGCCGACTCATCGCGGCTAAAGCCCCTCCCACCGACATAGACCAGCAACACTCGATAGTGCGACAAACTGACATACTTTGATGCGCCCGCAGACACCCACCCCACAACACGAAACTGGCACCATAGACGCCTTAACAGACCGTTGAAAAACTACCTGCGTTGGCAATACTGCGTTAAAAACAGGCTCGGAATGCTCATTTACAGCAGTAAACTCCGCTTCCTCGCCTGTTTTTGCCTTGTCTTGCCTGCCTCGCCTACGCTTTTCAACGGCCTGTTAAGCGTCTGGCTTCCGCCTCCAGTTCTATCCAGGGATTTTTATGAGCAACGTCGACCACGCCGAAATCGCTAAATTCGAAGCCCTCGCCCACCGCTGGTGGGATCGCGAAAGCGAATTCAAGCCTCTGCACGACATCAATCCGCTGCGCATCAACTGGATCGACGAACGCGTGGGTCTGGCCGGCAAAAAGATTCTCGATGTCGGCTGCGGCGGCGGCATCCTCAGCGAGGCCATGGCACAACGCGGCGCGACCGTCACCGGTATCGACATGGGCGAAGCGCCGCTGGCCGTGGCGCAACTGCATCAACTGGAATCCGGCGTATCGGTGGAATACCGGCAGATCACTGCCGAAGCCCTGGCCGAGGAGATGCCCGGACAGTTCGATGTAGTCACCTGCCTGGAAATGCTCGAACACGTACCAAACCCGGCGTCGGTGATCCGCGCTTGCCATGCCCTGGTCAAACCCGGCGGCCAGGTGTTCTTCTCCACCATCAACCGCAACCCCAAGGCCTATTTGTTCGCCGTGATAGGTGCCGAATACCTGCTGAAGTTGTTGCCGCGCGGCACCCACGATTTCAAGAAATTCATCCGCCCCTCGGAACTGGGCGTCTGGAGCCGCGACGCCGGCCTGCAGGTCAAGGACATCATCGGGCTGACTTACAACCCGCTGACCAAGCATTACAAGCTGGAAGCGGATGTCGCCGTCAACTACATGGTCCAGACCCTAAAGGAGGCGTGATGCGCTTGCGTGCAGTGCTTTTCGACATGGACGGTACGCTGCTCGACAGCGCGCCGGACTTTATCGCTATCTGCCAAGCCATGCGTGCCGACCGCGGCCTCGCCCCCATCGCCGAGAAGCTGATCCGCGATCAGGTTTCCGGCGGCGCCCGCGCCATGGTCACCTGCACCTTCGCCATGCGACCGGAAGACCAAGGCTTCGAGGCGCTGCGCCTGGAGTTTCTCGAGCGCTACCAGGAACACTGCGCCGTGCTGACCCGGCCGTTCGACGGTATCGACGAATTGCTCGCCGATATCGAGAAGGCCAAATTGATCTGGGGCGTGGTGACCAACAAACCGTTGCGCTTCGCCGAACCGATCATGCAGCGCCTGGGCCTGGCCGAGCGCTCGGCGATCCTGATCTGCCCGGATCATGTGACTCGCAGCAAACCCGACCCCGAACCGATGACTCTCGCCTGCTCGCAGTTAGGCCTGGACCCTGCCAGCGTACTGTTCGTCGGCGACGATCTGCGCGATATCGAGTCCGGCCGCGCCGCCGGCACCCGCACCGCGGCCGTGACCTACGGCTATATTCACCCGGACGATAACCCACGCAATTGGGGCGCCGACGTGGTCGTCGAGCATCCGCTGGAATTGCGCGCCGTGCTCGAACAGGCGTTATGCGGCTGCTGACGCTGCAAGCTGCAAGCTGCAAGCTGCAAGCTGCAAGCCAGTATGTAGCCAGCCGCATGCAACAATTCTTTTGCTTTTAACTTGATGCTTGCCGCTTGCGGCTTGCAGCTCTCCGAAGGAGCCCCGCATGTTCCAATATTCCGCCCGCCCCGATCTGCTCAAAGACCGGGTGATTCTGGTCACCGGCGCCGGCCGTGGGATCGGCGCCGCCGCCGCGCAAAGCTTCGCCGCCCATGGCGCGACCGTGCTACTGCTGGGCAAGACCGAAGAACACCTGACCCGGGTGTATGACGCCATCGAGGCCGCCGGCCATCCGCAGCCCGCGGTGATTCCGTTCAACCTGGAAACCGCCCTGCCGCACCAATACGACGAACTGGCGGCGATGATCGAACGCGAATTCGGCAAGCTCGACGGCCTGCTGCACAACGCCTCGATCATCGGCCCGCGCACGCCGCTGGAGCAGTTGTCCGGGGATAACTTCATGCGTGTCATGCAGGTCAACGTCAACGCCATGTTCATGCTGACCAGCACCCTGCTGCCGCTGCTCAAGCTGTCGACGGACGCCTCGGTGATCTTCACCTCCAGCAGCGTCGGCCGCAAAGGCCGCGCTTACTGGGGCGCCTATGCGGTATCCAAGTTCGCCACCGAGGGGCTGATGCAGGTGCTGGCCGATGAACTCGACGGTATCGCCTCGGTGCGCGCCAACAGCGTCAATCCCGGCGCCACCCGCACCGATATGCGTGCCCAGGCCTACCCCGGGGAAAACCCGCAAAACAACCCACTGCCCGAAGCGATCATGCCGATCTACCTGTATTTGATGGGCCCGGACAGCAACGGCGTAAACGGCCAGGCCTTCGACGCCCAATAGCGACCGACGGTTTCCTGGCGTTGGCGGTCGGCCGGCAGCGAATTGCCACCATCGGCGCCAGACAACCGGCAAAACACTGCCGCAAAGCTCACAAAAAAAAACACCAACACACTGATATATAAAGACTTTTATATAGTGGCACAAAACTAGCTAGGCATCTGTATCGGAGCGCGCCCTCAACGCGCCGAGCATCAGAGGTTGAGCAGTATGGGTCCACATAATCAGTCCAACACCATCGACTTCGATACCGCCAAACTGCAGCGTCTGGGCTATGCGCGCCACTCGCAGCAAACGCTCAAACCGGTCAGCCTGGCACAGTTACGCCAGCAGTTGAGCCTGCAACTGCAGACCTCTTTGGAAGTCGATCGCATCCTCGGTTTGTTCTATCGCGAAGTGCAGCGCCTGGTGCCGCTTGACGCCCTGGGCTACCAATTGGCGGCCTGCGAGCTGCGCTTCGAGTTCGGCGAGCGCGGCAATCACACTGCTGGCTATCGCCTGAGCCACGAGGGCGAATACCTCGGCGAACTGATCTTCAGACGCAGCCATCGTTTCAGCGAAGAAGAACTGGGCCGCCTGGAATCCCTGCTGGCCAGCTTGTTGTTCCCACTGCGCAATGCCCTGCTCTATCGCGCGGCCGTGCAAAGTGCGCTGCGCGATCCACTGACCAACACCGGCAACCGCCTGGCGCTGAATCAGTCCCTGCAACGCGAGATCGACCTGGCACGGCGCAGCATGCAACCCTTGTCGATGCTGATGCTGGATATCGATCATTTCAAACAGATCAACGACAAGCACGGCCACGCTTACGGCGACGAAGTCCTGAAAGCCGTGGCGACGACCCTGCGCGACCAGCTACGCAATGTCGACCTGGCCTTCCGCTACGGCGGCGAAGAGTTTCTGGTGCTGCTCTCCGGCACCGGTCGCGAAGCCGCCTGCATGGTCGGCGAACGCCTACGTCATGCGGTGCAGAACCTGCAATGCCTGAACCAGAACCAAGCCATCCTGGTCTCGATCAGCCTCGGCTGTGCGACCTTGCTTCCGGGCGAATCCGCCGACAGCCTGTTGCGCCGTGCCGATAGCGCTCTGTACGCGGCAAAACGTAGCGGGCGCAATCGCCTGAATATGGCTGGCTAGCGTTTCCACAGAAACGAAAAAGGGACTCTTTCGAGTCCCTTTTTCTTGAGCATGTCCCCATGGCGTGTTGCACGGCGATAAGCCGTTGGGGCGGGCGGCGCTCCGCTGAGGAGCGCAGCGACGAAACCCAACGAAACATGCCGATGCCTGCTGGGCTTCGTTGCGCCCAGCGCCAACCTACCCATTGCATGACAGTGCCAAGGGTGGGGGCATGCGGGCGCTTTCATCCACCAGAACGCCGCCCTGGTGGATCGATGAAGCGCGATCCACCCTACGAAAGCTGCCTGCGACACGTTATGGGTACATTAGCCTTTCTTTGGCTTGAACCCTTTTATTCCGGCTTGCGGCTACCGCGACCGAAACCCGGACGCTGACCTTCGCCAGCAGGCTGGCTGCGACGCTTGACCGGCGCACCTGTCGGCTTGCGCGCCGGACGCTCGGCCAGTTCCACGCCTGGACGCTTGGCCGCGGGCTTGGCGGGACGCTTCTTATTGACGTCGCGCGGGCGTTCGGCAACCGGCGTGCCTTTGCCGGGCTGGCTGCGGCCGTGCTCCGCGCGTGGCGGGCGCGGTGTGCGGGCAGCATGCTCGCCGCCTTCGCCACGGGAGCTATGCACTGGGCGCTCGCCGCCTTCGGTACGTGGGGTGCGAGTCGGGCGATCAGAACCTTCGCCACGGGGCGCGCGTGCGCGACCTTGATCGGCGTCCGGCTGGCCAGCCCCATGGGCCGGGCGCAGGGTGCGCACCGGGCGCTCGCCGCGACCGACCGGTTTGGCCGACTTGCGCTGCAAGCGATCCAGTTTGTCGCGGGTCTTCTCTTTCATATCCGGCAAGGCGACCGGTTTCAGGCCGACTTCTTCGCTGAGGATATCCACTTCGCGCTGGCTCATTTCGCGCCAGCGCCCCATGGTCAGGTCCGAGGTGATGAACACCGGACCGAAACGCACGCGCTTCAAGCGGCTGACCACCAACCCCTGGGACTCCCACAGGCGCCGCACTTCGCGGTTACGGCCTTCCATCACCACGCAGTGATACCAGTGGTTGAAACCCTCGCCGCCCGGGGCTTCCTTGATGTCGGTGAACTTGGCCGGGCCGTCTTCGAGCATGACGCCGGTTTTCAGGCGCTCGATCATCTCGTCGTCGACCTCGCCACGCACGCGCACGGCGTATTCGCGGTCCATCTGGTAGGACGGGTGCATCAAACGATTGGCCAGTTCGCCGTCGGTGGTGAACATCAGCAAGCCGGTGGTGTTGATGTCGAGGCGACCGATATTGATCCAGCGGCCTTCTTTCGGTCGTGGCAGACGATCGAATACCGTCGGACGGCCTTCCGGGTCGTCGCGGGTGCAGATCTCGCCTTCGGGTTTGTTGTAAATGATCACGCGGCGCACGCTTTCGGCGGCCTCTTCACGCTTGATCAAGCGGCCATCGATGGCGATGGCGTCATGCAGGTCGACCCGCTGGCCGAGACCGGCGACCGCACCATTGACCTTGACCCGGCCGGCGCTGATCCAGCCTTCGATTTCGCGGCGCGAAGCCAGGCCCATGCGCGCCATGACTTTCTGCAGTTTCTCGCCTGCGGGACTGTATTCTTCGGATTCACTCATCTGGGCACCTCCCGGTGTTTTCTTTAGTGATTGGACGACTCGAGTCGTCGAAGGGGCGCGGAGCATACGCTAAATGCGGCCTCTACGCACGAGTTCAGCCTAGCATGCCGTTGAAAAACCACCTGCGTTGACAATATCGATGCTCCGGATTGCGCTGACGCTTATCCGGGCTTACGAACTAAGAGCAGCAACCCGTAGGTTGGGTTAGCGGCGACCACGTTAGTTGTTGATAACGCCGTAAATGAACGCCGCGTAACCCAACAACAGGTCTGCGCGGTGTCGTAGATGGACAAAGCCCGATCAGCAATCACACCGCGTAGAGACCTTGTTGGGTTACGCGGCGGCAGGCAGTAATGTCGCTGTTAAACCGCGATAGTCGCCGCTAACCCAACCTACGGGCTGTACGCACGAAATCAGCCTAGTCGGCGGATGGGCGACCGCCAGGCCATTCGACAGCCGGTCCGGAGCGCGGACATACCGTGCCATTCAACGGCGGACAAAGCTTCGCTATGTCCGCCCTACGAAAGCGCCTCGCAGCCATGAGCCTGGCTCAATCCCGCGGTAACTCTTCCTGATCGACCGGCAGCTCAGCGTCCTCGGCTCGATCCCCGACTTCGAGCAAATCGTCGAAGTCGGTTTTCAGGCCTTGCTCCATCGAATCCAGCTCGGCCAGCAGGCTGCTGAAGCTGGTTTGCTCGCCCACCTCGGCGACAGGTTCGTCGCTTGCTGCCAGATCGGCACGCGCCTGTAGGCTTTCAGGAACGGCCACTGCGTCGTCGAAGGCCAGCACCGGCTCAGGTTCCAGCTCGCGCAATGCGGCGAGCGGTGGTAGCTGATCAAGGTTTTTCAGATTGAAGTGATCGAGAAAAGCCTTGGTGGTGGCGAACATCGCCGGCCGCCCCGGTACGTCGCGGTGGCCGACCACGCGGATCCACTCGCGCTCAAGCAGGGTTTTGACGATATGGCTGTTGACCGCCACGCCGCGCACGTCTTCGATCTCGCCACGGGTGATCGGCTGGCGGTAGGCGATCAGCGCGAGGGTTTCCAGCATCGCCCGCGAGTAACGCTGCGGGCGCTCTTCCCAGAGGCGGCCGACCCAGGGCGCGAAATGCTCGCGTACCTGCAGGCGATAGCCGGAGGCGACTTCCTTGAGTTCGAAGGCGCGGCCCTCGCAGGATTGGCGTAACACCTCCAGCGCCTGTTTGAACACCTCGGCCTCGGGGCGTTCGTTTTCCTCGAATAACTCGAACAAACGTTCCAACGATTGCGGTTTGCCGGAGGCCAGCAGGAAGGCTTCCAGCAAGCTGGCGAGTTCGCGGGGGTCGGTCAGGTTCATGCTCATTCAGCTCGCGCACGCACGTGGATGGGGCCGTAGGCCTCGTTTTGTACCAGTTCGACCAAGGATTCCTTGATCAATTCGAGCACCGCCATAAAGGTCACGACCACGCCCAGGCGCCCCTCCTCCGCGGCGAAGAGCGTGACGAAGGGCACGAAGGCGCCGCCCTTGAGGCGTTCCAGCACCTCGCTCATGCGCTCGCGGGTGGACAAGGCTTCGCGGGTAACCTGATGGCTCTCGAACATATCGGCGCGGCGCAACACCTCGGCCATCGACAGCAGCAATTCTTCCAAGCTGACATCCGGCAACAGCTTGCGCGCCCGTGCCTCGGGGGCCTCCAGGCGCGGCACGGTGAGGTCGCGACCGACCCGCGTAAGTTCGTCGATGCCCTCGGCGGCCGCCTTGTAGCGCTCGTATTCCTGCAGACGGCGAATCAACTCGGCGCGCGGGTCGTCTTCTTCGGCCTCCGCCTCGCTGGAGCGCGGCAGCAGCATGCGCGATTTGATTTCGGCGAGCATCGCCGCCATCACCAGGTATTCGGCGGCCAATTCCAGGCGCACCGACTGCATCAGCTCGACATAGCCCATGTATTGGCGGGTGATTTCCGCCACCGGGATGTCCAGTACGTCGATATTCTGCTTGCGGATCAGGTACAGCAGCAGATCCAACGGCCCCTCGAACGCCTCGAGAAACACCTCGAGCGCATCCGGCGGGATATACAGATCCAGCGGCATTTCGGTAACCGCCTGACCGTAAACCAGGGCGAACGGCAGCTCCTGCTGGGCATGGAGCTGGTTGTCGGCAACGGCTTCGCGTGGCGGGTTATCCATGGCTTTCTCTTAAAGTCGCAGTGCGCTCAGCGGTAGTTCAAGCCCAGGGCCAGACGCACCTCGGTCAGGGTTTCCCGTGCCTCGGCACGTGCCCGCTCGACGCCTTCGGCCAATATGCCGCGTACCAGATCGGGGCTCTCCCGATAGTCGGCGGCGCGGGCCTGCAAGGGTATCAGTTCCTGCTGCACCGCCTCGATCACCGGCCCTTTGCATTCCAGGCAGCCGATGCCGCCGCTCTTGCAGCCCTGCTCGACCCATGTGCGGGTGGGCTCGCTGGAATACAGCTGATGCAATGGCCAGACCGGGCAATTGGCCGGGTCGCCCGGATCGGTGCGGTGTCCACGCGCCGGGTCGGTGGGCATACGCTTGATTTTCTCCTCGACCTCGACCGCGCTGTCGTGCAGAAAAATCGAATTGTTGTGCGACTTGGACATCTTGCTGCCATCGAGCCCGAGTATTTTCGGCGCCTCGCTGAGCAGCGGTTGGGGCTCCGGCAAGAGTACCTTGCCGCCACCTTCGAGATAACCGAAGAGCCGCTCCTTGTCGCCCAGGGTGATGGTTTGCTGATCCTTGAGCAGCGCCCGGGCGGTTTCCAGGGCTTCGACATCGCCCTCCTGCTGGAACGCCTTGCGCAGCTTGTTATAGAGCGCGGCGGTTTTTTTGCCGAGTTTGAGGATGGCCATTTCGGCCTTTTCCTCGAACCCCGGCTCGCGACCGTATAGATGATTGAAACGCCGCGCGACTTCGCGGGCGAACTCGATATGCGCCAATTGATCGCCGCCCACCGGCACCACACCGGCGCGGTAGACCAAAATATCCGCGGCCTGCAGCAAGGGGTAGCCGAGAAAGCCGAAGGTGCTCAGGTCACGCCCATGGGGCAGTTCCTGCTGTTCCTTATAGGAGGGCACACGCTCCAACCAACTGAGCGGGCAGATCATCGACAGCAGCAAATGCAACTCGGCGTGTTCCGGCACTTGCGATTGGATGAACAAGGTCGCCGAACTGGGGCTGACACCGGCGGCCAGCCAATCGATCGCCATGTCCATGACGTTATCGGCGAGTTGCCCCGCCGCCGTGTAGTCGGTGGTCAGCGCATGCCAGTCGACGATGCAGAAGAAACACTCATAGGTGTGCTGCAACTTGATCCAGTTTTTCAGCACGCCATGGTAATGGCCGAGGTGTAAACGGCCGCTGGGGCGCATGCCGGAAAGCACGCGCCGCTCAGAATCGACAAGACTCAAACGGGGTCACCTGAAGGAATCGACAAGGGACGCAGTATAGCGAGCCTCGACGCCATGGCGGGAAAAACGACGAAGGGAACCGCCAAGCACACAACCGGTCTCCATTTATGAAGCCGTCAGGCAATAGCGGCCAGCGGCAGAACCCGCCGCCGACATCCTCATACTCGGCGCGAATCCCGACCCTATTTCGGGGATCTAATTATGAAAATTACCGCCCTCCCCCTAGCTTTTGCCCTGCTCGCCCTCTGTTTGCTCATGCTCTTCCTGCTGCCGCCAACGGCAGCAGCCAGCATGATCGGCACCAGTGAAGTGATCGCCGAACAGAACGTTCAGGCCGACCGCGACAAAGTCCGTGAGTTTCTCGACCGCGCCAACGTGCAGGAGCGCCTGCAAGTCATGGATGTACCAGCGGCCCTGGCCCGTAGCCGGATCGATGGCTGACGCCAACCGAAGCCGCCACTCTGGCCCAACGGATCGATGCCCTGCCGGCCGGTGGCGCGCTTAGCGGCACCGACTTCGTCATCATCCTGTTGGTGGCGATATTGGTGGTGCTGATCATCTAGCAGGCCGTTGAAAAACGTAGGCGAGGCAGCCGAGACAAGGCAAAAGCAGGCGAGGAAGCGGAGTTTACGGGCTGTAAATGAGCATTCCGAGCCTGTTTTTAACGCCGTATCGGCAACGCAGGTAGTTTTTCAACAGCCTGCGAGCCGCTGTCGCTCAAACGGTTCACGCCTTGCGGCGAGATCGTCAGACCTCGCCGAAAGGCGATGGATCGCCGCAGCCCACGCGCACCACCTCTGGCTCGTCGTCGACCAGGCTGACCACCGTGGACGCTTCCAACCCGCCGAAACCGCCATCGATGATCAGATCGACCTGATGCTCGAGCAGTTGCCGCATCTCGTAAGGGTCGCTCATCGGTAGCGTTTCGCCCGGCAAAATCAGCGTGACGCTCATCAAGGGCTCGCCAAGTTCGGCGAGCAGCGCCTGGGCGATCGGATGGCTCGGCACGCGCAGGCCGATGGTGCGGCGTTTGGGATGCAGGACCATGCGCGGCACTTCGCGGGTGGCGTTGAGAATAAAGGTGTAAGGCCCTGGCGTATGGGTCTTCAACAAGCGGAAGGCACCGGTATCGACTTTAGCGAACAGGCTCAGCTGCGATAAATCGCGGCAGACCAGGGTGAAGTTATGTTTGTCGTCCAGTTGGCGCAAGCGCCGAATCCGCTCGACCGCGTTCTTGTCGCCGATACGGCAACCGAGCGCGTAGGACGAATCGGTGGGGTAAATCACCACGCCGCCGCCCCGAATGATTTCCACGGCCTGTTTTATCAGGCGCGACTGCGGGTTTTCCGGATGGATCTGGAAAAATTGGCTCACGCTTAATTCCTGTTCAGATTGCGGTAGGCTGCCGGACATGTAGAAAACGCGCCCAAAGGGGCGACAGGTCTTCGGGAAGCGGGCGATACATGCCCAACTCCGACCAGTCGCCCGGTGCATGGAAATCACTGCCGACACTTGCCAGCAGGCCGAATTCGCGTGCCAGAATCGCCAAGCCGCCGACCTGTTCAGCCGGCTGCATGCCATTGACCACCTCTAACGCATGGCCGCCGGCCTGGGCGAAATCGGCGATAAGTTTGCGCCGCTTAGTACGAGTAAAGTCGTATTGCCACGGGTGCGCCAGACTGACCCAGGCCCCGGCTTGCAGCAAGGTGCCGATCGCCTGATCGAGCGCGGGCCAATGCTGTTTGACGTCGCCGAGCTTGCCCGAACCCAACCATTTGCGAAATGCCTCTGCACGGTCTTTGACGTGCTCGGCACGCACCAGGAATTCGGCAAAATGCGGCCGCGCCGGCGCATTACCGCTGTCGCCCAACTCCTGCTGCACGGCCCGCGCGCCTTCCATCGCCCCCGGCATGCCCTTGGCTTCCAGACGCCTGGAGATTTCCGCGGCGCGTTGCCAGCGCCCTTCATGCAACGCGGCAATCGCTTGGCGCAAAGCCGGCGCCTCGGCGGCGAAGTCATAACCGAGCACATGAATGGTGGCGCCGCCCCAGGTACAGGACAACTCGATGCCGTTGACCAGCTGCATGCCCAGTGCATCGGCGGTCGAACGGGCCTCGTCGAGACCTTCGAGGGTGTCGTGGTCGGTCAAGGCCAGCAGCCGCACGCCGCGTTCATGGGCCCGAGCCACCAGCACGGCGGGCGCCAAGGCACCATCGGAAGCGGTGCTGTGACAGTGCAGATCTACATCCATAGGGAGCGTTTTCTCAATCGTATAGGCTGTTATTATGCCGCCCCGAGCGCACTCTAGCAGGCCGTTGAAAAATGTAGGCGAGGCAGCCGAGACAAGGCAAAAACAGGCGAGGAAGCGCAGTTTACGTGTTGTAAATGAGCATTCCGAGCCTGTTTTTAACGCCGTATCGGCAACGTAGGTAGTTTTTCAACGGCCTGCTAGCTGCCGCTACCTGATAATTCCTCAATTACCTCGTGTTTGACAGCCGCCGCGGCTTTTCTGCGCTACATTCTTTGCGCAGCAATGCCCCATGGCGACGCTGTTTGCGCCACCTCACCAAGGACTACCATGCTCTACGCCATTATCGCCACCGATGTCGCCAACTCGCTGGAAAACCGTCTGGCGGCACGTCCCGCCCATCTGGAGCGCCTGCAACGATTGAAAGACCAGGGTCGCCTGGTGCTCGCCGGCCCTCATCCTGCCGTCGACAGCAATGACCCCGGTCCGGCGGGCTTCTCCGGCAGTCTGATCGTCGCTGAGTTCGATTCGCTCGGTGCCGCGCAAATCTGGGCCGATGCCGACCCTTATCGCGCAGCCGGGGTTTACGCCTCGGTCGTGGTCAAACCGTTCAAGCTGGTTTTGCCCTAACAGGCCGTTGAAAAACGTTGGCGACGACTGCATGGATGCAGGAGGTAGAGCGAAGCAGGAAGCCCGAGCCGAGGCAGCCAGCGCAATACCGATGGCGGCCCCGCAAAAGCAGGCGAAAAAGCGACTGGGGTCGCACTCGACTTTACGAGCTGTAAATGAGCATTTTGAGACACCGAGTCCCGGCCTGTTTTTAACGCCGCGATGGCAACGCAGGTAGTTTTTCAACAGCCTGCTAAGCGTTCGGCCACCGGACAATCCCCCGTTCGGCGCCACTTCATCAGTTTCGCACCGCTTATCAAAAATAGGAGTTCCGATGCGTCCAGGCCCGTTGTCGTTGCTAGTGATGGTATTGCTGTCGCCCTGCTGCCTGTTTGCCGAACAAGACCCGCAACCGCCTTTGAGCGAGGTCGCCGAAGCGCAGATGGAGGAACAACGGCTGATCGCCAGCGAGCAGCAACGCGAAGCCTTGAATGCCGAGACCCAGCGCCTGCGTCAGGACAATCAACGCCTCAAGTTGCAGCTGAAAACAGCCCAGGCCGCCACTCCTGAACGCCTGGTGAGCGAACAACAGATGTGGTTCGCGATTGGCGCCGGCAGCGCGATATCGGGTGTTCTGGTCGGGGCGCTGCTGCGTGGCGGCCGCCGTTCGCGCCGCGAATGGTTGAACTGAGACAGACCATGAGCGCGTTGCTGTTAATCGATGACGACATAGAGCTGTGCGAGCTGCTGGTCAGCTGGCTCACCCAGGAAGGCTTCCAGGTCAGTACCTGCCACGACGGCCAGAGCGCCCGCCATGCGCTGATGCAGCAAACGCCCGATGCGGTGGTGCTGGATGTGATGCTGCCCGACGGCAGCGGCCTGGAACTGCTCAAACAACTGCGCAGCGATCACCCCGAACTGCCAGTGCTGATGCTCTCGGCCCGTGGCGAGCCGCTCGATCGTATTCTCGGTCTCGAGTTGGGTGCCGACGATTACCTGGCCAAGCCGTGCGACCCGCGCGAACTGACCGCCCGCTTGCGCGCCGTATTGCGCCGTAGCCTGCCGCCGCCCACCTCCAGCCAGGTGCAATTGGGGGATCTGTGTTTCAGCAAGGCGCGCAGCGTCGTCAGCTTCGGTGAGCAGGAGGTGCTGCTCACCCTGTCGGAAAGCCGGGTGCTTGCCGCCCTGCTCGAACGACCGGGCGAGCCGGTGGACAAACAAGTACTCGCACAACTGGCGCTGGGCCGCAAACTGACGCTTTACGATCGCAGCCTGGACATGCACGTCAGCAACCTGCGCAAGAAACTCGGGCCGCATCCCGACGGCCGCCCACGGATCCTCGCCCTGCGCAGCCGCGGCTACTACTACAACAAGTGACGCGTGTAATAGACGTGTGTAACAGGCGCGCGTAGCCGACCCTTAGCAGACACGCCAGTTGGCACATCCCGCCGAGTCTTTACTCAAGCTTTACCCTTGCCTGACAGCCTCTGACCTTGACCTCCCTAAACTGGGCTCATCCGGCATCGACCGGTTTCAGACAAGGAGATCCACCATGCGCAAGACCCTTACCGCCCTGTTGCTCGCACTGACCCTGCCGACTCTGGCCATGGCCATGCCCGAAGGCGGCCCACGGCATCACGATGGCCACCGGGAACATGGCCCACGCATGTTCAAAGAGCTCGACCTCAGCGAACAGCAGCGACGCGACATTCATAAATTGATGGGCGAGCAAATGAAAAGCCGCCACGACATCACCAAACGCTACCTGGAGAAACTGCCCGCGGCCGAGCAGAAGGCCATGCAGGACGAACTGAAGGCGGCCGACGAGCAGCGCCAGCAGAGCATCCGAGCCCTGCTCGACCCGCAGCAGCAGAAAGCGTTCGACGAGCACCAGAAGAAAATGCAGGAGCGCCGCGCCGAACGCGAAGCCTTCAAGGCCTGGAAAGCCGAACAAGCCAGCAAGAGTTAATATCCATCCGCCCCATCGGCCCACAGGCTCGATGGGGCTTTTTTAGTAACCCTTATCTGTTGTGGCCGCGATGCTTAACTCCTTGCCGTGATCTGGCACTCCGGCGATGCTTTCGCGTTGCACGCCAACCCGGATCGCCAGCGAGCCGGCGCCTACGCATGGCATCCGCCCTTCCCTGCTGTCAGCGTAGGCCGTGCAATAGGTGACAGGTACATAACCCTTTATAAGGAATCTCCGTGCGTTCACTGTTCTGGCGCATCTTCGCCAGCTTCTGGTTGGCCATCGCCCTGGTTGCCGGCTTGTCCCTGTTGCTGGGTCGCGCCATGAATCAGGACGCCTGGATTCTCAGTCGCCACCCGGCCGTCGAGGGCCTGGCCGAAGGTTGGACGCAGCGCTACGAGCAACTGGGCCCGCAGGCCGCGCAGGATTTCCTCGAACAGCGCAAAGCGCAGTTCCATATCAATGTGCAGGTCCTGAGCGATAACGGCCAACCCCTGGTGCGCGGTACTTTTCCGCCCCGCGCCGCCGCTTTCGAGGCCCGCGAGAGGAACCGTAAACGTCTGCCCTGGCGCCGTCTCAGTGCCGACTACAGCAGCCCGTCAAGCGGCGAGACCTATCTATTCATCTACCGTATTCCGCACCCGCAATTGGCCGCCTGGCATCGCGACAGCCTGTTGTTGCCGCTCAGCGCCCTGGGCATCGCCCTGGTGGTGCTGACGCTGTTCAGCCTGCTGTTGACCTTGTCCATCACCCGCCCGCTGAATCGCCTGCGCGGCGCGGTACACGACCTGGGGCAAACCGCTTATCAGCAGAACAGCCTGGAGCGCCTGGCCACCCGCCGCGACGAACTGGGCGTGCTGGCGCGCGACTTCAACCGTATGGGCGCGCGCCTGCAAGGATTGATCGGCAGCCAACGCCAGTTGCTGCGCGACGTCTCCCATGAATTGCGCTCGCCCTTGGCGCGCCTGCGCATCGCCCTGGCCCTGGCCGAACGCGCGGAACCGGCCGAGCGCGAAAAGCTCTGGCCGCGCCTGAACCAGGAGTGCAATCGTCTCGATGCCTTGATCGGCGAAATACTCGCCCTCGCCCGTCTGGATACCGACCTGGGCGCGGCGCAACCTATCGACCTGACGGCAATGCTGCACAAATTGCAGGAAGAGGCGCGGATCGACGCGCCCGAACAACGACTGCAGATCGAAGCGCTACCCGACGCCAGCCTCAACGGCTGGCCGGACATGCTCCAGCGTGCCCTGGAAAACCTGCTGCGCAACGCCTTACGTTTCAACCCGCCCGGCCAACCGATCGAGCTCAGCGTAAGCCGCCAAGCCGACGAGCTGTGGCTGAACGTCCGCGATCATGGACCCGGCGTCGCCGAGGATTGCCTGACGCGCCTTGGCGAACCGTTTTTCCGCGCACCGGGACAGACCGCCACGGGCTATGGCCTGGGTCTGGCCATCGCGCGCCGCGCCGCCGAGCGGCATGGCGGCCGCCTGGAGTTGGGCAATCACCCCCTGGGCGGGTTCAACGCCCGCTTGTGTCTGCCCGTGAATGCGAGCGCTCAACCCGCTACGTGAAAGGCAAGAGCGGGACCGCTCGCACTCGCCGCCGCACTCGCCGCCGCGCTTACAGGCCCGTCCAGGGGCTGACGAAATCATCCACCTGCTCGTCTGCGGGCGTACGCAGCTCGCGCTCCGGCGTACCCAGGTAGAGAAAACCGATGATCTGCTCGTTCTCGCGCAAACCCAGCCCCTTTGCCACCCGCGCGTTGTAGGCCAGCTCGCCGGTGCGCCAGACCGCGCCTATGCCTTGCACATGCGCGGCAAGCAGAATGCCGTGCGCCGCGCAGCCCGCGGCGATGATCTGCTCCTGGGCGGGAACCTTGAAGTGCTCCTGAATGGCCGCGATCACCACTATCAGTAAAGGCGCGCGCAGCGGCATCGCCCGTGCCTTGGTCAACGCCTGCTCGCTGGGCGCGTCCTGCCCCGCATCGACCGACAGCGCCTGGGCGAACAACTCGCCCAAGCGCTCGCGCGCAGCGCCCTCGACCGTGAGAAAACGCCAGGGACGCAAAAGCGCATGATCGGGCGCCCGCATCGCCGCGCGAAATAACAGCTCACGCTGAGCGGCATCCGGTGCGGGTTCGACCAAGCGCGGCGCGGAAACCCGGTTTAGCAGAGCATCGAGCGCATCCATCGGACATCTCCAAAAATAAATGAGGGGCAATTCTAAAGCAGTTTCTAAAGCAGTTGCCCGGCATCAGGAGACGCGCAATCGCGCTTTATCGATCACGGAGCCTTCAGGCCACGCGTTCCGGCTCGAGGCTCGGTTGCAATGGCGGCACCAAGGGCGGCAAACCGTGGGCACGGCGGGCATCGTCGCAACGCGGGTTATGTTCGCCATTGGCCCAGGACGCCTCGAATTCTCGGCAGGGGCTGGAGCGTTGCTCGTACAGGGTGCAACGCACGCCCTCACCCACCTCGCCGAGCAAGGCGACGCAACGCGCCGGCTTGTGCTCGGTGCCGCGCATGGCGACGCGGTGCGGAGTGATCAGCACCACTTGATCGTCGGGCACGCTGCCACCGGCCGACTGGCATTCACCCCAAAAGAAAGACACACGAAAATGCGCGCAGCAGGCGCCGCACGTAAGGCAAGGATTAGCGTTCGACATGATTTAGAGGGCTCAGAAACCGGCAAGGGCCGGCACCTGGGGGGCTATTCTATGCTGCGCCAAGCGCTTGTAAAGCGGCCGGCAGGAAATCTTTTCAGCGGCCCCCGAAGCCCCGCGAACAGGCGCTCAGTGACCATTCCGGCAGCGCTCCGCAACCCACCCGATAGCGTCCTCGCAGTTGCCGGGCACTCGCCGGCATTGGGGGTATTGGCGTCTATTACGCCCGCATGACGAGAGATTCCGCGGCTGTGCTTACGGTTCGTCGGCGGTTAGCTCTAGAATGGCGGCACTTTTTCCGCGGGAACCCAGTTAATGGCTTGGCCAACCATAAGAATCATCGCGTTTATCAACGGTATTTTCCTGATTACTCTGGCCGTCGGCATGCTGGTACCCATGCTGACCCTGCTGATTTTCGAAAGACACCACGAGCTGGATTCGTTTCTCTGGTCGAGCCTGATCACGGTGATCGCTGGTCTGGCCATGGTCGCCCAGGGGCGCCCGCAGAACACCCAACTGCGGCCGCGCGACATGTACATGCTGACCACGGCCAGTTGGCTGATCGTGTGCGTGTTCGCCGCGCTACCGATGACGCTGATTCATCACATCAGCTACACGGATGCGTTTTTCGAGACCATGTCCGGCATTACCACCACCGGCTCCACGGTGCTGTCCGGCCTGGATAGCGCCTCGCCAGGCTTGCTGATCTGGCGCTCGATGCTGCAGTGGCTCGGCGGCATCGGCTTTATCGGCATGGCCGTAGCGATCCTGCCGTTGCTGCGGGTCGGTGGTATGCGCCTGTTCCAGACCGAATCCTCGGACTGGGGCGAGAAAGTCATGCCGCGCTCGCATATGGCGGCCAAGTACATCGTGTCCATCTTTATCGGCTTCACCCTGCTCGGCATCGTGGCTTATCGCCTGGCGGGGATGAGCTGGTTCGATGCGATCAACCATTCGATGACCTCGATCGCCACCGGCGGCTACTCCACCTCCGACAACTCCATGGGTAACTTCGCCCCCGCCTCGCACTGGGTGGCCATTGCCCTGATGCTCCTGGGCGCCCTGCCTTTTACCCTCTATGTCGCGACCATTCGCGGCAACCGCAATGCGTTGTTGAAAGACGAGCAGGTACGCGGCTTTCTCGGCCTGCTGGCAGCCACTTGCCTGATGTTCAGCCTTTGGTTCTGGGCGCATTCCGATCACAGCTTCATCGATGCGTTGCGCATCGTCACCTTGAACGTGGTTTCCGTGGTGACCACCACTGGCTTTGCGCTGGGCGATTACAGCCTTTGGGGCGACTTCGCGGTGATGATGTTTTTCTACCTGACCTTCGTCGGCGGTTGTTCGGGCTCGACATCCGGCGGCTTGAAGGTATTCCGTTTCCAGGTCGCCTATACCTTGCTGCGCAGCGGCCTCACCCAGCTGGTGCACCCGCGCGCGGTGATCAAACAGCAGTACAACGGACATAACCTCGACGAAGAAATCGTCCGTTCCATCCTGACCTTCTCGTTCTTCTTCACCGTCACCATCGGTGCCATCGCGCTGGGGTTGGCGTTGATCGGTCTGGACTGGATCACCGCCCTGACCGGCGCGGCCACCGCTGTGTGTAACGTGGGCCCGGGGCTGGGGCCGATCATCGGCCCGGCAGGCAACTTCTCGACCCTGCCGGATGCCGCCAAATGGCTGCTATCGCTGGGTATGCTGCTGGGGCGCCTGGAGATTCTCACCGTGCTGGTATTGATCACCCGGGCCTTCTGGCGCCATTGAGCGGCGCCGCCACCCGCACTTTGGCTATCAAAGACGCGCACGGTATTCGCTGGGCGTGATCGAGAACCAACGGCGAAACGCGCGGAAGAAGTTGCTCGGGTCGGCGAACCCGAGCAGATAGGCGACTTCCAGCAAGGTCAGCTTGGGCTGCGCCAAGTACTGCTCGGCCAGTTCGCGGCGGGTATCGTCGAGCAACTGCTGGAAGCTGGTGCCTTCATCCTGCAAGCGCCGCTGCAGGGTGCGCTGCGACAGGTGCAACGCCTGCGCCACCGCCTCGCGCCTGGGCTCGCCTTGGGGTAACAAACGGCACAGCACTTGTCGCGCCTGGTGGGTCACCCGGCTCTCGGAAAAGCGCGCCAGGTACTCGCCGGCGAATCTGTCGTGCAGCTGCGCCAGGGATTCGTTGGCCGTCGGCAGCAGCATCTCCATGTCGGCCCGGGCGAACAGCAACCCGTAGTGTTCGCCATTGAATTTCAACGGGCCTTGAAACACCTGATGGAACGGCTCCAGATCGGCCGGCGGGTCGCCCTGGAACCACACCTGTTGAGGTCGGATCGGTTTTCCGGTGATCCAGCGGCAAAACGCCAGGGCATAAGCCAACGAGGCTTCGATGCTCTGTCGCGCAGCGGGAAGGCGGTCGCCGTGGATCGCCAGGGTCAGCTCATAGCCATCGGGGGTGGGGCGGAAATCCAGATCGGAACCCTCGCCGATGATCCGCTGATAACGCACCAGACGGGCGAAGCCGTCTTTCAGGGTGCGGCTGGACATCAAGGCATAGCCAACCACGTGGAACGACGCCGGGCGCACCACCTTGGCCATGTTCAGGCCAATCGCCGGGTTGCCCGACAACTCGACCGCACGCTGCCATAGCCGGGTCATGCCGTCCTGGGGAAAACGCGCATCCGGGTCGTCCAGGGCGGCGTAATCCATGCTCAATTCGCGGAATATCGTGCGGCAGTCGACGCCGCCCATTTCCAGGGCCTGGACGATACCCGAGGCCCAGCTCGAGGAGGTGGTGCGTTCGCTCATGGCGGCTTCTTATTCGAATCGACGGATAACCGCATAGCGCGGCGTGGCAACCCAAGGATACTAAACTGGCACCTAATGTCACTGGCCCAGCAGGACAGCGCCACTAAACTCATGGCCATCCGCAACGGCAGAATTTCAGGAGTACGACCATGGCCACGCCCACCAACGAACGCTACGCAAGCTTTGCCGAGTTCTACCCGTACTACCTGCAAGAGCACCGCAACGACACCTGTCGCCGTCTGCACTATGTAGGCAGCCTGTTGGTGCTGGCGATCGTCGCCTACGCCATCGGCAGCCAACAATGGTTGTGGCTGCTCGCCGTCCCCCTGGCCGGTTATGGCTTCGCCTGGGTCGGCCACTTCGTGTTCGAGAAGAATCGTCCCGCGACCTTTCAATACCCGCTGTACAGCCTGATGGGCGACTGGGTGATGCTCAAGGACGCGCTGACCGGGCGCATCAAGTTCTGAGGCCGAAACCTGCCAGCGAGTGGCACAGCAGTACCGTTCAGCCATCATGCTTGGCGGCGGCCGCTGCGCTTGGTTATGATCCGCGCTTTGCTCCGCACCGCCCAGGTTGCGGACCGCCGGGCATCCAGTAGTGGTGTCGGATACCAGCAGGGATCATCGTAACCGCATGAATGCCACCACCTTGAACCGGCTCAACGCATTACCCGCCCCGCCGCTACGCGAATACTATTCGCGCGTACTGGCCTATATCGCGATTGCCGCCAGCATCGCCGCCGGCACCTATACGCAGCACTTCTCTTACGACGTCCTCTGGATGGTGCCTTACACCCTGCTCTATCCGCACCTGGCCCACCAACTGAGCCTGCGTTTCAAGCGCGAACATCCGCAACGAACCTCCCTCGCGCTATTGTTTATCGACGCCCTGCATTCCGGGGCGGCTATCGCGCTGCTGAGTTTTTCCGTGGTGCCGAGCTTGATGGCCATGCTGATTCTGGTATTCAGCACCCTGGTGATCGGCGGTTTGCGTTATCTCGGCCTGGCCGTGCTGCTTGCCGCCAGCGCTTGCGCCATTAGCGCGGTATTGATGAATGCCCACTTCAAACCCGATACGCCCGCCCTCGTAGCCGCGGTGAGCATCAGCTTCACCGCCTTGTGCATTTGCATCACCGCCTATTTCGTCCACCAGCAGGGCATGCGCCTGGCGCAGGTGCGCGTCGAGATCAAGCGCGAGCAGGAAAAGGCCGCGCGCTTGGCCCGCAACCTGGCCAAGTACCTGTCGCCGCAGGTATGGGAGTCGATTTTCAGCGGTAAGAAGAGCGTGCGCCTGGAAACCCAGCGCAAGAAGCTCACGGTGTTCTTCTCCGATATCAAAGGCTTCACCGAGCTGTCCGAAGAGCTGGAAGCCGAAGCCCTGACCGACCTGCTCAACAGCTACCTGAACGAAATGTCGAAAATCTGCCTGAAGTACGGCGGCACCATCGATAAGTTCATCGGCGACAGCGTCATGGTATTTTTCGGCGACCCGGCCAGCAAGGGCGCGAAAAAAGACGCCGTGGCCGCGGTCTCCATGGCCATCGCCATGCGCAAGCACATGAAAGTGCTGCGCCAACAGTGGCGCGCCCAGGGCATCACCAAACCCCTGGAGATCCGCATGGGTCTGAATACCGGCTATTGCACGGTCGGCAACTTCGGCGCCGACACGCGCATGGACTACACCATCATCGGCCGCGACGTGAACCTCGCCAGCCGCCTGGAAAGCGCCGCCGAGTCCGGCGAAATCCTGATTTCTCACGAGACCTATTCGATGATCAAGGACGTGGTGATGTGCCGCGACAAGGGCCAGATCAACGTCAAGGGCTTCACCCGCCCGGTGCAGATCTACCAGGTCGTGGACTTCCGCCGCGACCTGGGCGCCACCTCCAGCTATGTCGAGCACGAACTACCCGGTTTCTCCATGTACCTGGATACCAACGGCATTCAGAACTTCGACAAACAGCGCGTCATCCAGGCGCTGCAACAAGCCGCCGAGAAATTACGCGACAAAGTGATCATGTAACGCGCGGCCTGGGACGATCAAAGCTTCGCTGCGTCCACCCCAAGAGGCCGTAGACCTTGCACATGAACACATGAAGACCGTAGGAGCGGCCTTGGCCGCGATGTTTTTGAACCCGCCAGAGAGCGCGGGCAAGCCCGCTCCTACAAGGCAAGAACCAGGCTCGGATGAAACCCGAGGAATAGCGCGCGTTTCCCGGATTTCATCCGGGCTACAGCAGAGGCCGCGTCACCGCTCGCGGTGCCACGCGCAGCGGCTCCGGATAGCGCTCGCCATCGATCATCGGCTGCATGGCCAGGAACTCCAGTGCCGAGGCGCGCCAGGATTGGCGCGCGGCCAGCTCGGCACACTGACCTCGATCCAATTGCAGAGCGGCCAGGCAGGCCTCGCGCAGATCCTCGTTCATTACACCGCTAACCCCAGGCTCCAGCACATCCAGTGGCCCAGGCACGGCAAACGCCGCCACCGG
The DNA here is from genome assembly GCF_946885885.1 of uncultured Pseudomonas sp. The sequence continues at coordinate 29,483 of NZ_CAMPHN010000030.1, forward strand.
CGTGCCGCAGGCCAGGGCCTCGAGCATGACCAAACCGTAGGTGTCGGTGCGCGAGGGGAACACCAGCACACTGGCCTCCTGGTAAGCGCGGGCCAAGGCTTCGCCATGGCGGTAACCGAGAAACTCCACTGCGCCATAGCGAGCCTGCAAGGCTTCACGCTGCGGGCCGTCGCCGATCACCCGCTTGATCCCTGGTAGATCCAGATCGAGAAAGGCTTCCAGGTTTTTCTCCGTGGCGATTCGTCCGACATACAGAAACACCGGTGCGGCGCTTTCCGCATGGGCTGTCGACGGGTGGAACAAGCCGGTATCGACGCCCTTGCGCCATACCGCCAGACGCCGCAGCCCCCAGCCGGCGAACTCCGTGCACAAGCGCTCGGTGGTGATCAACACCGCCCGGCTCGGCCGATGAAAAGCCCGCAGGTAGGCATAACCCCAACTCAACGGCAGCCAGCGCCAACGACTGTTGAGGTATTCGGGAAAGCGCGTATGGATCGCTGTGGAAAATGCCAGCCCACGTTTGTTCAGCCAACGACGCGCCGCCCAGCCGAGCGGCCCTTCCGTGGCCAGGTGCACGCAATCGGGCTGAAACTCGCGGATCGCCGCGCCGACTCGCCAGAGATTCCATACCAGAGGGATCTCCGGGTAGGTGGGGCACGGCACGCTGCGAAAATCCGCGGGCGACAGCAGCTTGACCTGGTGCCCCAGGCCGCGCAGCTCGTCCAGCAACGCGCGCAAGCTGGTGACCACGCCGTTGACCTGCGGCGACCAGGCGTCGGAGACGATCAGAATCCTCATGCCGCCGGCTCCACGGCGACCAAGGCTGGCGCTTCGCTCTGCGCCTGATCCTCGGCCAGGCGGTACAGCTCGATGCGCCCATCCAAGTGTTCGATCAATGCCGTGCAGGATTCGACCCAGTCGCCGCAATTCATATACTCCACCGCGCCCATCGGGCGGATTTCGGCATGGTGGATATGCCCGCAGACCACCCCGTTGAAGCCGCGCTTGACGCACTCGTGGGCAATGGCCTCCTCGAAGTCGCTGATGAAGTTCACCGCGCCTTTGACCTTGTGCTTGAGGTAGGCCGACAACGACCAATAACCGTAGCCATAACGCTGGCGCCAATGGTTGAGCCAGCGATTGAGGGTCAAGGTGAATTCGTAGGCCGAGTCGCCGAGAAAGGCCAGCCAGCGGTGATAACGGGTGATCACGTCGAACTGATCGCCATGGATCACCAACAAGCGGCGGCCGTCGGCGGTGAGGTGCTCGGCCTCGTCGACCAGCTGGATATTGCCGAGGATCAAACCGGAGTAACCGCGCAGGAACTCGTCGTGATTGCCGGTGACGTAGATCACCTCGGTGCCGCGCTTGCTCATGGTCAGCAGGCGACGAATCACGTTGGTGTGGGCCTGCGGCCAATACATGCCACCGCGCAGCTTCCAACCGTCGATGATGTCGCCGACCAGGTAAACCTTATCGGCCTGGTAACGCTTGAGAAATGCCGCGAGGTGTTCGGCCTGGCAATCCCGCGTGCCCAGGTGCACATCGGAAATCCACAGGGTGCGGACATGTTGCTTACGACTTGGCTTAATCAGCTGCGCGCTGGTCATGGTCGGCCTCCACCGGGGTTTGCCAGAGCGTGCATTACCGGGGTGAAGCCAAGGTGACGAAACCAAGGCAGTTCGATGACAACGCTGCCCCGCAGTCCGCGCTAAGCCGGGTGCTCGCCTGCTAGACTGCGCGCACTGTTCGAGGACTCCCACATGTCGCCCCTGCTTTCGTTGCGTCACTACAGCCATGACCTGCTCAGCCACAGCCACGCCCATGCGCAGCTGGTGTTCGGCCTCAGCGGCTTGCTGGATTTCGAAGTCGCCGGCCACGGCAGCCAGGTCGCCCGCCAGACCCTCGCCGTGGTGCCGCCCGACACCCGGCACGCCTGCGGTAGCCGCCACGGCAGCCAGTGCCTGGTGCTCGACATCCCCTCCGAATCCTGGCTGCAACAGCGGCTCGGCGCCCATGCCGATGCCGGCCGGCGGCTGATCGACAATCCTGGAGCCTTGCCGCTCAACCCGGCGCAGAGCCAGTTGGTCGGCTGGCTGGCGGCCAGCCCGATCGGCGACCCGGTGATCGCCGAGCAAGGCGCGGCCTTGTTATTGGCCAGCCTGGCGAGCGAACACGGTAGCCTCCCGCTCAGCCAGTTGCCTCTGGCGGCAATCGACGCCCATATCGACCGGCATGCCGCACACCCGCTGCAAGTCGTCGACCTGGCGCGCCTGGCCGGGTTATCGACGGCGCGCTTCCATGTGCGTTTTCTCGATGAAACCGGGCAAACGCCCATGGAGTACGTGCGCAGCCGCCGTCTGAATCTGGCCCGTCATCTGCTGCAGCACAGCCAATTGGCGGTCGGCGAGATCGCCGCCAGGGTCGGCTATAACTCGCAGAGCGCCTTTACCGCCGCCCTATCGCGGCAGTTCGGCAGCACCCCGCGCGCACTGCGCCACTCTTGTGAGTAATGCCGCGAGTAATGCGCTAAAAGTCGCGACTCTTGCGACAGACGCCCGGCCGCCCGCCTCCTAGACTGCAAGCAGCAATCAGGAGGCCTTATGCCGCAGATCGAGTGGGACGATTTTCAACGGGTGGAATTGCGCGTCGGCACCGTGGTGGCCGCAGAGCCGAACCCGAAAGCGCTGAAACCGGCCTATGTGCTGCGCGTGGATCTGGGCGAGTCGGGGGTGAAAACGTCGAGCGCACAACTGACCGCGCACTATCGCTGCGACGAGCTGATCGGCCGCCAGGTACTGTGCGTGTGCAACTTCGCGCCTAACAGGCCGTTGAAAAACGTAGGCGAGGCAGCCAACGCAATACCGATGGCGGCCCCGCAAAAACAGGCGAAAAAGCGACTGGGGTCGCATTCGACTTTACGAGCTGTAAATGAGCATTTTGAGCCTGTTTTTAACGCCGCGATGGCAACGCAGGTAGTTTTTCAACAGCCTGCTAAACGCATCGCCGGCCTCCGCTCGGAAGTGCTGGTGACCGGCGTCTACGATGCCGAACAGAAGGTGGTGCTGGCGAGCTTCGATAAACCCCTGCCCAATGGCGCACGCCTGGCATGACGTACAGCAGAGCCTTACTGGCGATTCATCTGGGCGCGCTGATGTTCGGCCTCTCGGGGATTTTCGGCAAGCTGGCCAATACCACGCCTTGGGCCATCGTCGGCGGGCGGGCGATCTTCGCCGTCGCGGCGCTGGCATTGTTCGCCCAGCTGTTCAACAACGGCAAGGCACAACGCCCGAGCCTGCGTCAGCTGGCGATGCTGGCATTCGGCGGCCTGCTGCTCGGCAGCCATTGGTTGACGTTTTTCGAGGCGGTGAAGATCTCCGGCGTGGCCATCGCCACCCTTGGCTTTGCCAGTTTCCCGGCCTTCACCGTGCTGCTCGAAGGTGTGCTGTTCCGCGAACGCACGCGGCCGCTGGAATTCGCCATGGTCGGCGTGGTGTGCCTGGGTCTGATCCTGGTCACGCCGAGTTTCGACCTGGCCAACCAGGCCACCGGCGGGCTGCTCTGGGCGATACTTTCGGGCCTGCTGTTCGCCTTACTGTCGCTGCTCAACCGCGCCAGCACTCGCGGTCTCGACCCGGTACAGGCGGCGCTCTGCCAGAACCTGACGGTGCTGCTGTGCTTTCTGCCGTTCGCCTGGTCGACGCTGCCGAGCATCCGCGCCATCGACTGGTTATGGCTGGGCATGCTCGGGATTTTCTGTACCGGCTTGGCGCACAGCCTGTTCGTCGCCAGCCTGCGGGTGATCACCGCGCGCAGCGTCGCAGTGATATTCGCCCTGGAACCGGTCTACGGCATCTGCTTCGCCTGGTGGCTGTTCAACGAGGTGCCGACCCTGCGCATGCTCGCCGGCGGAGCGCTGATCGTGTTGGCGATCTTCGTTTCGGCGCGGATGGCGCGATAACTCAGCTATCTCGCGAACGCTCGTTGTGGCCGAGATCGCGCGCCGGGTCGATCTGATCGCGCAAACGTTGCTTGAGGATCTTGGCCTCGGGAAAGCCGCCATCGGCCTTGCGCTCCCACAGCTGCACGCCATCGCAGTGGATGCGAAACACCCCGCCGGTGCCCGGTTCCAGGCTGACCTTGCCGAGGTCGTCGGCAAAGGTCGAGAGCAACTCCTGGGCGAGCCAGGCCGCACGCAGCAGCCACTGGCATTGGGTGCAATAGGTGATGGTCACTTCCGGTTTAGCGCTGGACATAAATGGGCCTCTGCTCGGCTTGCTAGATCCGCATCATACGCCGGCACAAGGCCCGCCGGTCGCGACCAGATAGCGGTTAACCATCCAGAACAGACTCGTAGCCAGATGAAATCCGGGACAGGTGGCGGCCATTACAAAGCTCCCGGATTTCATCCGGGCTACCAGAGCCTATGCACGACGGACACAAAACCTCGCCCACCATTGGCGATCAGGTAGGACGCCTCTGTAGGAGCGGCCTTGGCCGCGATTGATGATCGCCCAATTAGCAAAAAAGCCCGTCGGCATAATCGACGGGCGTTTTCGCTGCATCGCTGGTTACCGTTAAGCAATCCTAGCCAGTAACGCACGGGCCTCTTGCTTGAGTTTCTCGTCGCCGTCGTGGATCAGCTCGTTGAGGATATGGCAGGCGCTGTCCAGGCTACCGTTTTCGATATAGGCCAAGGCCATATTGAGTTTGGCCAGATCGCTGCGATTACCGGCCAGATGATCGAGGTTGCTCGACAAAGCGTTGCCCTGCACCGGCATGCCGGTTTGCTCGATAAAGCCGGGGTCGAGTTCCTCTGCCAGCCAGCTGTCGATCGGTGCCTCTTCCACCAGCATGGCATCGGCAAAAGGGTTGCGGGCATCACGCGTGTCGGGCAGCACGGCATCGTCCTGGGCGGCATGGGCGGCGGCCTGGGTCGCTTCGCTGGGCTGAACAGCTTTCTTTTTCAGCGGTGGCGCGAACGGGTCCAACGACTCCCAGTCGGCGTCCAGCGACAGTTCGTCGAGATTGAGTTTGAAGTCGTCGGCCTGAGCTTCTGCCTCTGGCTGCGCTTCGTCCAATTCCAGCACGGCATCGGCCAATAGGTCCGCCGGCGGCGCGGCGAATAAATGGGCGAAGCGGGCCTTCAACTCATCGATACGCGCCGGGGTAAAACCCGAGTTACGCAGGATCGCCTCCTGATCGAGGAACCCAGCGACATCCCCCTGTTGAGCCAGCACTTCCAGCAGCCGCCAGCGAATGTCGCTACGTGCGGGCTGGGTCTGCAGCGCATTGCGCAGGCAAGCGGCCGCTTCGTTGAAGCGACCGAAGGCGATATAAGTCTCGGCGCTATGCAGAGCGTCGACCGGGTAGGTTCCAGGCACAGAGGGCACGGCGCTTTCAGCCCGACGCGGTGTCTCTGCCGTCGCCACTTTGGCTGACACGGGCGCCTGCTGTGGGCTGACGGCCGGCTCCTGGCGATTTCTGTTACGCAAGAGCAGGCCGATCCCCCCCGCCAGCAGCAAGGCCAGCCCGGCCAAGCCCGCACTGAGCCAGCTCCGCACCATCGCCGGTTCGCCAGCGGCAGCGGGCGCGGCGCTATCGGCAGTCGCAGAAGCCGACGCGGTTGCGGCGTTCGCTTGCCGCGTGGCCAGTTCGGCTTGCAAGCCCGAGATCACCCGGTCCCGGGTACTCATCTGCTCCTGCAGTTGCTGTACTTGCAACTGCAATTCGGCCAACTGTTGTTGCAGTTGCAGGGTTTCGGCGACCTGGGTGGCCAGCTCCTGCTCGACGCGGGCCTGTTCCCCCCGAGTCTGGTCCGCCGCCATGGATTCGGCGGACGTCTCTAGCGCGGCGGCCTCCGGCGCTGGCGCCGCGACCGGGGCTGAATCCGGCGCAGCATTGGCGAGCGCGGCGATGGCCGTGTCCGGCAGCAGCAGGTCGGCACCGGCGCGTAAACGATCGATATCGCCATTGCTGAAAGCCTGCGGGTTGAGCGCATGGATATCGGCCATCAGCGCCTGCTGCGAGGCCAGGCTACCTTGCTCGCGCAAGCGTGCGGCAATCTTCCACAGGCTGTCGCCGGCCACCACCCGATAGCGCTCGCCCTGCTCGGCCGATGGCTTCGGTCTGGACGCACGCGGCGTCGCCGGGCGTGGCTGCATCTGGGCTGGCGCGACCACGGGTGCGGCGACCGAAACTGTCGAGGCAACGGCCTGGTAAGCCGACGAACCCGGCGGGTCGAGCAACAGCGTGTATTCGCGGAATAAGTGACCGTTGGGGCGCGTCACTTCGACGATGAAGTTCAAGTAAGGCTCGCGCACCGGCTTGCTCGATAGCACGC
>NZ_CAMPHN010000031.1 GCF_946885885.1 uncultured Pseudomonas sp.
TTCAAAGATAACTATTTGAAATTTATAAATATTTTGAGGGGAAACCTCAGACTCCGAGCCCCTGTTCGAGCACGCGCATCTGCGCGCTGACCGCCGATTGGGTGAGGCCGATTTGCTGGCCGGCGGCGGCGAAGGTGCCATGGCGGGCGATCATCAAGAAGGTTTTCAACTCACGCAGCATGGGCGCCTCGATCGATCAATTTTGTTTGTGCTTGCGAATAAATATATTCGCTTTTAATCGGAATCGTTGTTGCTGAGAATCATCGAGACCTCATCTATCAGGAGCCACCGCATGGCACTCGCCCCTTTCCACCTCGCCATTCCCGTTCACGACCTGAGCACCGCCCGGCATTTCTACGGCGAGGTGTTCGGCTGCGCCGAGGGCCGCAGCAGCGAGCATTGGGTGGATTTCGATTTCTTCGGCCATCAGTTGGTGATCCATCAAGCGCCGCAAATGGACTATCAACGGGCCGCGCCGAGCAATGCGGTGGATGGCCACGATGTGCCGGTGCCGCATTTCGGCGTGGTGCTGGACTGGGACGATTGGCAAACCCTGGCCGCGCGCCTGCAAACCAAGGGCACCGCTTTCGTTATCGAGCCCTATGTACGTTTTCAGGGTCAGCCAGGCGAACAGGCCACCCTGTTTCTCCTCGACCCCTGCGGCAATGCCCTGGAATTCAAGGCGTTCAAAGATATCGGCCAGCTATTTGCCAAGTAGCACGCGAGCGATTGTCTATGTACCTGATCTCGTAGGGTGCGCCGTGCGCACCGACCCTGGCTGCAGACTCTTGGTGCGCACGGCGCACCCTACTTTCTGCGGCCGAGTGGGTTGCCTATAGCGTTTTCATAGATTGTTGCAATGGATCGGCCAGGCCGCGGTCGAATCCCCCGTGCCGGGAGCAGTATCCCGGCGACGAGCGCCGCGACCGGGCAAGAGCAAAAGCCGGATACATACTCTCGCTAGCCTTCGGCGCTCGCGCCGGGCAAGATGCCGCGCCTGAGTTCCAACAATCCAGAGATAGCCGATCATGCAACGTTTTCTCAGTATCGCCCTGGCCATGTGCCTGGGCCTGACCTTCAGCTTCGAGGCCGACGCCAAGCGCCTGGGCGGCGGCAAATCCTTCGGCTCCGCGCCGAGCCATCAAACGACCACGACCCGCCAGACCCAAACCCAACAAGCCGCTCCGGCGCCAACGGCTGGCCGTCAGCCCGCAACCGCCAGCGGCGCTTCGCGCTGGCTCGGCCCCCTGGCCGGTTTGGCCGCCGGCGGCCTGCTCGCTTCGATGTTTATGGGCGAGGGCTTCGAAGGCTTGAAGATCATGGATCTGCTGATCTTCGGTCTGATCGCCTTCGTGCTATTCCGCCTGTTCCGCATGTTCGCCGCACGCAACCAGCAAGCGGGCCCGGCGACCGCCAACGGCGCACCGATGCAGCGTGAAATGCCCGGCCAGGTCGCGCCTGGTTCGATCTTCGGTAGCGGCGCAGCGCCGATCAAGCCGGTGATCAACGCCCCGGCCTGGTTCAACGAGCAGAGCTTCGTCGCCGCCGGCCGCGAGCACTTCCTCAGCTTGCAGCAGCACTGGGACGCCAACGAGATGGACAAGATCGGCGAGTTCGTCACCCCACAGTTGCTGGAGTTCCTCAGCCGCGAGCGCGCCGGGCTAGGCGATGGCTTCCAGTCCACCTATATCGACGACCTCGATGTACAGCTCGACGGCGTCGACGACCTCAGCGACAAAACCGTCGCCACCCTGACCTTCACCGGCGTGGCCAAGACCTCGCGCTTCGACCAGGGCGAACCTTTCAGCGAAAGCTGGCGCCTGGAGCGTGCAGTCGGCGACAACCAGCCCTGGCTGGTCGCGGGTATCCGTCAGAACGGCTGATCGCTAATCGGCTAAAAAACAAAAACCCGGAGTTGTTCCGGGTTTTTGTTTTGGCTATGTCCCAGTAGTGTGTTGCGTTCAGGCTTGGGCGCTTAAGTGTGAAGGATCCGACCTCGTAGGGTGACGCGGGGCCGCCTAGGCCGTGCGCACCAGCGCTGGCTGCAGACTCTTGGTGCGCACGGCGCACCCTACCTATTGCGGCCCTTGCAAGCAGGACCACTCTTCCCCCGAACACCCCATGCAACACACAACTGGTACAGAGCCTTGTTTTTTGCGGCAGCGGCGTTACCGGAGTTACATCTTGAACAACACGGCTTAGCCTTCGCCAACCGAAAGGGTAAGTCGTGCATCGACCTTTCCGGTGTCCGCTCTATCCAAATTCACTTCGGTCAAGCGCACGCCTTTATCCTGCAGTTCGGACAGCCAACGCAGCATTGGCTCAAAGGCCGCCTGGGTTAGTGAGACCTGCAATCCGTTCTGCCCCTCATTATCGAAACGATCGAGCGCCAGGCCGTGCTGCTGGGCACTGGCCGTCACCACACTCTGGAGCTGGTCCGGGGTGAGCTGGGTCTTGCCGCTTTTGAGCAACAGGCGCGCGTGATCGGCGTTCTGTAACAGATAGGCGTACAGCTCCCGCTGCTGCTCATGATGCGCGCGAGCCTGCTCGAACTTGCCGGCTACCGGCTGCCAGACGAGCAGGTAGAACAGCATAAGGGCGAGAAAGGCGCCGAGCATGCCTAGCGCCATGCGGTCCCGCGCAGGAAGATGCAACCAGCGTTGCAGAACAGGCGACTGATTCGCGCGTTCAATTAGCTGATTTTTCAGGTTGGCCAAAGTATTCATACGCCCCTCCCCAGAACCACACGGGCGGAAATTCCCTGCTCTTCTCGATTGGCCGAGCCCAGCTGTACTGTCATACCTGCATCCACCAGGCGCTGGCGCAGCTGCTCCAGCTCGGGGAAGTCCTTGGCCCTTACCTGCAGAGTCAGATCGCCCCTGTTCTCGCTGTAGTCCACCTGCATAACGGAAATAGACGATTTGGCCTGGGATATCGCCAACGCCGCTTGCTCCATCATGCTGATAAATCCGCCATTCATCTGCGCGCCCTGACTGAGGTGGGCAGCGAACTGGGCTTTCAGATTCACAATACGGCGGTCGTCTGGAAACAGCTCCTTATAAAGCGCCAAACTGGACTCCGCATAGAAATCGCCTTGCTTATTGAGGTACCAGGCTCGCCCCAGATCGAACCCCAGAAACAGCATGACCACTATGCCCAACGCCAAGGATGCAGGCCGCCAGATATCCCAACTGTTATCGTTGCTACGACGAGAAAACTCCCCTCGCGCGAGATCGGTGGCATTCACTTGTTCCGCTGCAAGTAAGCGGTAGGGGTCCTCCACGTCTTGCAGCAGCGTCGCGTTTACGCAGAGGTCTTTCAGCTGCGCCCAGCGCTGCGCAGGGAATGCCATGCGCGCTTCGCCGGCGCCGCCCATCAGGCCTCGCTGCCCGAGAAAAATTACGTGCTCGGCGTCGCGCGGTAATAGATCCGCATCGACATAAATGGCCGCGATCTTCAGCCCCCGATCCTCTAGTTGTTCCAGACAACCGCGCAGCAAATCGCGCCGCACCGCCAACACCCGATAACGCCCATCAGGCAGCTGCTCGCCCAGCGCCAAGTGAAACAACTCGACGTCTTCCGCCAGCATATCCTCCACCGCATAGGGGAGCGCTTGCTGCATCAAGTGGGTTTTGCGGGTCGGCAAACTGACCAGGAATGAACTGGCCAACTCCATCGGTAAGACCAGCGCCACAGGCTTACCGTCCAAACGGCTGGAACAGCTGGCAATGTCCAACAGCTCGCACTCGCCATCCGCCTGCTGCCAATACAGCTGACTATCGTCGGCAAGCTCGCCAGCGTTAGCCGCAAGGAGGAAAAGACAATCCTTCATTATTCGTCCTGTTGCTTAGGGGGCGTGAGAGGCAAATGCCCCGGCAGCCCAAGATCACGGCGCAATACCCGCACGTCGCCTTTGGCGTCACGCTGCAGGGTGCTGAACAGTACTTGTCTACGGTCGGCCAAACGCACATCGCTGCTCACTTGAAAGTATGAACTGCCAACAGCCAAGCCAGCTCCTTTGACGGCAGTGCCGGCCATCGCGGGCTGCTCGAGAAAACTTTGCACATCGGCATAGCCATCACGCCCGCGGCCGACAATCAATGCCTGGGCGGAGCCGGTATCGAGCGAGTCGGACAGCGACGAGAGCACCAAGGCGCTGGCGGTATTCACGTTCAACGGCACCTTGGCCGGCAGCGCCGCAACGAACGGCAACAGCAGACGATAGTCATCCTCGCTCATGCCCAGCAACAGGCGCAGTTCGGAAGGGTCCTGCATTTCCTGGCTGGCATTGCGATAGGGTGGCTGCATCAGCAAATATTGATTGTCCTCGGCACCATGTTCGCCTGTCGGCTCCTGGTCTTGATCGAGCCAATCCACCAATCGCTCGGCGTAGGCCGTTTCGATCTGCAAGCGCTGCAGCAGTCGATTGAAGCGCTCGACTGCGACCTTATCGATTTGCCCATCCTGCACCAGGCTGTTGAGATTGAAGCGCCCCGCCAGATCTTCGATGCGCACGCTGATTTCGCCTTCATCGATGGGAAACGCGGGTAGCGGTTTGCCCCAATCTTCCAGCGGATGATCTACAGGGTTTCTGGGATCGCTGCCCGGCGCCTTGAGGTCGCGTAAGAGCACAGCCTGGCCTAGCGCCTCGCCGCCGAGCGCATAGTGCCAAGCTTGGCGAGTGAGTACTTGATTGGTACTACTGCGGATGGCCAGTTGCTGGCGGGCAATCAGGCCGGCGCAGATCACCGTGACGATCGACACCACCAGCAAAACCGTCAGCAAAGCCACACCGCGCTGGCGATTCATGTGGCCACCTTGGCTTCAGCGGGTTGCGCTGTTTCAGTGTCCGGGTCGCCGGCCGGCGGAGGCGTTTGCTCTTCTGGCGCGGCATCCAGGCTCGGCTCGGGTAGCCGGTACAGGCGGGTCAAATCGCCGTAGTGGCGGTGTTCTATCTTCAGCTCCACGGCTACCGGCATCAGCCTGCGGCGCTGCTCAGGGGGCAGCTGACTCTGCGCCGGCGGCCACTGCTGCTGCCACTGCCCGCGTTCATCCATATAGCGCAACTCGATAGCCTTCACCCCATCCAGAACCTTCTGCACCCTGGGCGGGCTATCGACGGCCTGATCCAACACCGACCAATAAACCCGCTCCAACTGTTCGCCCGCAAGGCGCCAACGCACCCGTTGCAGTTGAGCGCGGGGCAGGCCCAGGGGGTTGCGCCAGCCAGTGCGGGTGAATTCAAGTGCGCTACTGCCATCGCTAGCACCTTGCTCGCCAAGCAAGCCCGCCCGCTCATCGCCATAGGGGTCACGCACCGTACGGGCAATGGTCTGCGCCAAATCGCGGTCGAAGGAGGCAAAGGCGCGGGTCAGTTCGCGTAAGGTTTTTTCATGTTGGCGCGTCACTTCATCCGCTTTCAATACGGAGTCGAGCATCTGGTAGGTCGCGATCCCCAATAACGCGAAAATTGCGATGGCGATCATCACTTCGAGCAATGTGAAAGCGCGTTGCCGGTTCATCCGCCGCGCACCGCGAGAAAGCCTACCAGCGTCAGCACCGAACGCTCTTTTACCGGCCCACTAGCGCCGCGCTCGGCCTTGGGTGCGACCCAGACCGTCACCCGCCGCAGGCCTTTATCGCTGGTGGCTTCGATTTCACTGTGGGTTTCCCAGCTCCGGCCGCCGAACTCCAAAACCTTGTCTTCGCGGCCCTCGCCAGGCGTCGGGCGTTGCAATTGCAACTCGGCGATACGGTTGTCGGCGATCCAGCCAGCCATGCTCTTGGCCTCAAGTTGCGCGGCAATCCGTAAGCTGCGACTGCTCGCGGTCAGCACCGAGCCGGCGACAGTGGCAAAAATCGCCAACGCCACCAGGACCTCGAGTAAGGTAAAACCACGCATCGCCTTCATCGCGCTCAATCCTTCGCCAATTCGGCAGTCGGCAACTGATAACCGTCGCTCGCCAATGCATAGGCGCCCCCGCCGGAACGCCGCTCTTCGAGCCTTAAGCGGAACGGTGAGAGCTCGCCACTGGACAGGATCAGCACCTGGGGTAGCAGTCGTTCCTTCGGCTTTTCAGGATTCTCGCGGCTCAACGCCTCTACATCCTCAAGGGGTTTAGGCTCTGGCAGTTTCAGCGCCTCGCCCTCCAGCTCCAGCGATAGCCGTGCCCAGGCAGGGATGCGATGCTCGCGCTGACTTTCCAGCGCAGCCCAGTTGCCTGAAGCATTGTCATAGCTCAGCACGCGGTAGCCTTCGGCCTTAACCAGCAGGCCATACTCTCGGCCATCCAGCACCGCCTCATCAGCCAATACATTGATCAATGCCGCGAGCCGCTCGGCTTCATCGCGTAATTCGCGACTGCTGCTCGAATTGCCCGAAGACAGGACAGCCAGGCTGGTCAGGCTGCCGATAATCACGAGCACCACGAGCAGCTCGATCAGGGTGAAACCGCGGTGCTGGCGCATGGTCGCTTACAGGTCCCAGTTACCGATATCGGCATCCTGATCGCTGCCGCCTTCCTTACCGTCGGCGCCCAGCGAGTACAGGTCGAACTGGCCTTTGGTGCCCGGTGCCAGGTACTGGTAGACATTGCCCCAAGGGTCGACCGGCAGGCGCTTGAGGTAGCCGTCCTTGTTCCAGTTTTTCGGCTGCGGGTTGCCGGATGGTTTCTTCACCAGGGCTTCCAGGCCCTGCTGGGTGCTCGGGTAGTTGTGGTTGTCCAGCTTGTACATGTCGAGTGCGGCGGCTACCGCTTTGATATCGCCTTTGGCCACGGTGATCTTGGCCTGATCCGGCCGGCTCATCACCTGCGGCACCACCAGGGCGGCAAGAATGCCAAGAATGACCACTACCACCATGATTTCGATGAGTGTGAAGCCCGTTTGACGCTTGTTCACCTAATTACCCCACCAATTGATTGAGAGACAGAATCGGCATCAGGATGGCCAAAACTATGACCAACACCACTACGCCCATAAATACCAACATAAACGGCTCGAACAGCCCCACCAACAGCGACACCTGGGCGCCCAAGTCGTTTTCCTGATTGCGCGCGGTGCGTGCAAGCATCTGATCCAGTTCGCCGGAGCGCTCGCCGCTGGCGATCATGTGCATCATCATCGGCGGGAACTGGCCGCTGGCCTCCAGCGCACGGGTCAGGCTGCCACCTTCGCGAACCTTCTGTGCAGCTATCACCACTTCGGCGCGAATCACCCGATTGACGATGACCTCCGCCCCAATCCCCAGGGCTTCGACCAGCGGCACGCCGCTCTGGGTCAGAATCGCCAGGGTCGAGGCGAAACGTGCGCAATCGGTGGCGCGAATCAGCTTGCCGACCAAAGGCACACGCAACAGAAAACGATGCCAACGCAGCTTCAGCGCGTCGTCGCGCAAGGCGAAGCGCATGGCGAAAAAGCCCAGTACGGCAACAATCACCGCCAGCCAGCCCCAGTTCTTCACCCATTCGCTCAAGGCGATCAGGCCGCGGGTCAGTCCCGGCAGGGTTTGCCCGGAATCGACGAACACTCGCACGATATCCGGCACCACGTAACCGAGCAAAAAGCCGACGATCAGCAGCGAAGCGCACATCAGGATCATCGGGTAGAGCAAGGCCAGCTGGATCTTCTGCCGCGACTGCTGACGCTGCTCGGTGTAATCGGCCAACTGCTCCAGCACCGGACCGAGGTGGCCGGCATGTTCGCCCGCCGCCACTGTGGCGCGATACAGCTCGGGGAAGGCAGCGGGAAATTCCTTGAGACTGCCGGCCAGATCATGGCCTTCCAGCACCCGCGCACGCACCGCCAGCAGCATACTCTGGATGCGCGGCGTACCGGCCTGGGCCGCGGCGGCGCGCAACGCTTCTTCGATCGGCAGCGCCGCCTGCACCAAAGTCGCCAGTTGCCGAGTGAGCAGCGCCAGATCGCGCGCCGACAGCCCGCGAGTGAAACTGAAATGCCCGCCGCCTCCGGCGTTTTCGCGGGTGCGTGTGGCTTTGACATCCAGCGGTGCCAGCTGCCGTTCACGCAGAATCTGCCGCACCTGGCGGGCGCTGTCGGCTTCCAGCACGCCTTTCTGCTGACGGCCTTTGCCGTCGAGGGCGAGGTATTCGAAAGCAGCCATTACTCTTCTCGCGTCACGCGCAACACTTCCTCGACCGTGGTCGCCCCTTCCAATACCTTGCGCCGTCCATCCTCGCGGATGCTCGGGCCAAGGGTGCGGGCGTGGCGGGTCATGTCCTGCTCGGAGGCGGCGTTGTGGATCAGGGTGCGCAGGTGGTCGTCGAATACCACCAGCTCGTAGATACCGGTACGGCCGCGGTAACCGAGCTGCTTGCACTCAGGGCAACCCTTGGCATGAAACAGCGTAGGCGGTTGTTGCGGATCGACGCCGAGCAGGCCGCATTCAGCCTGATCCGCGGTATAGGGCACTTTGCAGCTGGGGCAGAGCACGCGCACCAAACGCTGCGCCAATACGCCCAGCAGCGAGGAGGACAGCAGAAAAGGCTCGATGCCCATATCGACCAAACGCGTCACCGCGCCTATGGCGCTGTTGGTGTGCAGGGTGGAGAGCACCATATGGCCGGTGAGCGAGGCCTGTACGGCGATCTCGGCGGTGTCCTTGTCGCGAATCTCGCCGACCATCACCACATCCGGGTCCTGACGCAA
Source organism: uncultured Pseudomonas sp. (assembly GCF_946885885.1). Next base: position 8,668 of record NZ_CAMPHN010000031.1, read on the forward strand.
AATAGCGCGCAGGCCGCGGGCGAAGGTCATATCGACCTTGGTGTTGACCTGGGTCTGACCGATACCTTCGAGGTTGTATTCGATCGGGTCTTCGACGGTGAGGATATTGCGTGTGTCGTCGTTGAGGGTGACCAGGCTGGAATACAGCGTGGTGGTCTTACCGGAACCCGTGGGACCGGTGACCAGCAGAATGCCGTGGGGTTTGCTCAAGGTTTCCTGCATCAGGTCCATATCGCGTCGGCACATCCCCAAATGCTTAAGCGACAAGCGTCCCGCCTGCTTATCGAGCAAACGCAGCACCACTCGCTCGCCATTGGATGACGGCAGGGTGGAAACGCGGATATCCACCTCACGGCCGGCCAAGCGCAGGGAAATCCGCCCGTCCTGGGGGATGCGCTTCTCGGCGATATCCAGCTTGGCCATAACTTTGATCCGCGAGACCAGCAAGCCGGCCAACTCACGACGCGGGCGCACCACCTCGCGCAGGATGCCGTCGATGCGAAAGCGCACGACCAGACGCTTCTCGAAGGTTTCCACATGGATATCGGAGGCGTTTTCCTTCACCGCCTCGGACAGGATGGCATTGATCAAGCGGATGATGGGCGCATCACCCTCCTGCTCCATCAGGTCTTCGGTTTCCGGTAGACGCTCGGCCAGGCTCTCCAGATCCAGTTCGTCGCCCAGGCCCTCGACCATCTGCATCGCCGCCGAGGAGTTATGTTGGTAGGCATCGCTAAGCGCCTGATCGAAAGCCTCCAACTCCAGCGGCACTATCTCCTGCACCTGCCCGGCAAAACGCTGCGCCTCAGCCAAGGCAGCAACCGAGGTGCCCGGCCGGTAAGCCAAGTGCATGCCATTGGCCGTGGCAATCAGCAACACGCCATGGCGCTTGGCAAAGGCAAAGGGCAAACGCCGCGCATCCAGCTCGCCGCTGGGTTCGTCGATCAAATCAGAGGGGGGGGAGGCAAGCATGGCAGGGTCCGTTGCGCGGAAACGCTGATGAAGGCAGAACGATGGCGCATAGTGTAACTATATGGGGGGCGGATGGCTGTAGTGCCAGATCTCATCCCAAAATCGCAGTTAACTTGCAGGCGAAAGCATGACTAGTAGATCGATTCTAAAATAACGTTGCGTAACACTTCCCGTCGGCTATCCTTGCGATAGGTAATGGGAGGCTTCATGGGACACAATGCTAAACGGGCAATTCTGGTTCTCGATGCGCAGGTCCGCTCGACAATAGAGGCCGTGGCGAAGTCTCGGACGGAAGGTCTGGCGCGGGTCGAACGGGCCCAGGTACTGCTAGCTTACGCGGATGGGGCGCGGGTGACCGCCTTGGCCAAAGCTTTCCATACCAACCGCCCCAAGATCGAACGGATCCTCGACCGGGCGCTGGAAATGGGCGCGGTGGCCTCCCTGGATGACCGCCCAGGGCGCGGGCGCAAGCCTCGGATCCCGCCAGAGGCGAGGGCATGGTTATTGTCGCTGGCTTGCACGAAGCCCATGGAGTTCGGCTATCCGGAGGAACTGTGGGCAACCCGAACCCTGGCCCTCCACGCCCGCCAACATGGCCCCGAAGCGGGCCATCCGTCCCTAGCTAAGCTCGGGCGCGGTACCGTCTCCAAGCTGCTCACCGGCGCCGAGGTCCGCCCCCACAAAATCGAGTACTACTTGGAGCGACGGGATCCAGAATTCGAGCCCAAGATGGCGCAGGTGCTCATGGTCTACCGAGAGGTCGAAGTCCTCCAGGAAAAGCTCAAGGCCAGCGGCAAGGCCGAAAGCCAAGAGGGTCAACTCATGGCCGTGCTGTCCCTCGATGAGAAGCCGGGCATCCAGGCCATCGGCAAAGTGGCGCCGGATCTGCCTCCAGTGCCCGGGAAGCACAAAGCCATTGGGCGGGATTATGAATACAAGCGCCACGGCACACTGAGCCTGCTCGCCGGCCTCGATCTGCTGACCGGCCAGGTCCACGCCTGCATCGAAGAGCGCCATCGGAGCCTGGAATTCACGAAGCTCCTGGAGCAGATTCACCAAGCCTACGCCCCAGAGACGCGGATCCTCATCGTCCTCGACAACCACTCCGCCCACATCTCAAAGGAAACCCAGGCCTACCTGAAGACCCGCCCCAACCGCTTTGAATTCGTGTTCACGCCCAAGCACGGCTCCTGGCTGAACCTCGTGGAGGCCCTGTTCGCCAAGATGACCAAGACCCTCCTCCGAGGTATCCGGGTCGCCTCGAAAGCGGAACTGAAAGACCGCATCCTGCAATACCTGCAGAATCTCAACGCCGACCCTGTGGTATTCCGATGGCGCTACAAGATGGACGAGGTCAAAGTTTAGTAGCGATAATTTGGAATCGATCTACTAGAGCGGCAACCAGCGACAGCATGGCCTACGATTCCACCGCTGAGGAAAAATAGCCCAAATTATTAAAAAACTATCAGTAATCTAAGCCATCAAAATAGAAGCCACTCGATTCGGGCTAAAGAAAACCTGCTCTTCTCGACAATTGTTACTACGCGCCGCCTTTAAACTTGCATCATCTATGCTAACTAGACAATATCCGCCATCCTCAAATGCCTCGAGTGCCCCTAAAGTTTTCAGCCCAGCACTGACTAGAGGATTTATAAAATAAGATGGCTCCGTATTAAAATCTATCGACCATGCGACAAGAAGCCGAAACTTATCAAGCTGACATACTTGCTCAGGAAGAGGCAGAAACTCCAACGCTGAAAATAGACCCTGCCATTGCGGCTCCACATCCTCTTCAAGAACCGGTTTGTCTACTGAAAGATTCAGTTCTACTTGGTCGCGAAGCTCCAGACTACTGGTCTCCACAAGCACATACAGCAAGCACTCCATACCACCCCCTGAATTCCTGGCTTACTCTTTACTCGGCATACAGAATCTTGCCGTCTTTGAAGGTTATTCGCTGCGACGGCGGAACAGCAGCGTAAATATCCTGGCAGAAGCCTTGTAAGGCTTCCGGCAACTGGCCAGTGAAAAAGCGCTCGGCGAAGCCGACCAAAAAAGGGTCGCTATAACACTGCTCCGGTTCCTCCACCTCTCCAGAGAATATTGAAGTTAGCTGCTTGGTTAGATACGTCAATTGCTCAGCGGATCCCACACCCTCGATAAGACGATTAAAATTTGACTCGACTGAATTCACTAAGCGAAGCCCGATATACTTTGCGGTGCCTCTGCCGCGGCACAAGGCTCCAAATAGAACGGCATAAAAACTAAGGTACAGAGCAGGCCCAGAAGACCGTTCACCGTGAAGCCAGACGGCCGAGTCATCACCCAGCGATTCGACTACAATATTAAATCGACTAATGATATCAGGGCTCACAGCCCTATTCCTTCCATCAAAGTGTACATCCCACATTTTAACCACATCGTACGCACTATGATTAGCGTACTGATTAAAGACAGAAATCACATAGTCCTTATCCAAGGCCGGTGTACTTAAACAGATCAGAAATGGCTCCGACGCGCCCAACACGCCCCGATTCGCGGGTAAATATCCTTCGAAGAATAAACGTTTGAAGTGCTGCGCCGCGTCTATCGGCATGGTAAGAAACCATTCCCGCGAGAATGCCACTAATTCCTTATAGTAGGCCTTGCGCTCAGGCGCCTTAAGGCTGTAACTTTTCGCAAATACCTGAATCAAATCAGTTTCTTGACTCACAACTACCTCCCAGATCGAACTTTTCCAACTGTTCCTCGAGTATTTCTTGGGCCTTCTCTACCAACTTTTCTTCAATATCCAGATGCAGTTTTTCCTTGAGTTTGTCATACCAGTCGGTAACCACCTCGATGCGCCGCTGAATCGCATCAAGGCTGCTGGCATAGGATCTTATTTTGTCGATATCGCTGGTCGAATCGGCCCATTTTGGAGAGGCCAATCAATGTGGTCAGAATCAATGGGATCAGTGTCACTGATTCTTAGATTCGCAATATTCCGCAAGCTTTCTGTCCCCACCCCAGAGGAACAACCCGCCGTTGGGCTCATCGCTCGAATCAGAGGAGGGAGGCACACGGCAGGGCCGTTGCGCGAAAACGCAGATAAAGGCAGATAGAGGCAGATAGAGGCAGAACGATGGCGCATTGTATAACTATAGTGAGAGGCGTATAGCTAGCCGGCGACAACTCGGCTATCGCCAGTTACTGCAGCTTGGCTTGATCGTGTAGCCACTCCACCAAATCGTCATCATCAAGAAAAGTATGTTCAATTGGCTCATAGACAACACCGAATTCAGGTGAGGTCTCCACCAAAAAAACCGAGCCATCCTCAACTCGTACAGCGCCATTCACAACATGAACGCCAGACGCTATTAACGAAGCGACCAAGGACTCTAGTTCTACGAAATCAAAATTTACACTCCAGCAAATCATCAAGAAGTGCTCGCTAAACAATCTTACTTTTCGAGGTAAAGGAATAAATTCTAGAGCCAAATAGAGCTCTTTCCAATCAGGCTCGACATCTTCAACCAATACTGGTTTTTCAGGCGTTAAATTTAACGCAACGTTATTCAAGAATGTCGAGTTATCGCTATTGGCCAGGACGTAGAATGCGGTTTCCATCCCAAGTTATCCTCTCTGATTCGGGAATTGATTGATACATATGATCACAGAACTCCAAAAAAACCGGGTTCAGGTCGCGCTTTTCGAAATAACGGCAACAGAAATTCACAAACCATGGGTCACTGTAGGCACGAGCATCATCTGCATCGTTACTAAACAGCTTTTTCATACACCCCTGTATACCTTCAAAGACACTGTTGCCAGACAACCGCTCATAAGCCATTCCAAACTCTTCGTTTGCTCTATCAAATAAAACAAGCCCCAAGTTGTATTGACTACTTCCACAGTACGCCAGATCAGAAAATAAAGAATTTAGAAACATGAGCACGTACTCCGACGTTACGCCGCTCCTACTTTCACGATCCAAGCTATCTAATGCCAACAAGATGGTATTCCAACGCTCAAGCTGCATGGGGTACATCGATAAGCAAGGATTTATATAGGTTCTTATCATATAAATTGCAGAACCCCTGTTATAATCCCCAAAGTAATTAAATACCTCCTCGAAAAACTCTATCGACACCACAGGAGAACTTAAACAAACATATAAAGCCGAATATCTATCAAAAGAATTTTTACTTTCATATGCACCCTCAAAAAATAACTTCTTAAAGGATTTTGCAAACGACGGCGGCATGTTGGCAAATAGATGATCGGTAATTTTAACCAAATCTACATAAAGCGCCTTACGCTCGGGTGTCTTCAAGTCGCATCCCGCAGGATATAAAAATTCAAGATTAATCGTCATCGCACTTCATATCCAGGTCAATTGAAAATTCTTTACCTAGCTCTTCGGCATTTTTACGTAAGTCGTCCGGCAAAAGCTCTTCAAGATCCACATCAAAATCCAACTCAAGCTTCCCAAGAACGCCCGCATATTTATCCCACTTTTCTTGAAGCTCTTGATATTTTTTTATGCTGCTACTAGCCATTTTAAGGCCATTAACAACCGTATCCGAGTACCCTGCTTTTTTCAGGATAGCATCAATCAAATAGTCATCAATATCGGCACCAGCATTATCAAACATTGGATTTTCAAAAATCTCATTCATTTGCTCTTTAGATAAATTGCCGCTTATCGGAGGTTTCTTATCCGAAACCATTAGCATACGTTCGGTGAACGCGCTATCCGCCGGCGGCTTAGCAAAAATGTCCTTAATCACCTCCAGATAAGTCACGCTACCTGTATTTTTAATTTTGGTATGCAGAGGAAAACCATTTTCCAACTTTGGCCGTTTAGCGGTTGCTGCATAGAATTTTGGCTTCCACTTATGGAAACGCCAATAGAACCGCTCATTAATACGTATATTTTCGCCGCGAAACTTACCGTAGGCTGCAATTCGATCCATGACAAATTGTTTATGATAAGCCTGCGAGTCCAAGTTGGTTTTACTCGACATTACGGGAAATTTATCTTCAAACTCCTCTCGAGTTGGAAGTTGCGAACCATTCAATCTATAGCTGGCACCAGCCTGCACCGACTTTAACTCAATCCACTGGGTTCTATCATCCGCGGCTCCCTCAAGTTCAATATCAGGTCTACGTTCAATAAGCTGAGCCTTGTCAGATCGATTACCATATAGGGGCACATAATAGCGTCGATCCCATCCTACTATTTTCTTACCAACACCGGAAGAATTTAGAGCATGGTAATAAGCGACAGATACCATCTCATACATATAGCCATGAGTGAAGTGAAGCAGACTGCACGAATAGGCATCCTTTCCAATGTTTTCTTCATCTATCACCACCGCTCTTTTCATACCGGTCGCCAACCCAATGGCTAGGTGTAGCATGACGTTGTTTACTTTTTGCTTGGCCGGATTTCCCTCACCAGGTTTATCATCGGCTGTACGTTCAAAAACAAGAGGGTTACATCCTGCACTTTCATTGTCACAACGGACGCTATGATTGACATATACGGTTGATGCCGCGAACAGCAGTGGGTTAATTCGCGTATTACTTTTGCCAATCATAAATTTCGTTAAGTTCTTTGCAAAGTTCTTAGCCGCTTGTCTAGCCGCCGCCGCCGCTATTGCCGCAGCACCAGGTACGGCAGGAGCCGCCGCGTAGGCCTTGGGCACGATAAAATCCATGGCACTTATAGAATCTTCCGGCAGGATAGATGTATTAAATAACTCTTTTCGCATGCCATAGTCAGAGGATGGTAACCCTTCGTACAAGCCTTGCAAGAATACGTGTATCTCATGAGGAGAGTCCCTATAGTCAGGAACCTCGTTAAGAATACCTTCCAACCATTGGCCAAACATTTCGCCGGACAACCGACAGGGGTTGTAAGGCATGCCCTTCTCACCACCCTCAACCTCAAAAGCATAAATAACATCCGCGGTACAGCTTTGCTCTACTCTTGGCGTTGGCGGATCAAAAAACACCCAACCGTTGGCGGGAAGCGCCAATATATTCAGCCACCGCTCTAAGTCTTCAGTAGTTTCTACTGAATGAGCTAGGAAGGTGGCCATATCCCTATAACGCTCCAACATTTCAGATAATACAAGGAGCCCCAGCATTCTTTTATAGCTGTAGCTAGCGTCAGAACTTCCTCTTTGCGCAATGACCTTCCCCAACAGCGATATAATTGCCGACTCGAACTCAGGCGCTGTCGTCTCACCGACAAAAGTTGAGAGTCTGTCTACATGAGAGACCAAGTAGTGCCCTTCCGGCAAACTCACGAAAACGCTGAGCAGCGCTTTGAGTTTTTCCGTATTGGAGAGTGCACCTTCCATAACTTGAGTACTGATATTAGCTTGCTGGAGAAAGCTACTACCGCTGCGCCGATCATAAGCCAACCCGTTGCGGACGGCGTCAATATTCAACTCGCTATGCTCTAACAAACCACCAAGCACCGCTTTTACAGCATCAGCGGTATATACAGGAACGCTCAGAATTTCATTACCAATAGTTAGCGGCACCGCTTGATAGCCTCCGCTAAGACTAGCAGTAGACATTTCCAGTAAAAGCTCAGCCTGCCCCTGTGCATCTAACCCGACATGGATTGTATCTTCAGTTAGTTTATTCAACTTTACGAGGGGCGCTGCTGACTGTGAAACCGCAGAAAAGTGGCGCAGGCTCGCGCCTTTCCATCCCAAGAGGCTAATCTTGCTGTCATTCTTAGCAATTGCACCATCCACTGGGGATACGACCCCCTGGATATCATCTAGGCTGTAATGGAACGCACCACCCTCAGAGTTCAGTTGAAGCAGGTGAATACCACTACTGGAAGGCAAAACATGCTCCTGAAAAATCTCCTGCTCACCATCAGACAATTTCCTAGTGACTTGCAACTTTCCTTGATAAATATTGAAACTCAACAAATCCTGCCATGAGAGTAAAACTCCATCGTTTTCACTCTCAAATTCCATAGCGAGCCGCAGGTCATTTCTCTGCGCCGCTTCTATTAACTTTGCACTCTCCCCTAGAGTTAACGCATATCCCTTATAGTTGAATGCAACAGGCCTACCATCAACTGTGCTCAGTTTATGGCGGAAGCCTGGCGCTTTAGCTATAAGTTGCCCTTGAGAAAGAAATCGGCTCCGCTCCAGATTACCAGGACGCAGGGTTGTTAAAGACTGGCGATTGGGACTAAGGGCGTCCCCTAAGCGGATAATTATATTTTCTCCAGGCTTACCTTTGAGAGTAATTTTGTCCTGCCGCAATATAGGAATAGAAATATTTTGCCCATTTGCCCGCGAATAGGAAATTACATCGGCCTCAGCGCCTGCAACTAAAAATACTGGCTTTTTATTTACAACTAGACTTTCAGGGTCTGGAAGAACTCGGTACCCCTTGCGACCTCTTGTGCCATCACCAAGACCAAAGAAAACGTTCGCATCACCTGGAGCATGGCCCGTATGCCATCGATAGATCAAGTTACCGTCAGCATCTATACGACCAACCTGATCAATGATCAAACCTTTATCAACGGAAATCTTGAATGTTTTTGCTTTTATTTCTTCCGATGGAATACCACTCAGGCTGACTTTCAAATCCACAATTTTATTTTCGTAGACTTCTTCAGGCAGCTCAGGATTCGCCTGGAACGATTTCACTGAAAAAGGAAAGCGCCGTACAAGATCATTAATCTTAACTACCAAGTAGTTATTATCCCCAGGCCTACTTGCTCGGTGGATTTTTACTTTGGCCAGCCCGCCAAAAAGAGCCTCTGAATCTGTACTTAAAACACCCTCGCCTTCTACATAAAAATCAACTCCCACACCCGAAGGCATGATATTTCCATGACGATCAGTGACCCGCACACTGGCCTCAAGTTCACCAACATTCCCCGCATAGAGCTGGCCTGTAAAAGTTGCGCTGATGTTGGCCGGGGCACCTGGGATAACGTATACCTCTTTAAAGTAGGCCTTGGCATCTCCTCCTTGCAGCGCAGCATTAACTATTCCCTTGCTTCCGGCCGAAGTAGGCATAGTTAGCATGGTCGAGAAAACTCCAGTATCCATAGAGGTATTGATGGCCGGCGAAACACTACCGCCGCCCTCGACAGCCCAACGAACAGTTTCGGGCTTTTTGATCTCCTCTCGACGATGGTAATAACCCGCCAGCACAGCCTTCATTTCAACCTTAGGATCATCAGCACTAACGAATATATATTTACTATCCTCGTTGAAACTTTCATCTTCATTAGCAAACACGCTAAGATATTCAAACGCCCACTCAAGCAACGTATTACCTTGATCGCTATTGCTATACAATCGGATAGAAAGGAAATCATCGACGTCTAACAAACCCAAATGCTCAAGATTTTCGAAACGAATAGTTTGATCTTCGCCGAAAGTCGCCTCGATCTCTTGCTCACCAAACGCCAAGACTAGCTGCTTTTCCCCTTCATAACTCCACGCTTGCAACTCCCCAAATTGCGACTTGAGCAGATCGTAATAAATCTCTAACAACTTCTCAGTGCTTGCCAGCGTAGGCTTGTTATCTACATATGCTTGATCGATCAAATTCCTCGCATCAACTTTACGGATTTCTTTGATATTCAATTCATACAAACTGAACTGCATCTCCGGCCGATACTGCCAGCTGTACATCGGCTCGGGCTTTTTCAGGTTCAGCTCAGGGTGTTCCTTGTCCGCCTTGCGGTAGGCCTGCCGGGCGATTTCGCTGGCTTGTTCGTCGTGCAGCGGGACTTGTACCGGTACGTATTTGCTCGGGCGGTATTTGAGGATGCCTTCGCCGTTGCCGGTGGCGAAGTCCGGGTTGCGGTTTTCCGGCTGCCCGGCCACTTGCAGGTAGAGGTGTTGTTTGGCCAACACTTTTTCCGGCAGTTGGATGACCTGCACCTGTTGGCCGGGTTTGATTTTGAATTGCGAGAGGTTGTTGGCGCCCACAGGGGCGAGTTGGTTGGCGGCAACGATTTTGGCCAGGCGGCCGGTATAGCCGTAGTCGGCCAGGGCTTCGGGCAGGGGGCCGCCGTCCTGGTCGCGCCAGTCGGTGTAGATGGCGATGCTGATATCGCTGCCCAGGCCCGCGCCTTCGTTGCCGATCAGTTGTTTCTTTTCCTCGCCTTTGGTCATGCCCCGTTCGATCTTGTTTTTGCGCTCGGCCCAGACTTTCAGGTTGGGCGGGGTGAGCTGGATGCGCGCCTGGTTGAGGTCGATCATGTTGCCGTTCAGCGAGGCGTTGAGGCTGATCCGGGCGCTGCCCATATAACCGGTGGGGCGGTTGATGGCGATGATGCGCACCTGCTCGCCCGACTTGAGGTGGTTGGCGGTGCGCTTTTGAAATTCTTCGGTAAAACCGCCAGCGCTTTGCCACTTGGTGAAGTTGGCTTCGCCGTTGCGACCTGCCAGGGCGTAGTTGTTTTCGACGGCGCCACGCAACTGAATGGTGAAGCGGAAGCTGCCTTGCTTGTCATCCACACCGGAGTAGTTTTTGTACAGCTCGTTCTCGTGCAGGCCGCGGCGCTCGGCCACCAGTTGCCCGGTGGATTCGCGGAATACATAGATATCGGTGTCGCGCAGGTCTTCGCTGGTGATGCTTTGCAACAAGCCACGGTCCTTGAAGTCGGCCGTGGTATCGATCAGGCGAGTGAAGTCGGGGGCGGTTTCCTCGGTGCTGGCCGGTTTGCCGCTGTGCCGGCTGGACAGGTAGATGCCTTGCAGTTCGGCTTCTGCGACTGCGGTTTCGACGAAGACTTCGCGCTCTTTGCCGTCGATGGTTTTTTTGACCTTCTTGCCCGGCACTATGATTTCCGGTTTTTCGTCGCCGTCGAAGTCGTAGGCATCCTGGACGGTTTTGGCGTAGTCGCTGGTCTCTGGGTTGTAGGCTGTTTTGGCGTCCAGTTTGACATTGGCAAAGGCAGCGGCACCATCCACCACCATCAGATCGACGGGGAAGTCGAATTTCGGTTTTACCGGTGTGGCCATAGTCGCGATGACCATGGCGGCACCCATGCTGTAGACCCCCAGGCCATTGCAGAAGTCGTAGTCCTGGCGCACCAGGTAGTAGGGCATCATCGAGTTGCCGCGCGGGTTGAAGCGCGAGTAGTACAGCTCCAAGTAGACCGGAGTGGTGTACTCGAAGGTGAACCCGGGGCAAGCCGGTAGAAAGTAGTTCATGCGGTACTTGCCGTCCGCATCGGTGATGGCGAAGCCACCAGCGATATGCCCGCCCAGGCTCACCGGAACGCTGGGCATCTTGCCGTAGATTTCGCTGTCATGATCACGGCGCAGGTTCGTCGCGACCTTGCCATCCTTGCCGAAGAAGCCCACGCGAAAGGCGATGGTGTTGGCCGTTTGGTGCAGGATGTCGCCGGCTTCGGACAGCAGCAGCGAGGCACTGGAAGCCGAGGGTTGCACGCTGGCTTTGATCGGCAGTTCGAGCAACAGCAGATCCGAGCCGTCTTTGAGGTAGCGATTGTTCTCGGCGCGCACCAGCACGGTCAAGGTGTTGGGGGCGATCGAGGGCTTCTGGATGGTTTCGCCGCCGGCGGTTTTGAAGGTGCTGCCACGGTAAGCCGCCGCGGTCATTTCTTCGTGCTCGGGGTAACGCGTCTTGGCGTCCGCCAGGCGCTGCAACAGGCTGCGGTAATAGGCGCCCGCCATGATCTGCGCGCGCTCGTACTCGCCGGTTTTCTCGGCGATTTCGCGGCCTTCGTTGCCGCTGCTGTCGTACTCGACGTAGTACGGATTACCCGCCGGGCTCAAGACGATCGCCCGGGTATAGACCGCGCCATGCTTGTAGTAGGTCTGCGGGATATACACGCCAGGAATCATACCCAACGACCAGAAGGCATGGACGCCGCTGCTCCAGCCAATCAGCAGGCAGACGACCAGGCTGAAGGTGCTACTGCGCACTAAGGTGCGGCATAAGGTGCGAAAGAAAAGCAGCATGTCCATCTATCAAGCATCCCTGAGCTGGCGCTATTGGCTATTGTTCAAACGGTTCAATTCGCTTTGCAGTTGGCGCAGGTTGAGCTGCCCTTCCGCATAGGCTTTAAGTGCGGGTTGGGCTTCGCCGCCGACCAGGGCAAAACCGATCAGGTCGAGGGTCTGTAGCACCAGCTCGCCGCGGCTGAGCACCCGGTAATTGCTCACCTGCCCAACACCCACGGGGACGATGCGTTTGGCCTGCGGGTCGAGGCCGACCAGCACCACGTAATCATCGTTGTCCGGCAGGTAGTCGTAGCTGTCGCCCAACTTCAAGGCGGCCAGATCGACACTGACCGCACCTTCCACGGCAATGCCGCCGGGCTGCATGCCGTACATCCAGTACGGCATGGCCAAGGGCTCGACCGGGTACGGCAATTGCGCGAACTCGAGGAGTTGCGCATGCACGTCGCCGCTCTGGGTGCCATCGGGGAATTGCAAGCTGGCCTGGCTCAGATCGAGCTTCAACTCGCCTTGCAGCAGGCTGAACACCTGACCGCCTTCCAGAGCGCTATAGGGCAGGTTGCTGTTCAACTGTGCCAGCTGGAAGCGGCCCAGTTCATTGCTGCGTCCACCCTGAATGGCGACAGCTTTACGCTCGCTGCCGTAGTTGCGATTGCTCTGGCCTGGGTTCAGCTCCAGCCGGTAGTTGCCGCCGGCAATGTTCTCCTGCGCCGCATCGCCGAAGCCGAAGTTGAAGGCGCCATCGCGGTTGGTGCGAGTGCTGCGACCCAGCTCGACCAGGCGGACCTCCAGGTCGGGAACCGGCTGCTGCAACTGGTCGAACACCGCGCCGCTGATCAGGGTCGGCAAGGCTCGCGTCTGGTAGCGGATGCGTTGCAGTTCCTGGCCGTCGTAGCGCACCTCGACCGAGACTTCGGCGGCGTACGCCACATCCCGCGCGGGGTAGAAGGCGACTACCTGATTGCCGGGCAGCAGCGACAACTCGCCCGGTACGGGCTCATAGCTGCGATTTACATCCACCAATTGGTAACCTTTGGCCTCCAGCGGGTTTACGCCTAACGGATCCATATCCACATAGGTTTTACCGTTAGCGCTTTCGAATACCTTGAGTTCCAACTTGGTCGGATCGATGGCCTGGTTGAAGTAGAGGGTGATGAAGTCATTGGGGTCGACGTTCTTCGCGGCGTTATTTGGCGAAATGCGCTCGATGGCAATCGGCACCTGCTCCTGCGTCACCACGGTGATGCTGCGGTTGCTCTGGGCGACGACTTGTTGATTGCCATCCTGCAACACGGCAAGCAGACGGTATTGGCCGCTTTGCGGCGGAATTTGCAGGGTCGCGCTCTTCAGTGTGGTGTCGCCCAGCAGACCCGCTTCGGCGAGGCTGTCGCCATTGCTCGAGAGCAGGAACACGCGCGGGACGAGTTGGCCACTAAGGTCTTCGATACGCGCCGCCACTTGCAGGCTGATCGGCTCGCCGAGGTTGAGCAGTTCGCTGCCCTCGGTCGGCAGCACCCAGTTGATCGCGGCTTGCCCGGACAGCTCCAGGCTGTACTCGCGTCGTAGCTGATTGCCGGCCTGGTCGCGGGCCTCCAAGGTCAGGCTGACCGGCTGGCCGAGCGGCAAACCGACCTGGGCGGCGAAGCGGAACTCGCCGGCCTGGGCGCCCGGTTGCAGGGCAACGTCCTGGCCATTGAGCTGGAAGCTGGCGAGGTTGTTTTCGCGCACGGTGCCCGTGATCGGGTAAGGCTGCTCGCTGACCCGGTTCTGCGCGGGCAGCTCCAATAGCGGCGCATCGAGGATGATCTGCGGCGCTTGTCGATCCAACTGCCAACTGAGGCTCTGGCGGGTTTCCTGGCCACTGTTGTCGCGCGCGATCAACTCGGCGCCGAACGTCGACTGGCCGTCCGGAATAGTCAGGCTTTCGCGCAGATCCAGGAGCTGGGCGCCGGGCTCGCGCAGCGTCAAGCTGCGGCCATTGAGCGTGACCCGCTGCAAACCGCCTTCGGCGAATACCTGGCCGCTCAAGACAAAGCTGGCGCCCGGCAACAGGCTGCCGTTGGCCGGCGACAGATTGTCGAAGCGCGGTGCGGCGAAGCTGGTTTGCGGCGGCTGGTAGGTGACCAGAACGCTACGTTGAACGCTGCGCTGCTCGACCCAGCCCTGAATCGACAGGGTGTTAGGCCCCGGCTGCAAGTTAAGGGCAGTGGACTGGAAGTTGAACTCGGTGACCTGGGCGGTCGGCGACAGGGTGGCGGCCTGGCCGTTGACCAATACCTCCAGGCGCTGGGCCGGCTGGTCGCTACGCAGCAGGCCGCGCACCACCAGAGTGGCCTCGGTCAACACAGCACCCGACTGCGGGTAATCGATACGCAGGCCGATATCGCTGGCCAACGGCTGACGCTCCACGTTACGCGCGAGCTGCGCCGCGTTGCCGGCCTTGTCGAAGGCCGTCAGGGTTAACAGGTTAGTGCCTTCGAGTAGCGGCACGCTCGCCGTCCACTGCGCCGCTTGCACGCTCACGGCAAAACGCGCGCCCGGGAAGCGATCTGAGCTGAACTCCAGACGATCCACGCCTGAGCCACTGTCGCTGACGCTGCCACTCAGGTTGACGCTGTCTTCATTGACGCTGAGGAAGTCCGGGCCGTCGATGCTGACATCCGGCGCCACGCGATCGGGGCGCTGGCGTCGTTGCTGCCGACCGGCACTCGCATGCGCTGTATAAGCCGGTCAGCTTAAAAATCGTTTATGTGGGCACGAACTGGCCCACACCAGAGCACCATTTGGTGCCCTGGGTTAACGCCGGATTGTTAAAGAGCGGTTCGAGCGATGCCGAAGGGAATCCGAAACCTATCCCAAAATTTCATAAAAACAAAAATGCATGAGCAACCCCCTTCGTGAGCCCTTACTCAACGACTAAACTGGCCGCGTCCGAGTAACCGATGGCTCAAGTCCAACCCATGCCTCAAAAATTAATCAGCCTACCGCTCAATCTCTTGCTGCCTGGAGCAGGGCTTGCTTATTTGGGGTCTGTCAAAAGGGCCTTGGCGTTTCAAGCCCTTTTCTATTTGCTGCTAACCTTCCTTTCGTTGACCCGTCTGATTCTGCACCCGACCGGATGGATAATCCTGATAGGCGCGGTGTGCCTGCTCTGCTTGGGAAGTGCCTTATACGGGCTGGCCTTTTCCCCTTTCACCTTGAAAATGCGTGAGCGGCTTATTCGTTTACTCGGCTTCAGCCTGCTGAGCGTACTCAGCCTTGGGCTAGGCCTGACGAATAAACAAAGTCTGTTGGGTGTCCAAGTGTACTTTGTGCCCTCGCCCTCAATGACCCCAACGCTCAATCCTGGCGACTTTATTCTGGTTGATACCTGGGCCTACTCTACTCACACCCCTGTCACCGGCGATATCGTGGTATTTCAGCAAGCCGCCGATTTCGCGGTCGTCAAACGCTGCGCCAACTGGCCGGGTACAAATTCCGGCATCCAAGGTAATCAACTCTATGTCTTAGGGGATAATCCGCAACTGAGTATGGATAGTCGGAAGATTGGCGGAATAGACCTCGGCAAAATCAACGGCAGGGTTCGCCTCAAGCTGGTTACTTGGCAGCCTGAGGCACCGCGCTGGCAATGGCATATGGCTGACGTGCATTAAAAGAGCAGAGGATCGAGAACCTGCACCAACTGCCGGACTCTTTGACCGCTTGCTGTTTCGACCAGCGCATACAGACGGCAGTGCAAAACCCCTTCCTCAACGATGGCCTGCATCACCCCAGGGCAGCTATTACCTTGAAGATCCTCGACATAATCATCAGGCCGCTCTTCAAAAAAGCTGCCGTCTTCGAGAAACGGTGCCATGGTTATGAATGCTTGCCAGTCGATCGCCTCTTCAGGGTCATGAGTAAAACTCAGTGTACTGGCACCTTGGCTTACACACTCCCAATCAATATCTATAAGGCATTCGATAAGATTTTCCGTAGTGCTTAGGTCTTCATCGAGTGCATAATTAAACGCGGCGAGCATAGACAAAACCCGGTCACCGCGAATGTGGATCAACGAAGACCCACGGTGCGTTTGATAACCCATTATTCAGCCAGCCTCGCTGCATCCAAAAACTGTCGCCCTGTGCTAATTAATCAAAATTTTGGATACGATAAAGCCCCACCAAGGTATGTTTAAAGGAATTTTCAGGAACTGGGTGAAACCGCCTGTTTTTTGCCAGCGGTAATATATTCGCCTCCGCCAAAATCAACGGCACGTAACAACAGTTGGACCCGCTCGCTATCGGCTCAGTTCAGAAAATTTCCGTTGCGCATCCCATTATCCATCTAATAATCCCTGAGCAGACAGCGCGTTCAAGCGGAGCTTCGTATATTGTCTAAGAGAGACGACCCCTCCAAAAAATAGTCATTAGACCACGGGTCTTTAACCTGCAGCCCGCCTTCTTTCACGTGAGCCCAGGCCTCTTTGAAGGAGGGAGCGAATTCACGGGTATCAAACATTTCAATCATTTTCTGTACAAAGTGCGTACGCGGCGTATTGCCTTCAGCAGCCTGATTAAAATTGTAGATGCGATAGAGTGCTACTAGCACTAACTCTGCAAACTGCGGGGCAGACGGAATTTCCTCAGTGGCAGCCTGAGCATACCAACTTTCGCGCGGTGACTCGTATTGGAAGAGCATGTCCTGCGAGCCGAGATTCAAGGGCAGTGGCAGGGTAAGCCATCGGCTTAACGTCCATAATAAATCATGACTTAGAGATGGCAAGGCTATTTCATTGGACTGCCCTGCTAACTTCAGCGTGCGCTGAGAGGGTTCGGGCCAGAGCAAAGAAAACAGTTTTTCATTGTTACCTTGGGTGTGCAGAACGAGTTTTTTATAAATGATAAATGGCGGCTTACTGCCCACCGGCGGAAAGGATTCTAGCTCATTAGAAAGATGAGGCAGCTCTTTAGCCAGCGCGTCCTCGGTTGCCACGACAAAGCCGCCAGCAGCACTAATCAATGTGCCAATAGTTGAGAGATTCCCCATACCCTGCAACACATCCCTAGCTTTGATACATTTCTCACTTAAGTACATATCACGTAATGCTCGCAACACCTGTTCATTGCGGCTGGGATGCAGGTGGAGGAAAAGGAACAGGTTTAGAGGACTTTCCTCATCATCCTTGTGCTTTTGCCAATCCGGCAGCACACCTTTCATGAAATAGCGTTTGCTGATCGCTTTGTACTTTTTAGGCAGGGATAAGCCATACAGTAATAGTTCAACTTGCTGCCAAGCTTGCTCGCGCTCTCCTACCCAGGCTTTGTCTTTGGTTTTCCAGAAGCTCACATCAAATCCAGCGAAGAAATCCGCGCTCATTGTTACTCCGCAATATTTTTAACGATGCTAATGAAGTCTTTGATATCGAGTTGGTCCGCATAAGTAACTAGATATTCTTCAAAGTAGCTTTTGGTATCGCGCAAGGATATCGAAAGCTTCACCATCACCTGACACTCCCGCGCCGTTGCCTTGGCCGGCTGCGAGAAGTTTTCCTTATAGAAGCCCGTCGTATCCCCCAATCCTCTGGGCAAGGCGCAAAATTCCTTCTGCGCCGTACCCTCATCCGTTTTGGTTGGTGGCTTGGACGCGGTAGGCGTCTGCTTGAAGTCCTGAAAGTACCAAAAAAACACGCTATTACCGTTGTGCTTGGGATCGCCCACAATAAGGTCGAGGTTTTTGCTATTCATCAACTTCTGATTCAAGCGCAAGTCATGGAAAAACTGGCGGTAGTAACCACGTGCCTCGTCGTTCGTGTCGTCCGCACTACCGACTTTATTCACGTCACTATCAAACCAACTAGCACTAAAAGGGCCGGCTAAGGACTTGAGCTCAACCCACTGCTCCTTGGTTTTATCACCATCAGGTGCCAGCACGATGTCGACACGGCGCTTATAGGGTTTATCTGAGTCCCTGGCCGGGCCAGCGATTGTATGCGCTAGTCGATATGCTTGGCGCACCTCGTCGATACCAACAATCTGCATCCTCGGACTCGGGCCATGGTTTGCTTTGATCTGATAGATCAACATTTCAGCCAGCTGGAAAATCGCACCGTGCTGTTTGTAGGGAAACCCGGAGATGAGGTCCGCGAGCAAGCTGGCAAACTTGCTTTTGTCGATCTTCAACTTGCCGGCAGCTTGCTGTTCCGAAAGATACAGAACCGCAAACAGCACTACTTCGCGCCGAACGCGCCAGTTTTTACTGCTGGTGAAAAAGTGGCGAATCTTGGCAGCTCCAAATGCCATGGCACCATTCAGGAAAGTGCCGTCGGCCATGAGCTTTTTGACCCCCTTGCCCTCGTTCTTTATTTCCTTCAGCACTTCTTTCAGCACTGGAGTGAATTCTTTGGGAGTCTTTATCGACTTACTCATGCGCCGTAGGGCCTTGGTGAGATCGGCCGCCACTTTCTGCCTAGGGGTCAATGCATATGCGTATGGTACTAAACCGCTATTGGTTACTAACCAAGAAGCATTTTTCGGCACTATGATGGAAGCTGTCTCCTCACCAAAACCACCGGCATCCAACGCCAGCTCGGCCAAGTAATCGACCCATACCCAGAAGTCGTCCTCACTTTGAATGGCATTCATCAGGAAGCTAAACGCTTCATCATCCTGATACAGCTCGACTCCTATCTGAATAAACGGCAGTAGCTTTTCCAGGCGCTTGGTATTGCCCGAGAGCCCCGCTTTCACCGAGCTGCCAATCGCCCCTGCAAAATGCTTTGCTCCCGGAAACTTTTTCAGCGCGGCGACCATGCTTTTTGCCGGTCCTAACAGCGGCTTGATAGGCTTGGCCACCGGAATAACGGTAGCGGCACCGATAGCGGCGAATGCCAGAGTTCCTGCGTCGAAACGCGGGTCGTTGTTGCTCCAGTAAATCAGCTGTTCACCAATGGTGATGAAGTCTTCATAAGGGATCAGAAGCCCGACGCCCTCTTTAGCAGCTTTCCATACCGTGTCCCATGTCCAGGCATAGGCACTCGAGATTAGCCGAGATACGGGGTTTGTCAATTGGTATTGGCTTATCGGCATATCAGCAGGAGGCGCGGCGGCCATCATTTGCCCGGCCATTTCGGCAAACCCAGCACGGGTCAACAGGCTTACAAAGTTGCGTTCCTGGCCGCTAACTACTGCCACACGCATTTGTTTAAGCTGGCTTCCGACTACCCGTTTTCCGAGATTGCCCAGGCTATGGACGACCAGCTTATTGGCGCCTACCTGCAGCTCGGTCGTGTTGCTGCCATTAGCAAAGCTGACCAACGGAGCGCTGTTCCAATCGAACACCTTCACGCTGCGGATATGCGCTTGAAGCCCGCCAACTGCAAGACCGGAACCGCCAATATTGAGAGTGCCTGCATAAGCGGCCTTGGCAACGCGACCATCCACATACAACTCGATTTGGCCTTGCCACATACGCACAGCAACGCTGTGCCAGGCATCGGCACCAACGCCAGCTAGGGCTACTGAAAACTCGCCTTCGTCGGTACGCACTGTGTACGCCATCCTGTCGCCATCATAGGCCAACCGGTGTGCACCATTCAGGTCGAAGACACTGCCGGGCGCACTGGGCTTAATGTCCAGACGCAGGCCAAAACCATCGCTTAGCTCAAGCAGCGAGGAGTTGGCCACGGTGGCCCGACTGGTCGATTGAAACGCTGTACTACGCCCGCCGCCCATGGGATGGTCGCGGACAATTTCAGCATTGCTGACTACGGCACCAGCGCCACCTACCTCATCCGAAAAGATCTGCGAGCCGTCGGCTGAAAACTCCAAAGCGCTCATTTGCAGCGACAGCAACGGCTCCAGGTTGGGGTCGGACATATCGCCGATTTGAACACTCCCGCCATCCTGG
The DNA here is from genome assembly GCF_946885885.1 of uncultured Pseudomonas sp. The sequence continues at coordinate 28,506 of NZ_CAMPHN010000031.1, forward strand.
GACGCGATCTGCAAGCTGCCGCTGACCTCATAGGCCGCCTGCACCGCAACGCCATAGCTGTCATAGCTGACTACGCCGGGCTCATCGACATCCGCCACCAGCATGGCGTCCTGAGCCTCAATGGAGCGGTTGCTGCCAGAGGCCACCTTGAAATTGAGTTCAGCGCTGGCGATATAACCCACTTGAGCGCGCCAAATATCGTCGCTGGCGTTCAAGCCTGCGACAAAAGTGGCCTTGGCCACACCCGCACCATCAGTTAGCTGATAAGGGGTCTGCATGACCCCGCGTCCCGCATTGAATACTACGGGCACACCTACAGCCGGCTGGCCGTTTGCGCGCTTGACCTTGGCGGTCAGGGTGACGATTTCGCCTTTCTCCGGCTGAGTCTTACTGGCGCTCAACTCGATGGTGGCGCCTTTGATCGATAGGTCGGCTTCGGCGGAGGCGGTACCTGCCGTAATCACAGCTTTGGTATTGGCAGTATCCAACTCTCCGCCGGTTACTATGATGAAGGCCTTACCGTTCAGCGTCGACAACTGCTGCTCAACAATGCGCATACTGTCGGCCAGTTCGAAACTCACCGGTGTATCGTCTTCCACCAAGTTGTTGAATTTGTCATATACCTCAACATCGATACGAGCCTGGCCTTGCTCAAGAGCTTCCGCCTGCCCGGTCACCCGTGTAACAACGCGACTGGGCGCACCAGCAGTGACCTTGACGGTCTTCCAGCTGGTTTTGCTACCGGGATTGTCCTGAATTTCTACAAATATCTTGGTTGTGGCGCCTTTTCGCGTCGGCATGCTCAGGGTGTTATCGAATACCCCGAAATCAGTACTGGTTTGAGCCTGTTTGCTCAGACTTCCGTCGCCCTGCAACGACCAAAGTATGGTCACCGGCTTCTTCTTGTCGGGATCGCGGCTGGCATAGCCCAGTAAGGTGGCCTTGAAGTCCAGCTTGGGATCATCCGCACTCAACAGATAGGAGCTGGCGGTTTCTTCCTTAAAGCCGATATTGGTCGACTCCAGCGCCAAGGTCTCAAAGGCGAATTCCCAAAGCACGTTGCCCACATCGTTATTGGCATACAGACGCAGCGACAGAAAGTCATCGGCATCAAGCTTAGCCAGCTGGCCGATGTCTTCGAACTTGATGGTCTGCGTCTTATCGACGGTGGCTCTAACTTCCTGCTGCCCGAAGGCCAGCACCAACTCGCGCTCGCCTTTGTAGCTCCAGGATTCCAGCGCGCCAACCGAGGATTTGATCAGGTCGTAGATAAAGCTTACATAGCGATCACTGCTGACAATGGTCGGCGTTTTGTTGTTGTAAATATCGGTGTTGCTGCCCTCGGCGTTTTCACGGCGAATCTCTTTCACGTTCAACTCATACAAACTGAACTGCATCTCCGGCCGGTACTTCCAGCTGTACATCGGCTCGGGCTTTTTCAGGTTCAGCTCAGGGTGTTCCTTGTCCGCCTTGCGGTAGGCCTGCCGGGCGATTTCGCTGGCTTGTTCGTCGTGCAGCGGGACTTGTACCGGTACGTATTTGCTCGGGCGGTATTTGAGGATGCCTTCGCCGTTGCCGGTGGCGAAGTCCGGGTTGCGGTTTTCCGGCTGCCCGGCCACTTGCAGGTAGAGGTGTTGTTTGGCCAACACTTTTTCCGGCAGTTGGATGACCTGCACCTGTTGGCCGGGTTTGATTTTGAATTGCGAGAGGTTGTTGGCGCCCACAGGGGCGAGTTGGTTGGCGGCAACGATTTTGGCCAGGCGGCCGGTATAGCCGTAGTCGGCCAGGGCTTCGGGCAGGGGGCCGCCGTCCTGGTCGCGCCAGTCGGTGTAGATGGCGATGCTGATATCGCTGCCCAGGCCCGCGCCTTCGTTGCCGATCAGTTGTTTCTTTTCCTCGCCTTTGGTCATGCCCCGTTCGATCTTGTTTTTGCGCTCGGCCCAGACTTTCAGGTTGGGCGGGGTGAGCTGGATGCGCGCCTGGTTGAGGTCGATCATGTTGCCGTTCAGCGAGGCGTTGAGGCTGATCCGGGCGCTGCCCATATAACCGGTGGGGCGGTTGATGGCGATGATGCGCACCTGCTCGCCCGACTTGAGGTGGTTGGCGGTGCGCTTTTGAAATTCTTCGGTAAAACCGCCAGCGCTTTGCCACTTGGTGAAGTTGGCTTCGCCGTTGCGACCTGCCAGGGCGTAGTTGTTTTCGACGGCGCCACGCAACTGAATGGTGAAGCGGAAGCTGCCTTGCTTGTCATCCACACCGGAGTAGTTTTTGTACAGCTCGTTCTCGTGCAGGCCGCGGCGCTCGGCCACCAGTTGCCCGGTGGATTCGCGGAATACATAGATATCGGTGTCGCGCAGGTCTTCGCTGGTGATGCTTTGCAACAAGCCACGGTCCTTGAAGTCGGCCGTGGTATCGATCAGGCGAGTGAAGTCGGGGGCGGTTTCCTCGGTGCTGGCCGGTTTGCCGCTGTGCCGGCTGGACAGGTAGATGCCTTGCAGTTCGGCTTCTGCGACTGCGGTTTCGACGAAGACTTCGCGCTCTTTGCCGTCGATGGTTTTTTTGACCTTCTTGCCCGGCACTATGATTTCCGGTTTTTCGTCGCCGTCGAAGTCGTAGGCATCCTGGACGGTTTTGGCGTAGTCGCTGGTCTCTGGGTTGTAGGCTGTTTTGGCGTCCAGTTTGACATTGGCAAAGGCAGCGGCACCATCCACCACCATCAGATCGACGGGGAAGTCGAATTTCGGTTTTACCGGTGTGGCCATAGTCGCGATGACCATGGCGGCACCCATGCTGTAGACCCCCAGGCCATTGCAGAAGTCGTAGTCCTGGCGCACCAGGTAGTAGGGCATCATCGAGTTGCCGCGCGGGTTGAAGCGCGAGTAGTACAGCTCCAAGTAGACCGGAGTGGTGTACTCGAAGGTGAACCCGGGGCAAGCCGGTAGAAAGTAGTTCATGCGGTACTTGCCGTCCGCATCGGTGATGGCGAAGCCACCAGCGATATGCCCGCCCAGGCTCACCGGAACGCTGGGCATCTTGCCGTAGATTTCGCTGTCATGATCACGGCGCAGGTTCGTCGCGACCTTGCCATCCTTGCCGAAGAAGCCCACGCGAAAGGCGATGGTGTTGGCCGTTTGGTGCAGGATGTCGCCGGCTTCGGACAGCAGCAGCGAGGCACTGGAAGCCGAGGGTTGCACGCTGGCTTTGATCGGCAGTTCGAGCAACAGCAGATCCGAGCCGTCTTTGAGGTAGCGATTGTTCTCGGCGCGCACCAGCACGGTCAAGGTGTTGGGGGCGATCGAGGGCTTCTGGATGGTTTCGCCGCCGGCGGTTTTGAAGGTGCTGCCACGGTAAGCCGCCGCGGTCATTTCTTCGTGCTCGGGGTAACGCGTCTTGGCGTCCGCCAGGCGCTGCAACAGGCTGCGGTAATAGGCGCCCGCCATGATCTGCGCGCGCTCGTACTCGCCGGTTTTCTCGGCGATTTCGCGGCCTTCGTTGCCGCTGCTGTCGTACTCGACGTAGTACGGATTACCCGCCGGGCTCAAGACGATCGCCCGGGTATAGACCGCGCCATGCTTGTAGTAGGTCTGCGGGATATACACGCCAGGAATCATACCCAACGACCAGAAGGCATGGACGCCGCTGCTCCAGCCAATCAGCAGGCAGACGACCAGGCTGAAGGTGCTACTGCGCACTAAGGTGCGGCATAAGGTGCGAAAGAAAAGCAGCATGTCCATCTATCAAGCATCCCTGAGCTGGCGCTATTGGCTATTGTTCAAACGGTTCAATTCGCTTTGCAGTTGGCGCAGGTTGAGCTGCCCTTCCGCATAGGCTTTAAGTGCGGGTTGGGCTTCGCCGCCGACCAGGGCAAAACCGATCAGGTCGAGGGTCTGTAGCACCAGCTCGCCGCGGCTGAGCACCCGGTAATTGCTCACCTGCCCAACACCCACGGGGACGATGCGTTTGGCCTGCGGGTCGAGGCCGACCAGCACCACGTAATCATCGTTGTCCGGCAGGTAGTCGTAGCTGTCGCCCAACTTCAAGGCGGCCAGATCGACACTGACCGCACCTTCCACGGCAATGCCGCCGGGCTGCATGCCGTACATCCAGTACGGCATGGCCAAGGGCTCGACCGGGTACGGCAATTGCGCGAACTCGAGGAGTTGCGCATGCACGTCGCCGCTCTGGGTGCCATCGGGGAATTGCAAGCTGGCCTGGCTCAGATCGAGCTTCAACTCGCCTTGCAGCAGGCTGAACACCTGACCGCCTTCCAGAGCGCTATAGGGCAGGTTGCTGTTCAACTGTGCCAGCTGGAAGCGGCCCAGTTCATTGCTGCGTCCACCCTGAATGGCGACAGCTTTACGCTCGCTGCCGTAGTTGCGATTGCTCTGGCCTGGGTTCAGCTCCAGCCGGTAGTTGCCGCCGGCAATGTTCTCCTGCGCCGCATCGCCGAAGCCGAAGTTGAAGGCGCCATCGCGGTTGGTGCGAGTGCTGCGACCCAGCTCGACCAGGCGGACCTCCAGGTCGGGAACCGGCTGCTGCAACTGGTCGAACACCGCGCCGCTGATCAGGGTCGGCAAGGCTCGCGTCTGGTAGCGGATGCGTTGCAGTTCCTGGCCGTCGTAGCGCACCTCGACCGAGACTTCGGCGGCGTACGCCACATCCCGCGCGGGGTAGAAGGCGACTACCTGATTGCCGGGCAGCAGCGACAACTCGCCCGGTACGGGCTCATAGCTGCGATTTACATCCACCAATTGGTAACCTTTGGCCTCCAGCGGGTTTACGCCTAACGGATCCATATCCACATAGGTTTTACCGTTAGCGCTTTCGAATACCTTGAGTTCCAACTTGGTCGGATCGATGGCCTGGTTGAAGTAGAGGGTGATGAAGTCATTGGGGTCGACGTTCTTCGCGGCGTTATTTGGCGAAATGCGCTCGATGGCAATCGGCACCTGCTCCTGCGTCACCACGGTGATGCTGCGGTTGCTCTGGGCGACGACTTGTTGATTGCCATCCTGCAACACGGCAAGCAGACGGTATTGGCCGCTTTGCGGCGGAATTTGCAGGGTCGCGCTCTTCAGTGTGGTGTCGCCCAGCAGACCCGCTTCGGCGAGGCTGTCGCCATTGCTCGAGAGCAGGAACACGCGCGGGACGAGTTGGCCACTAAGGTCTTCGATACGCGCCGCCACTTGCAGGCTGATCGGCTCGCCGAGGTTGAGCAGTTCGCTGCCCTCGGTCGGCAGCACCCAGTTGATCGCGGCTTGCCCGGACAGCTCCAGGCTGTACTCGCGTCGTAGCTGATTGCCGGCCTGGTCGCGGGCCTCCAAGGTCAGGCTGACCGGCTGGCCGAGCGGCAAACCGACCTGGGCGGCGAAGCGGAACTCGCCGGCCTGGGCGCCCGGTTGCAGGGCAACGTCCTGGCCATTGAGCTGGAAGCTGGCGAGGTTGTTTTCGCGCACGGTGCCCGTGATCGGGTAAGGCTGCTCGCTGACCCGGTTCTGCGCGGGCAGCTCCAATAGCGGCGCATCGAGGATGATCTGCGGCGCTTGTCGATCCAACTGCCAACTGAGGCTCTGGCGGGTTTCCTGGCCACTGTTGTCGCGCGCGATCAACTCGGCGCCGAACGTCGACTGGCCGTCCGGAATAGTCAGGCTTTCGCGCAGATCCAGGAGCTGGGCGCCGGGCTCGCGCAGCGTCAAGCTGCGGCCATTGAGCGTGACCCGCTGCAAACCGCCTTCGGCGAATACCTGGCCGCTCAAGACAAAGCTGGCGCCCGGCAACAGGCTGCCGTTGGCCGGCGACAGATTGTCGAAGCGCGGTGCGGCGAAGCTGGTTTGCGGCGGCTGGTAGGTGACCAGAACGCTACGTTGAACGCTGCGCTGCTCGACCCAGCCCTGAATCGACAGGGTGTTAGGCCCCGGCTGCAAGTTAAGGGCAGTGGACTGGAAGTTGAACTCGGTGACCTGGGCGGTCGGCGACAGGGTGGCGGCCTGGCCGTTGACCAATACCTCCAGGCGCTGGGCCGGCTGGTCGCTACGCAGCAGGCCGCGCACCACCAGAGTGGCCTCGGTCAACACAGCACCCGACTGCGGGTAATCGATACGCAGGCCGATATCGCTGGCCAACGGCTGACGCTCCACGTTACGCGCGAGCTGCGCCGCGTTGCCGGCCTTGTCGAAGGCCGTCAGGGTTAACAGGTTAGTGCCTTCGAGTAGCGGCACGCTCGCCGTCCACTGCGCCGCTTGCACGCTCACGGCAAAACGCGCGCCCGGGAAGCGATCTGAGCTGAACTCCAGACGATCCACGCCTGAGCCACTGTCGCTGACGCTGCCACTCAGGTTGACGCTGTCTTCATTGACGCTGAGGAAGTCCGGGCCGTCGATGCTGACATCCGGCGCCACGCGATCGGGGAAATCGCTGGCGTCATCGGGGTCGGTGCCGGCGGCAACTTCATCCGCGTTACTGGCGCCATCGCCGTCGCGATCCGTATCGGCGTTATCGCCGATGCCGTCGCCGTCCAGGTCTTTGCTTTCGCTCGCATCGTCCGGGAAGGCGTCCTGATCGTTGGCCACGCCATCGCCGTCACGGTCGTCGTCCAAGCTGTCGGGCAGGCCGTCGCTATCCTGATCGGCTGGTTTGCTGCCTGCGTCGTCGGGATTGGTGCCGAGCTGTTCTTCGTGCTCGTTGGAGATGCCGTCGCCATCGCGATCCGGGTCGGCGTTATCGCCGACACCGTCGCCGTCCAGGTCTTTGCTTTCGCCCGCGTCGTCGGGGAAGGCGTCCTGATCGTTGGCTACACCGTCACCGTCACGGTCGTCGTCCAGGCTGTCGGGGATACCGTCTTTGTCCTGGTCAGCTGGGGTGCTGGTGTTGTCGTTCGGATCGGTACCGACTTGCGCTTCATAGTCATTGGAGATGCCATCGCCGTCGCGATCCGGGTCGCTGTTATCGCCAATGCCGTCGCCGTCCAAGTCTTTGCTTTCGGTTGCGTCGTCGGGGAAGACGTCCTGGTCGTTGGCTACGCCGTCGCCGTCGCGATCGTCGTCCAGGCTGTCGGGGATGCCGTCCTTGTCCTGATCCGCGGGCGTGCTGGCGCTATCGTTCGGGTCGGTGCCGACCTGCTCTTCGTAGTCGTTGGAAATGCCATCGCCATCGCGATCCGGGTCGGCGTTGTCGCCGATGCCGTCGCCGTC
>NZ_CAMPHN010000032.1 GCF_946885885.1 uncultured Pseudomonas sp.
TTTACGCATGCTCAACTCCAGCTACCGGGCCTCGGGGGGCGGCAGTTTACCCCTGCCCAGGCCCAAGGCTCAACGCACGCGAGCGAACTGCCTTGTGTAACATGGCCAACAGGGCGATAACAGGCGACTTAGGTCGCCCCTGGACCAGGGCCGTAGCACCTATACTGCGATCAACCACCGTGGACACCATCATGTTGCCAGCCCAACCCGCGCTGTTCGCCGCCTTGCGTCAAAGCCTGCGTGGCGGTTACTCCTGGAAGCACCTGCGCGGCGACCTGAGCGCCGGCCTGACGGTCGGCATCATCGCCATTCCACTGGCCATGGCGCTGGCGATCGCGGTCGGTGTGGCGCCGCAACACGGCCTCTATACGGTACTGGTGGCGGGCGCGCTGATCGCCCTGTGCGGCGGCTCGCGTTTCAACGTATCCGGCCCCACCGCGGCCTTTGTGGTGATTCTGCTGCCGATCACCCAGCAGTTCGGCCTCGGCGGTTTGCTGTTGTGCACACTGATGGCCGGAATGATCCTGATCGCGCTCGGCCTGCTGCGCGCCGGCCGGCTGATCGAATTCATCCCCTACCCGGTGACCTTGGGCTTCACCGCCGGCATCGGCATCGTTATCGCCACCCTGCAGATCAAGGATCTGCTCGGTCTGAGCCTGGCCTCCCAGCCGAACAACTATATCGAGCAGCTCAACGCGCTGTTGCACGCGTTGCCCAGCCTTCAGCTGGGCGACAGCCTGGTGGCGCTGGTGTGTCTGGCAGTACTGTTGATCTGGCCGCGCTGGGTGCCGAAAATTCCCGGCCACCTGGTGGCGCTGACCCTGGGCGCGTTGCTGAGCCTGATGCTGGAGTCCATGGGTCTGCCGGTGGCGACCCTCGGCGAGCGCTTCAGCTACAGCCTGGACGGTGTCGCGCATGCCGGCATTCCACCGTTCCTGCCGAGCTTCGCCTGGCCCTGGCAATTGCCCGGCGCCGATGGCCAACCCTTGCAGATGAGCTTCGAGCTGGTGCGTCAACTGCTCGCCCCGGCATTTGCCATCGCCATGCTCGGGGCGATCGAGTCGCTGCTCTGCGCGGTGGTCGCCGACGGCATGACCGGCAGCAAGCACGATCCCAATGGCGAGCTGATCGGCCAGGGCATCGGCAACCTGGTCGCGCCGCTGTTCGGCGGCATCACCGCCACCGCCGCCATCGCCCGCAGTGCGGCCAATGTGCGTGCCGGGGCTTTTTCGCCGTTGGCCGCGGTAATCCACTCGGCTGTGGTGCTGATCGCCATCGTGTTTCTCGCACCGCTGTTCAGCTACTTGCCGATGGCCGCGCTGGCCGCCCTGCTGCTGATGGTGGCGTGGAACATGAGCGAAGCGCGGCATGTGCGCCACACCCTGCGCATCGCCCCGCGCAACGATGTGCTGGTGCTGCTCACCTGCCTGATCCTCACGGTGCTGTTCGACATGGTGCTGGCGGTCGGCGTCGGCCTGCTGCTGGCCGCCGGTCTGTTCATCAAACGCATGAGCGACCTGACCGACACCGAAAGCCTGCCCCGGCATTTCCATCAGGCACTGAACGACTTGCCGGAGCATGTCCTGGTCTACGCCATCCGCGGCCCGTTGTTCTTCGGCGCCGCGGAAAAAGCCCTGAGCGTGCTACGCCGCTTCACCCCGGGAGTCAAGGTGGTGATCGTCGACATCAGCGCCGTACCCTTATTGGATATGACCGCCCTGGCGGCACTGAACAATGTGTTGCGCGACTACCGCGAGCAGAACGTCGGCCTGGTGCTCAGCGGCCCAACGCCCCAGGTGCGCCTGCAGCTGCGCCGCGCGGGCATACAAAGGATCGAAGGACAACTGGCCTATGTGCGCGATCTGGCCCAGGCCAGGGAAAAAGCCCTACGCTGGCTGACGCCGAAGGATGATGGGGAAGCTCACCTGTAGCCTGGATGAAATCCGGGAGCGGTTTTCGGGCGCCAATATGCCCCGGATGTCGGGCTACGAAGCTGCAAAGAACGCGGCCCGTAGCCCGAATAAGCGCCAGCGCAATCCGGGAAAGATCCTGTGTATGCACCACCGCTCCCGGATTGCGCCGAAGGCTTATTCGGGCTACAGAAACTGCGTGTGCATCCAGGTCTGGTATTCGGCGACGCCGGGTTCGCCTTCACGCGGCGCCCAGTCAGCCAATTCGCCCTCGCCCACGGGTTTATAAGGGCCGGCTTTGCATTCGAAGAGGATGCTATCGGCCTCCAGCACCACCAGCGCATGGAACACCCCCGGCGGCAGATCGACGCCGATGCAATCGCCGCCGGCTTGCAGTACGCGCTTATCCAGCACCTCGCCCGCCTCGTTGAAAATCAGCAGCCCCAGGCGCCCCTTGAGCACTAGCAGGGCTTCGGCCTTGTCGGCCGAAAGGTGGCGATGCGGCGGGATATAGGTGTCCGGCTGCAAACCCACGGCCATGCGGTGGCAGGGCTCGTCCATCTGGTGGAAGTTATGGTGTTGGCGCTGCCGTGGGCTGGCCGCGGCTTGAGCGGCCAGTTCACCGAACAGATGCTGATCGAGAAACCGCGGTGCGCTCATAGGCCCTTGACCGCGTAAATCCCCGGCGCATTACGCCAATAGCCCTTGTAATCCATGCCATAGCCGAAGATATAGCGGTCGATGCATGGCAGGCCGACGAAATCGGCTTTCAGGTCCGGGCGCGCCTTGCGCTGGTGGTCCTTGTCGATCAGCACGGCGGTGTGCACGGCGCGGGCGCCGGCGTGGTGGCAAAAGTCGATGATCGCGCCCAGGGTGTGACCTTCATCGAGGATGTCGTCGATGATCAGCACGTCGCGGTCGATAAACGAGATTTCCGGCTTGGCCTTCCAGAACAGCTCGCCGCCGCTGGTTTCGTTGCGGTAACGGGTGGCGTGCAGGTAGGACAGCTCCAACGGGAAGTCGAGCTTGGGCAGCAGTTTGCCGGTGAAGATCAGACCGCCATTCATCACGCAGAACACCACGGGGTTGCGCTCGGCCAACTGGCTGTTGATGGTCGTGGCCATGCGCTCGATGGCCGCTTCCACTTCGGCCTCGTTGTACAGGCAATCGGCTTCGGCCATGACTTGGCGGATATGCGCGAGATCGGCGGGCATGCTGTTTCCTCTTGATTGGATGACGCCGCACCAACCAGAAAACCTGATCGATACGTCAAAATAAAAGCCGGCAAAGGTACCCATCCGCACCGAACAGGGCAAGCCTTGCACGTCACTTACCGGCGATAGGCGAAATTTAGCCGTAAATTGACCAATTTACCCGCTGCCGGCGCAGATAAGCGCATGGCCAATGCTTTAATCTAAGCCAACTGTTCTAAGCCACCCTTCGCACCGCCCTGCTGGAGACCTCAGCCATGCCCATCCACGAGATCCGCCATCCGCTGATCCGCCACAAACTCGGCCTGATGCGCCGCGCCGATATCAGCACGAAGAATTTCCGCGAGCTGGCCCAGGAAGTCGGTGCGCTGCTGACCTACGAAGCGACCAAGGATCTGCCCCTGGAAAACTACGAGATCCAAGGCTGGTCAGGCCCGGTGCAGGTGGAGAAGATTTCCGGCAAGAAGATCACCGTGGTGCCGATCCTGCGCGCCGGTATCGGCATGCTCGATGGCGTGCTCAGTTTAATCCCCGGCGCCAAGGTCAGCGCCGTGGGCGTGGCGCGTAACGAGGAAACCCTGCAAGCGCATACCTACCTGGAAAAACTGGTACCGGAAATCGATGAGCGCCTGGCGATGATCATCGACCCGATGCTCGCCACCGGCGGCTCCATGGTCGCCACCATCGATCTGCTGAAACGCGCCGGCTGCAAGGAGATCCGCGCCATGGTGCTGGTCGCCGCCCCCGAAGGGATTAGGGCGGTGGCCGATGCCCACCCGGATGTGACCATCTTCACCGCCTCGATCGATCAACGTCTCAACGAACACGGCTACATCATTCCCGGCCTCGGCGATGCCGGCGACAAAATCTTCGGCACCAAGCAAAAGGACGCCTGAACATGCAGGATCACATGCAAGATGCAACCTGGCGCCAGGCCCTGGCCGGCTCGCAAATGTTGTTCGTGGCTTTCGGCGCCCTGGTGCTGATGCCGCTGATCACCGGGATGGACCCGAACGTGGCGCTGTTCACCGCCGGTCTCGGCACCCTGATCTTTCATCTGGTGACGAAGAACCAGGTACCGGTATTCCTCGCCTCCTCCTTCGCCTTTATCGCGCCCATCCTGGCGGCGAAAAGCGACTTCGGTTTGCCCGCCACCCTCGGCGGCCTGGTCGCCGCCGGTTTCGCCTATCTGCTGCTGGCCGCGGCGGTGAAGCTCAAAGGCACCGGCTTTATCGACCGCCTGCTGCCGCCGGTGGTGATAGGCCCGGTGATCATGGCGATCGGCCTGGGCCTGGCGCCCGTGGCGGCGAATATGGCCATGGGCAAGGCCGGCGACGGCAGCGCGCAACTGGTGCCAAACGATATCGCCCTGATGATTTCCCTGCCGGCGCTGATCACCACCCTGCTGGTCGCGGTGATCGGCCGCGGCATCTTCCGCCTGATCCCGATCCTCTGCGGCATCGCCGTCGGCTACACACTGGCCTGGCTGTTCGGCGTGGTCGACTTCAGTCCGGTGGCCGCCGCGCCCTGGCTGGCGTTGCCGGATTTCGTCGCGCCGGAACTGCACTGGGGGGCGATCCTGTTCATCCTGCCGGTGGCCATCGCGCCGGCCATCGAACATATCGGCGACGTGCTGGCGATCGGCACCGTAACCGGCAAGAACTACCTGAAAGAACCGGGCCTGCACCGCACCCTGCTCGGCGATGGCCTGGCCACCTCGGCGGCCGGCCTGCTCGGCGGTCCACCGAACACCACCTATTCGGAAGTCACGGGCGCGGTGATGCTGACCAAGAACTTCAACCCCAAGGTGATGGTCTGGGCGGCGCTGATCGCCATGGTGCTGGCCTTTATCGGCAAGTTCGGCGCGGTGTTGCTGAGCATCCCGGGGCCGGTGATGGGCGGTATTCTCTGCCTGCTGTTCGGCTCCATCGCGGTGGTCGGCCTGAACACCCTGATCCGCCATCAGGTCGACCTGTCCGAGGCACGCAACCTGGTGATAGTCGCGGTGACCCTGGTGTTCGGCATCGGCGGCATGGTGATCGGCGCCGGCGATATCAGCCTCAAAGGCATCTCGCTGTGCGGCATCATCGCCATCCTGCTCAACCTGCTGTTGCCGGGTGGCAAAGGCTGGCGCAGCAAGGCGCTGAGCGAAGAGCCGGCGGCCTGATTTTCGTTGGATTGAGGCGCGCCCACGCTAGTTGTCGCCGACACCGCGTAACGACCTTGTTGGGTTACGCGGCGGCCGGCGACGATGTCGCTGCTTAAAAGACGATCTTGCCGCTAACCCAACCTACTGCCTGGTACCTGGATGCAATCCGCGGGCTTCAACGCACCCATACCGCTATCGCAGGGTAAAACACCTTGGACGAAAGATTTCCCCGGATTGCATCCGGGCTACAGAAGCCTGATCGCGGCCATCCCGTAGCCCGATGCAATCCGGGAGCGGACTTATAGCCGCTGCCGATATCGGCCCTTAGCAGGCCGTTGAAAAACTACCTGCGTTGGCAATACTGCGTTAAAAACGGCCTCGGAATGCTCATTTACAGCCAGTAAACTCCGCTTCCTCGGCCGTTTTTGCCTTGTCTTGCCTGCCTCTCCTACATTTTTCAACGGCCTGTTAGGCATCCCCGGATTGCATCCGTCCCACGGGCAAAGCCGGGGCCACTTTGTGGCTGGCCGGGCTGGCTGCCCATTGCTGCAGGCGCACCACGCTGTCGCGATAGGGTTTGAGGCTCATGCTCAACAGCACGATCGAGCTGAACACCGCGAGGCTGGTGACGATCAGCAGCGAGTAGCGTAGCGCCTGATCGTCGGCGAACACGTAGTCGGTCACCAGTGCCACGGCGGTCGGGCCGATGCCCAGGCCGATCAGGGTAATGACGAACAGATAGATCGCCGAGGCTTGGCCGCGCATCGAGTTGGGCATGATTTCCTGAATGGCCGCAGGCGCCACGCCAAACGGCATGCTCAGGAAGAACACCGCCGGGGCGGTGAGGATCGCCGCCCAGAGCGCGGTTTCCATCAATGGGAATAGCAGCACGAAGGGCGCGGCGCCTATGGCGGCATAGAGGCCGACGCGCATATTGGCGTCGCTGCTGCCGCGCTTGGCCATCCAATCGGCCAGGCGCCCGCCGAAGACGATGCCCAGGCAACCGAACACGGCCACGATGATGCCGTAGACGATACCGACCTGACCGGCGTCCCAACCATAGGTGCGGATAAAGAAGGTCGGAATCCAGGCCGCGCTGCCGTAGCCGGCGAAGGCCAGGCCCGCGAAGCCGAAGTTGTGGCAAAGCACGGTGCGTTTGTTGGCCCGGATATAACGCCCGACATCCGCCAAAGGCACCGCCACACCGGCGCCGACGCCGCGCCGCGTCGGCTCCTTGACCGCCAGCATAAGCAAGGTGAACAGCACCCCGGCGGCGCCCAGGGCGAGAAAGATCAACTGCCAGGGCCGCACTTCGCCAAGCACCGGCAACAGCACGTCGCCCTGGGCCGAGGCCAGTTTGATCACCAGGCCGCCGAACAGAAACGCCAAACCGGAGCCCAGGTAAACGCCCATCGAATAAACGCTGATCGCGGTGGCGCGGCGTTCGGCGGGGAAGCTGTCGGCGATCAATGAATAGGCCGCCGGCGACAGGGCGGCTTCGCCGACACCGACACCGATCCGGCAGAGCAGAAATTGCCAGTACAGCTTGGCCATGCCGCAGGCGGCGGTGGCCGCGCTCCAGAACAGGATGCCGATGGCGATCAGCCCGCGGCGGCTGCGGGTATCGGCCATACGCCCCAGGGGAATGCCGCACACGGTATAGAACAAGGCGAAGGACAGGCCCATCAGCAGGCTCATCTGGGTGTCGCTGATCATCAGATCGCGGCGGATCGGCGCCACCAGCAGGTTGAGAATCTGCCGATCGATAAAGGACAGCACATAGGCCACCATCAGGATGATGACAGTGACCCAGGCGCGGGTACTGGAGGGATAGCCGTTATTATTGTTGGGCACTGGCGGGCTCCTCGGCACCGCTTACGCGATGCGCGACGGTTGAAAGTGCCATCAGCTTAGGCCGATAACGCCTGTGTCGAGTATCGCTCGAAGGCGTTATCAGCCTGGCGAATGCAGTGCATCCTTTCGGACGAATGCTCGCCAGGCACTACTCAGAGCATCAACGGCGCGCGCTCGCTCAGTGTTCGCAAGGCGGCCGCCCAACTCGGGTGATCGTTCAGGCAGGACACCAGTTGCAGGCTTTCGCCGCCGGCCGCGATAAATTGCTCGCGTCCGCGGTCGCCGATTTCCTCCAGGGTTTCGATGCAGTCGGCGACGAACGCCGGGCACATCACCAACAGCTTCTTCACGCCCTGCTTGGCCAATTCGTCCAGCCGTGTTTCGGTGTAGGGTTCTATCCACTTGGCCCGGCCCAGGCGGGACTGGAAGGACACCGACCACTGCTCCGGGCGCAGGCCCATGCGCGCGGCAAAGGCTTCGGCGCTGCGCAGGCATTGCGCGCGGTAGCAGGTGGCGAGCACCTCGGGCGGCGCCGTGCGGCAGCAGTCCGGGCCTTTCAGGCAGTGGCCGCTGGGGTCGAGCTTGTGCAGATGACGCTCGGGCAAGCCGTGATAGCTGAGCAGCAGGTGATCGAAATCCTGCTCGAGGTAGGGTTTGGCGCTGTCCACCAGGGCATCGAGGTATTCCGGCTGGTCGTAGAACGGCCGCAGGATGGCGAAACGCAAGTCGAGCTTGCGCTCGCGCACCACCCGTAGCGCTTCCTCGATCACCGTGGTCACGGTGCTGTCGGCGAACTGCGGGTACAGGGGTGCCAGGGTCACCTGTTTGACGCCCTGCCCCGCCAACTCGACGAGTACCGTCTCGATCGACGGCTCGCCGTACCGCATCGCCAAGGCCACCGGGCCATGCGGCCATTGGCCTTGCATCGCCGCTTGCAAGCGCTTGCTCAGCACCACCAGGGGCGAGCCGTCCGGCCACCAGATCGAAGCGTAGGCATGCGCCGAGGCCGCCGGGCGCTTGAGCAGGATCAGCGACACCAGCAAGCGGCGCACCGGCCACGGCAGGTCGATCACATAAGGGTCCATCAGGAACTGATTGAGGTAACGCCGCACATCAGCCACTTCGGTCGACGCGGGAGAGCCCAGGTTGACCAGTAACAAGGCATGATCAGTCATACATCTTCCTAGTTCAGTGCGGGCCCAATAGATCGGAAAGGGCCACATCCAGATGAGTGAAACGAAAGCTGAAGCCAGCCTCTTGCAAGCGTGTCGGCATCGCGCGCTGACCGCCCAGCAGCAGCCCGGACAACTCGCCCAAGGCGGTGCGCAGCACGAACGCCGGTACCGACAAAATCGCCGGGCGGTGCAACTCGCGCCCCAGTGCCCGGGCGAACTCGCCGTTGCGTTCCGGCTGCGGCGCGCAGGCATTATAAGGACCGCTGGCCTGTTGCCGCTGCATGAGAAAGTCAATCAGGGCGATTTGATCGGCGATATGAATCCACGGCATCCATTGCCGCCCATTACCCAGCGGCCCACCCAAGCCCAGCTTGAACGGCGGCAGCAAGCGCTTGAGAAAACCGCCATCGTTGGCCAACACCAGGCCGGTGCGCAGTATCACCACGCGAATGCCCAGGGCCGTGGCACGCTGCGCGGTTTCCTCCCAGGCACCGCACAACTGCGCGGCGAAGTCGCTGCCGACGGGCGGCGAATCCTCATGTAATTCGCGCTCGCCGCCGTCGCCGTAGAAGCCCACCGCCGAACCGGACAGCAACACCTCGGGCCGCTGCTCGCGGCTCGCCAGCCAGGCCAGCAGTTGCTCGGTCAGGGCGATACGGCTGTCCCATAGCACGGCCTTGCGTGCCCGGGTCCAGGGCCTGTCGGCGATCGGCGCGCCAGCCAGATTGACCACGGCATCGAACGGTTCGTCGGTCAGCTCCTCGAGCCGAGCGACGCCACGCACCTGGCTACCGCAGAGCTGCGCGACCTGTTGCGGGCGACGACTCCATACGCTCAGCCGATGCCCCTGCTCTTGCCAGTAGTGACAGAGGCTACGGCCGATCAGGCCAGTACCGCCGGTCAGTAAGATATTCATGGCGTATTCCTCACAGGGTGTAACACTGAGTAAAGACGAGCCTTTCAGGTCATTTTACGAATATCTGCCAGGCCTGCGATCTGATCTATGACGGTGCGACGTGCCTTTAATCGCGTCCCGAGTTGTCTTTAATATAAAGAAGCGATGATTGCTACGATCATCTTATACACGAAAATGTTATTGTATAGCTTTTGTCTAAAGCGTAGCCTACTGCTCTAGCACATGAGGTAAGCCATGACAGCAGCACAAGCTCCCATCGCCATCATTGGCACCGGCATTGCCGGACTCTCTGCCGCCCAGGTTCTGCATGCCGCAGGCCACGAGATTCAGTTATTCGAAAAAAGTCGCGGCAGCGGCGGCCGTATGGCCAGCAAGCGCAGCGACGCCGGCGCCCTTGACCTGGGTGCACAATATTTCACCGCCCGCGACCGCCGTTTCGTCGAAGCGGTGCAGCAATGGCAAGCACGCGGCTGGGTCAGCGAGTGGTCGCCGAATCTGTACCACTGCAAGGAAGGCCTGCTCAGCGCCTCGCCGGACGAGCAGGTACGCTGGGTCGGCAGCCCGCGCATGAGCGCGATCACCCGCGCCATGCTCGGCGCATTGGCGGTGCATTTCTCCTGCCGCATCACCGAAGTATTCCGCGGCGAGCGGCACTGGCACCTGTTGGATGCCGAAGGCAAGAGCCACGGCCCGTTCAGCCACGTCATAGTGGCGACGCCCGCCCCCCAGGCCACCGCCTTGCTGGCCAGCGCACCTAAACTGGCGAGCGCCGCCGCCACGGTCGTCATGGAACCGACCTGGGCGGTCGCCCTGGCATTCGCCAACCCGCTCGACAGCCCGGTGGAAGGTTGCTTCGTCCAGGACAGCCCACTCGACTGGTTGGCGCGCAACCGCAGCAAACCAGGCCGCGACACCAGCATGGACACCTGGGTCCTGCACGCCACCAGCGCCTGGAGCAAACAACATCTTGATCTCTCCAAAGAGGCCGTGATCGAACAGTTGCATGGCGCCTTCGCCGAGCTGATCGGCTGCGCCATGCCCGCGCCGACCTTCAGCCTGGCGCACCGTTGGCTCTATGCGCGCCCGGCCAGCGCCCACCAGTGGGGAGTATTGGCCGACGCCGATCTGGGCCTGTATGCCTGCGGCGACTGGTGCCTTTCCGGCCGGGTGGAAGGCGCTTGGTTGAGCGGCCAGGAGACCGCGCGCAAGCTGCTCGAACACCTGCAGTGAGCAGGCCCGCCACCACGCAACAACGCCTCAATCCGCACAAGTTGCTGCTGTCCAAATGGACGGCAGCCCACCCCGTAAAGCGCGAAAAGCATTTTCTGATCACCGAACTGTTCTACGACGAGCAGGGCGAGGTGCTGGCAATCGAGCTGCAAGCCGTTCTCACCCGACGTAGCGAGCGGATCGACTGGCGCGAGTTGCAGAACGTCGAGCGCTGGAAGATCGGCTGGACCTGACAGCTGTCGCGGGCCCCACGCCGAAACGCCGGCAGCGCTGGCGTTTTCCTGTACAAAATCCACTACTCCTTACAAATACTTATACAAAGTGTTTGACTCGTACAATATCGCACCTATGATGGACATAAGTTGTACACGCCTTGCAGCATGTACAAGAAACCTTCAGAGGTCGCACCATGAATTCGCCCCGAATCCCTCTTCGCGACAAACCTAAACTCGGTATCAGCGCCTGCCTGCTGGGCGCCGAGGTGCGCTACAACGGCGGGCATAAAGAGTCGCGCCTGTGCAATCGCACCTTGAACGAATATTTCGATTTCACCCCGGTCTGCCCTGAAGTCGCCATCGGCCTGGGCATCCCCCGCGAGCCGATTCGCCTGGTCGGCGATCCCGCAGCTCCCCGTGCGGTCGGCACCGTGCACCGCGAACTGGATGTCAGCGCCCCCCTGGCCGCCTACGGCGAGCGCATGGCGGGCGAGCTGAGCGATATCTGCGGCTATATCTTCATGCAGCAATCGCCGTCCTGCGGGCTGGAGCGGGTCAAGGTCTATCAGGACGGCGGGCGCCCGAGCGAAGCCAAGGGCCGCGGCCTTTTCGCCCAGGCCTTCTGCGCCCGCCACCCGGACCTGCCGGTGGAGGAAGACGGTCGCCTCAACGATCCGGTGCTGCGCGAAAACTTCATTACCCGGGTGTTCGCCTATGCCGAATGGCAACAGCTGCTGCACGACGGTCTCACGCCCAAGGCGCTGCTCGGCTTCCACTCGCGCTACAAGTACCTGCTGATGGCCAGCCACACGCAGCAGTACAAGGCGCTCGGCCGCCTGCTCGGCAACTTGCACCAGCACGACATGCGCGAGCTGGCCCCGCACTATTTCAGCGAGCTGATGGCGGCACTGAAGAAATGCGCGACCCGGCGCACTCACAGCAACGTGTTGCAACACCTCAGCGGCTATTTCAAACAAGCGCTGAGCAGCACCGACAAGCAGGAAATGCAGCAACTGATCAGCCAATACCGGAACGGCGTGGTGCCGCTGGTGGTGCCCATGACCCTGCTCAAGCATCACCTGCGGCGCAACCCGGATGCTTACCTGGCGCAGCAGGCCTACCTGCAACCCCACCCGGAAAATCTCAGCCTGCGGAACGCCCTATGAGCCGGCAACTGGTTTGGCTGCGCACCGACCTGCGCGTGCGGGACAACAGTGCATTAGCCGCCGCCATGGCAGCTGGGCCGACGGTCGCGCTGTTTCTGCTCAGCCCCGGACAATGGCAGGCGCATGACGATGCACCGAGCAAGGTCGACTTCTGGCTGCGTAACCTCAAGGCACTGTCGCTCGAACTGGCCAAGCTCAATGTGCCGCTGCTGATCCGCACCAGCGATGCCTGGAGCGACGCGCCCCAGGTCATCGCCAAGCTGTGCGCCGAGCTGCAGATCGACGCCGTGCAGGTCAACGACGAGTACGGCGTACATGAAAGCCGCCGCGATCAGGCGGTAGCCAAGGCCCTGGCCACGCAGGGCATCACCTTTCATCGCCATCTCGATCAACTGCTGTTTCAGCCGGGCAGCGTGCTGACCCAGGCCGGCGGTTACTTCCAGGTTTATAGCCAGTTCCGCAAGGTCTGTTACCAGCGCCTGCACCACTCATTGCCGAGCATGATTCGCTATCCGGCTACGCAAGCGCCGTTGGCCATCGACAGCGATGCCATCCCCGCTGCGGTCGAAGGTTTTGCCACGCCCAGCGAGGCGCTGCGCCAGCTCTGGCCAGCCGGGGAACAGACCGCTGGCGCGCGCCTGGCGGAGTTCGCCGAGCAGCGGATGGCCTACTACGACGACAACCGCGATATCCCCGCCCGCCCCGGCACCAGCCAGCTGTCGCCCTACCTGGCGGCCGGCGTGCTGTCGCCGCGCCAATGCCTGCACGCCGCGCTACAAATCAATCAGGGCGAATTCGACAGCGGCAATAGCGGGGTCGTCACCTGGATCAACGAGTTGCTCTGGCGCGAGTTCTACAAGCACATCCTCACCGGCTACCCGCGCGTGTCGATGGGCCGCGCCTTCCGCCCGGAAACCGAAGCCCTGGCCTGGCGCCATGCGCCCGCCGAGCTGGCCGCCTGGCAACAGGGCCGCACCGGTTTCCCAATCATTGACGCGGCGATGCGCCAACTGCTCGCCACCGGCTGGATGCACAACCGCCTGCGCATGGTGGTGGCGATGTTCCTGACCAAGAACCTGCTGATCGATTGGCGCGAGGGCGAGCGCTTCTTCATGCGTCATCTGATCGACGGTGACCTCGCGGCGAACAACGGCGGCTGGCAGTGGAGCGCGTCGACCGGTACCGACTCGGTGCCCTACTTCCGGATTTTCAATCCGCTGAGCCAGTCGCAGCGATTCGACCTGGACGGCCGCTTCATTCGCCACTGGCTGCCCGAGCTGGCCGACGCGAGCACCCGCGACATTCACAACCCCTATGCACTCGCGCACCACGGCGGTGGTCTGTTCGGCGCGCTCGACTATCCCAAGCCGATGGTCGACCTGCCCGGCAGCCGCACGCGCGCCCTGGAAGCCTTCAAAAGCCTGCCGTACCTGGCAACGCAGGTGGCGTCATGAGCAATTTCTTGCGCCAGTTCGCCCACGGCTTCGCCACCCTGGACAAGAACAACCTCGGCCGTCTTGGCGAGCTGTACAGCGACGATGTGCTGTTCTGCGACCCGCTGCATGAAGTGCGCGGGCTGGCCGAGATGCAGGCTTATTTCACCGAGCTGTACGCCACTATCAGCGACCTGCGCTTCGACTTCTACGGATTCGATGAGGTGCGCGCGGGCGAAGGCTATCTGCGCTGGACCATGAGCTACCGGCACCCGCGTCTGGCCAAAGGCCAGCTGATTCGCGTCGAGGGCTGCTCGCACCTGTTATGGCACGACAAGGTGTATCGCCACCGCGACTATTTCGATGCCGGCAACCTGCTCTACGAACACCTGCCGCTGCTCGGTTCGGCCATTCGCTGGCTGAAAAGGAGGCTGGCATGAGGCGCAAGTCACGACGCATCTGGCTTACCGGCGCCAGCAGCGGCATAGGCGCGGCGCTGGCCGAACGCCTGCTGCAAAGCGGCCAGCGCGTGGCCGTCAGTGCGCGCACGATCGAGCCCTTGCAGGCGTTGGCCAAGCACTACCCGCACCAGGTGCTGGTGGTGGACGGCGATCTCAGCGATGCGCAGCAGGTGCGCTCGATCGGCGAACATATCGCCCAGGTGTGGGGTGCGCTGGACAGCGCGATCCTCAACGCCGGTACCTGCGAATACCTCGAGGCGCGGGCCTTCGACGCGGCGATGATCGAACGGGTGATGCGCGCCAACCTGTTTTCCGCCAGCTACTGCATCGAGGCGGCGCTGCCGCTGCTGCGCCTGGGCAACCGCCCCCACCTGATCGGCATCGGCAGTGCGGTGACCTACTTGCCGCTGCCGCGCGCCGAGGCGTACGGCGCCTCGAAAGCGGCACTGCGCTATCTGCTCGAGTCGCTGCGCATCGACCTGGCCAGCCAAGGCATCGATGTCACGCTGGTCAGCCCCGGTTTCGTCGACACCCCGCTGACGGCGAAAAACGACTTCCCCATGCCGATGCGCTGGCCGGTGGAAAAAGCCGCCCGGCATATCGCCGATCGGCTGGATAAACGCCCCTTGGAAATCGCCTTCCCGGGGCCGTTCATCGGGCTCCTGTCGGTACTCGCCCACTTACCCAAACGCCTGCAATTCGCCCTCGGCAAACGCATGGCACGCACAACCGAGAGCAGCTCATGAAAATAGCCATTATCGGCAGCGGTATCGCCGGCCTCACCAGCGCCTATCTACTCAATCGCAGCCATCATGTCAGCGTGTTCGAAGCCAGCGCTTGGGTCGGCGGCCACACCCATACCGTGGACGTCGAAGTCGACGGGCGCAGCTACGCCGTCGATACCGGCTTTATCGTGTTCAACGATTGGACCTACCCGAACTTCATCCGCTTGCTCGAGCGCCTGGGCGTCGCCTCGAAACCCACCGAGATGAGTTTTTCGGTCAGCGACCCGATGACCGGCGTGGAATACAACGGCAACAACCTCAACAGCCTGTTCGCCCAGCGCCGCAATCTGTTCTCGCGGCCCTTTATCGGCATGGTGCGCGACATCCTGCGCTTCAATCGCGAAGCGCTCGACGATCTCACACACGAGCGCATTCCGGCCACCATGACACTCGGCAACTACCTGACCCTTGGCGGTTACGGCGAGCGTTTCACCGAGCATTACATCGTGCCGATGGGTGCGGCGATCTGGTCGATGTCGCTGGCCGACATGCTCGATTTCCCGCTGCAGTTCTTCGTGCGCTTCTTCAAAAATCACGGCCTGCTGTCGGTCAGCGACCGGCCGCAATGGCGCGTCATCGAGGGCGGCTCGCGCAGTTATGTGGCGCCGCTGAGCGAGCCCTTCAGCCAACATATTCGACTCAACTGCCCGGTCAGCCGGGTCGAGCGCGACGGCGACGGGGTGACGGTGCACAGCGCCGCGGGCGCGGAACGCTTCGACAAGGTGGTGTTCGCCTGCCACAGCGACCAGGCCCTCGCCCTGCTCGCCCAGCCGACCGCGTTCGAGCGGGAGATTCTCGGCGCCCTGCCGTACGCCGACAACGATGTGGTGCTGCACACCGATACCCGCCTGCTACCCAAACGGCCATTGGCCTGGGCCAGTTGGAACTACCGCCTGGGCGGGTCGGTGAACCGATCGGCGGCGGTGACTTACAACATGAACATCCTGCAGGGCATTCGTAGCGAAACGACCTTCTGCGTCAGCCTCAACCAGAGCGAGGCCATCGATCCGAACAAGATTCTCGCCCGTTACACCTACGCGCATCCGCAGTACAGCCTGACGGCAACGGCCGCGCAAGCACGCTGGGAGGAGCTGCTCGGCGCCAACCACAGCTATTTCTGCGGCGCTTACTGGGCCAATGGCTTTCACGAAGACGGCGTAGTCAGTGCCTTGCGCGTGGCCCATGAATTCGGCGAGGCCCTGTAGTGAACAGCATAATGAACAGCGCCTTGTACAGCGGCTGGGTGCAGCACCGGCGGTTTGCGCCGCGCGCGCACAACTTTCGCTATCGCATGGGCTTGCTCTACCTGGATCTGAGCGAGCAGGAGCAAGTGCTCGCCCTATCGCCGCTGGCCGGGCGCGGACGTTATGCACCATTCGCCTTCCGAGAGAGCGATTACCTGCCGCAGTTCACCGGCAGCGGTGTACGCCTGATCGATGCCGTGCGCCAACGCGTCAGCGCAGCGCTGGGCCGCATCCCACTGGGCCACATCTGTCTGCTGACGCAGCCGCGCAGCTGGGGGATCGCATTCAACCCGGCCAGTTTCTTCTACTGCTATGAGGCCGATGGCAGCCTGGCGGCGATTCTTTGCGAAGTCAGCAACACACCCTGGGGCGAGCGCTATGACTACGTGCTGCCCGCCGAGGGCGAGGGCCATCAGCACTTCGCCGTGGCCAAAGCCTTTCATGTCTCGCCGTTTTTGCCGCGCGAGCTGGAATACCGCATGCGCTTCAGCCCGGCCGGCGAACGCCTGGGGATTCATATGGCCGACTGGCAGGGCGAAGACAAAGTCTTCGACGCCAGCCTCAGCCTGCAACGCCACGAACTCAGCCGCGCCAGCCTGCACCGCTACCTGCTGAGCTTCCCCTGGATGACCGGCAAGACCGTGGCGGCCATCTATTGGCAGGCCCTGCGCCTGCTGCTCAAACGCATCCCGCTGTTCCCCCATCGAGCCGCCGAAGGCGATTTGCGCGTAGCCCGCTCCGTTACGAAGGAAGTTCCCCATGAAAAGCTCTAGCCTGGTTTGTGCCAAAAGTTCTGTGCTCGCCGGCAGCGGCATCGCCGCCGCGCTGCTACGTCGCGCGGTATTGCGCCAACTCGGGCAACTGCGCCATGGCCAACTGGTAGTGATCGAAGGCGACGAACGCCTGGTGTTCGGCGACCCTCATTCCAGTTCGAGCGCGGAAATCCAGGTGCTCGATGCGGCTCTGTGGGGGCTGGTCGTCGGCAACGGCTCGATAGGTGCGGGCGAAGCCTATATCCATGGCTACTGGACCTCGCCGGATTTGACCGCGGTGGTCCGCGTGTTCGTCAGCAACCTCGAAGTGCTGGACGCCATGGAGCGCGGCCTGGCGCAGATCGGTCGCCCGTTGATCAAAGCGCTGCACTGGCTCAACCGCAATACCCGCAGCGGTTCGCGCAAGAACATCGCCGCCCATTACGACCTCGGCAATGAGCTGTTCGAGCAATTTCTCGACCCCACCATGATGTACTCGGCGGCGATGTTCCACAGCGCCGACGACAGTTTGGAACAGGCGCAGTTGAACAAACTAAAACGTATTTGCCAGAAGCTCGCGCTGAAACCCAGCGACCATCTGCTGGAAATCGGCACCGGCTGGGGCAGCATGGCGATCTATGCCGCCAGCCACTATGGCTGCAAAGTCACCACCACGACCTTGTCGCGCGAACAGTTCGCCCACACCGAGCGGCGTATCGCCGAGCTGGGCCTGAGCGATCGCATCACCCTGCTGCTGGAGGACTACCGCGACCTCAGCGGCACATACGACAAGCTGGTCTCGATCGAAATGATCGAGGCGGTCGGCCATCGCTTCATGCCCACCTACTTCGAGCAATGCGCCGCGCTGCTCAAGCCCGACGGGCTGATGCTGCTGCAAGCCATCACCATCCGCGACCAGCGTTATGAGCAGGCGAAGAACACCGTCGATTTCATCCAGCGCTATATCTTCCCCGGCGGCGCCCTGCCCTCGGTGAACAAGATGCTGGAAATCGTCACCACCAGAACCGACATGACCCTGCAGCATATGGAAGACTTCGGCCTGCATTACGCACGCACCCTGCGCATCTGGCACGGCAATCTGCATCGGGCGCGGCACAAACTCGAGCAGCTCGGCTACGACGACTACTTCTTCCGGCTGTGGGAGTTTTACCTGTGCTATTGCGAGGGCGGCTTTATCGAGCGCACCATCGGCACCGCACAATTGCTGCTGGCCAAGCCGGCGGCGCAACCGGAACCGCTGCTGGGAAACCTCGATGCCTAAACTGATCGCCAACGCCGTATTGTTTCAGCTCGGTTGGCTTGCCTGCGTATTCGGCGGCGACGGCCCATGGCTGCTGGGCGTGCTGGCGATAGTGGCCGTGCATCTGTTGTGGATCAGCAGTTGGCAAGCCGAAGGCAAGCTGCTGATCAGCGTGTTTCTCGCCGGCAGCGCCCTGGACAGTTTTCTGCTCAACCTCGGCGTGTTCGACTTCGGCGCGCCGCGCACCCTGATCCCGCTATGGCTGGCCTGCCTGTGGCTGCTGCTGGCCACCACCCTCAACCACTGCCTGGCCTGGACCGCCCACCCCTGGTGGCGCGCCAGCCTGCTCGGGGCCCTGGCGGCGCCGCTGTCCTACTACGGCGGCGCGCAGATCGCCGGCGTCGGCCTGCCCTACGGCACCTGGCAAAGCCTGCTGCTGATAGGCCTGATCTGGGCCATGGCGATGCCCGTGCTGCACGGTTTCGCCAAGCTCTACCGTGCGCAATACGAGCAACGCCAACGAGCCCAAAAGCCGGCCTAGGTGGAAAGCGGTATCCACTCGTAGCCCGGATGCAATCCGGGGAAATTTTGCGCCAACAAATTGCTCCCGGATTACATCCGGGCTACCAGAGCGGTGCTAGTCGATGCTCACTGGTCAGCCACAGATCACCGCAATCACGCCCATAGCGTACACTGCGCGGCTATGACCGATAGCCACACCATCCCCCACACACAATTGCCCGTACCCGCCGCTGTTAGCTGCAGTAACTGCGCCGCCTGCTGTTGCCAGTTGGAAGTGATGCTGATCACGGACACCGGCGTGCCGCAGCGCTATATCGACACCGACGACTGGGGCGGCGAAATCATGTTGCGCTTGGACGACGGCTGGTGCGCGGCGCTGGATCGCGACAGCATGCGCTGCACCATCTACGAGGTGCGCCCGCTGATCTGCCGCGAATTCGAAACCGCCTCGGCCGAGTGCCTGGACGAGCGTAAGGGTATGAGCAGCATCTACCGCTAGCGGCCGGCCGAATCACCGTAGGGTGGGTCGGGCCGCGCAGGTTAGCGGCGCTGGACGCCGAGCGATCAGGCACCACCAGCGGTGGCGCGCCGCGTAACCCACCAAGCGATATTCAGCGTTGCGCCGATGGTGGGTTACGGCGCAACGGATTTTGCGGAGTCATCGCGAGCGGCGGCGTGCGCCTAACCCACCCTACGAGGGGCCGTTTAACCGCAGGCCGATATCTAGTAGACCGCCTACAACCCCCGCACCATCTGCCAATCCAAGCCGAAACGCGCCAGGTATTTGCGCAGCCGATCCGCATCGTTGGGCTGGCTTTTGCCCTGGCGCGATTGGGCGAATAGCTGGCGGCCGGCATCGGACAGGCTGGCGGCCTCGCGACATAGCGCCACCACCCCTGGCAATTGCAACTGATCGAACAGATCCAGGGCCTGCCAGCGCTCGCCGAGCAGGCGCTCCAGTTCCTGTTGGATATCGCTCTTGGCCGGCCCTTTGCCGCTCCAGGCGCGTTGCAGACGCAGAATTTCATCCTCCACTTGAGCCTCGTCGATCCGCCCGCTGTCGGCCAGGGTGGCCATGCGCGTGATGGATGCCGACAACTCGCGGAAGTTGCCGCTCCAGGCCGCCTCACGGCTGCTGGCGAAGGCCAGGTAGCGCTGCCGCGCCTGCAAATTGAAACGCACCTGGCGGCCCTGCTCGCGGGCATAGCGCTCCAGTTCGAACTCCAGGTTCGGCTCGATATCCTCGCGGCGCCCGGCCAGGCCAGGCAACTCAAAGGTCCAGAGGTTGATGCGGGCGAACAGGTCCTCGCGAAACAGGCCCTGCCGCACCCGCTCACGCAGGTCGCGGTGGGTGCCGGCGATCAGCAGAAAATCGCTTTCCACCTCCTTGTCGCTGCCCAGGGGAAAGAAGCGCTTCTCCTCGATGGCCTTGAGCAGCATGGCCTGCTCGTCCGGCCCCAGCTCGCCGATCTCATCGAGAAACAGCATGCCGCCATCGGCCGCGCGCAACAGCCCTTCGCGCGCGTTTTGTGCGCCAGTGAAGGCGCCTTTGCTATGGCCGAACAGCGTGGACATGGCACCGTCGCCGCGCAAGGTGGCGCAGTTGACCTCGACGAAACGCCCCTGCAACAGATGCCGGGCGCGCTTGAGTTCGTAGATACGCCGGGCCAGAAACGACTTGCCGGAACCCGTCGGCCCGACCAGCAACATAGGCACCCGCGAGCGCACCGCCACCCGCTCGATCTGCTCGATACTGCGGTTGAACGCCGGATTGCGTGTAGCGATGCCGGACTTGAGGAACGCCAGGGTCTCCTGCTGCTCGCGGCGAAAGCGCGTGGCGATGCCGTCGTAGCGCGACAGGTCGAGGTCAATGAGGGTGCAGGTGCCGCTGTGGGTGGCCTCCTCCGCGCGCCGCCCTGGCGAGGTCTGCGCCAGGCGCGCCGGCAGGTAGCGTGCCTCGGTCAGGAGGAACCAGCAGATCTGCGCGACGTGAGTGCCAGTGGTGATATGCACCAGGTAATCCTCGCGTTCGGTGTCGAAGGCGTAACCGCTGACGAACTCGTGCAGAGCGCCGTAGACCTCCTGAAAATCCCAGGGGTCGCGCAAGGCCATGGCATGCAGACACACCTCGGTTTCCGGCGAGACCGCGGCTATATCGTCACGTATGCGCGCGGCCAGCCCTGCGTCGCGTGGGCTGTGGATCAGCTCGAGGCGGTCGATCAGCAAATCCTGCTGCTGACACAGGCCAACGCTGGGCCGCCATTTGCTCCAGCGATTGGCGCCCTTGCCGACCCTATCCAGGGTGGCGCCGACAAAGCCGATGGCGACGGTTTTCTTGGCGATCATGTTTATATCTGAAGATAAATTGCGATAAATAAATATAGTAATTCAAACAAGCAAGCCTATACAGGTTTTACAACCATTCTCAAAAACAAGAATATTTATCTTATAAATTAATAACTTACACAAATATTCAGAAAATCTGAATTTTCTGGCACGCCTCTCGCAATATCCCTCTCGACCACAGCGCCAGGCTGGCCAACGGGTCGGGAGTCATATCCCGCCGGTGCCGGGATCCACCTTCGGGTTCGGATGCCCCGCATGCCGCTACCGCAACGCTCGGTCATTGGCTCGGTAGCTCAGTTGGTAGAGCGCCCTTCCCCGGAAGAACGGTCGCAGGTTCGAGTCCTGCCCAGCCATTCGATAGCTCAACTGGTAGAGCAGTCTTCTTCGGAAGACGTGTCGCGGGTTCGACTCCCGCTCGAAAAATGCCCTCTCACGGCAGCTAAATCGCAACACCGCAGTACCCGTCGGCGTGGCAGCGCAGTTTGCTGTCGCCGCCGATCCGCCCGGCCCCGTGCTCGAGCGGCGGGCAGAGTCAGCGTCGGGCCACGGACAGGCCGCACGACCAGGAAGGTCGCGATGCACGCTCACCCCGCCACCCCAGCACGGACGCCCGGCGATCGGCGAACGCCGACACCAATACCGATAAGAAGAGAGAAAAGGAATTAACAATGAACATGCTCAAACGCTTTGTGGTGAAAAAGAACGAACGCGCGCTGCTGTACGCCGAAGGCGATTTCCAGGCCATCCTGGAGCCCGGCCTGTACCGCCGCTTCGATCCGCGCAACCGCCTGAGCGTTGAAATATTCAGCCTGAACTGCCCACGTTTCGAGCACCGCCTGGCCGGCTATCTGCGCAAGAACGAGCCCGCACTGATCGAACGCCACTTCGAGCGTTTCGATACCGCCGAGCACGAGGCAGGCCTGCGCTATGAAGACGGCATGTTGGTGGAAATATTGCCGCCCGGCAGCCGTCGCCTGTACTGGAAGGGCCAGAACGAGCAGCGCCTGGAGCGCATCGACCTGAGCCAGGAGTATTGCCTGGACGCTGCGCTGGTCGCCCTGCTCACCCAACCCGGCCTGCGTAGCCAGACCTTGCTGGGTCTGGACGCAGTGTTGCTGACCCAGGTGCCGGCGTTCCAGGTCGGCGTGCTCAAGGTCGACGGCGCGGTGATCGAGCTGTTACCTGCCGGCCAGTACGGCTTCTGGCGTTTCAACCGGCAGATCAACGTCGAGCTGGTGGATATGCGGATTCAGGCGCTGGAAGTCAGCGGCCAGGAAATTCTCACCCGCGACAAGATCAGCCTGCGTCTGAACCTGGCGGCCAACTGGCACTACAGCGATGTGTTGCTGGCCCACTCGCGCCTGGCCAAACCCCAGGAGCACCTGTACCGCGAGCTGCAATTCGGTCTGCGTGCAGCGGTGGGCACCCGCACCCTGGATGAGCTGCTGGAGAACAAGCAGGCGATCGACGAGGCGGTGAGCAACCACCTCGCGGCCAAGCTGCCGGGCTGCGGCCTGCAGGTCAGCAGCCTGGGCGTGCGCGACATCATCCTGCCCGGCGAGATGAAGGCGCTGCTGGCCCAGGTGGTGGCGGCGGAGAAAGCGGCCCAGGCCAACGTGATCCGCCGCCGCGAGGAAACTTCGGCGACCCGTTCGCTGCTCAACACCGCCAAGGTGATGGAAGACAACCCGACGGCCCTGCGCCTGAAGGAGCTGGAAACCCTGGAGCGGGTGGCCGAGCGCATCGACCGGATTTCCGTGTTCGGTGGTTTGGATCAAGTGTTAAACGGCCTGGTGACCCTGGCGCCGAAATAACAGCGCCGCCTGGTAACAAGCGGCCCGAATAAAAAGACAGCATCATGAAAAGCGGAAAACAACGCCGCCGGGAAATCAAAACGGCTCGTCAAAGACGCGCCACCAAGGCGCAGCAAGCCCTGGCCGAACATCTGCCGCTGGGCTTCAGGCCGACCGAGGCGATAGCGGTCAACCCAAAGCTGCTGGCGTCCTACAACAGCTATGGCGAGCCGCTCTTTGTGGCCCGCGGCTGGTATCAGGATCAGCCGTTTCGCTGCGTCGACTGCGGTAAGGACGAAGTCTGGACCGCCGCACAGCAACGCTGGTGGTACGAAGTGGTACAAGGCTCGGTATACGCCCATGCGGTGCGCTGCCGCCCCTGCCGCCTGATTCGTCGCCTGGCCGGCCGCGCCCGACCAACAATTTAGATGCGCACGGCTCCGTGGCCGGCGCTTATTGAATACAGAGAAAAAACCATGAAAGACACAAGCCACCAACTACTGGAAGTCGCCAACGGTAAACCGATCAAACTCTGGACCCAGGGCGTGCCGGTCGAGACCGATGCCAAGCAACAGCTGATCAACACCGCCAAGCTGCCGTTTATCTTCAAACACCTGGCGGTGATGCCGGACGTGCATCTGGGTAAGGGTTCGACCATCGGCAGTGTGATCCCCACCCTCGGTGCGGTGATTCCCGCCGCCGTGGGCGTGGATATCGGTTGCGGGATGATGGCCGCGCGCACCTCGCTGACCGCCAGCGACCTGCCGGACAACCTCAGCGGGCTGCGCGACGCCATCGAACGCGCCGTGCCCCATGGTCGTACCAGCACCCGCGGCGGCCGCGATAAGGGCGCCTGGGAGAACGTGCCCAGCACCACCGACCAGGCCTGGGCCAACCTGGCCGGGCGTTTCAAGCTGATCACCGATAAACAGCCGCGATTGGAGAAAACCAACAACCGCAAACACCTGGGAACCCTGGGAACCGGTAACCACTTTATCGAGGTCTGCCTGGACGAGGCCCAGCGCGTCTGGTTCATGCTGCACAGCGGTTCGCGCGGCGTGGGTAACGCGATCGGCAGCCTGTATATCGAACTGGCCAAGGCCGATATGCGCCAGCACATCGCCAATCTGCCGGACAAGGACCTGGCCTACTTCGAAGAAGGCAGCCAGCACTATCAGGACTATGTGGAGGCCGTGGGCTGGGCCCAGGACTTCGCCCGGCAGAACCGCGAGCTGATGATGCAGGCGGTTATCACCGCGGCGCGCCAGGTGATCGGCAAGCCGTTCGAAGCCAACCTGCAAGCGGTCAACTGCCACCACAACTATGTACAGAAGGAGCGGCATTTCGGCGAAGACGTCCTGATCACCCGCAAGGGCGCGGTCTCGGCGCAAAAGGGCGAACTGGGCATCATCCCCGGCTCCATGGGCGCGAAAAGCTTTATTGTCCGCGGCCTGGGCAACGAGGAGGCGTTCAGCTCCTGCAGCCACGGCGCCGGCCGGGTGATGAGCCGTACCCAGGCGAAAAAGCAGTTCAGCCTGGAAGACCAGATCCGCGCCACCGCCCATGTGGAATGCCGCAAGGATGCCGACGTGATCGACGAGATTCCCATGGCCTACAAGGACATCGAAAAAGTCATGCACGCCCAGCGCGAGCTGGTGGAAGTGGTACACACCCTGCGTCAGGTGGTGTGCGTTAAAGGATAGAAGGACAGGAAAATGAAACACCTAACGCAATGGCTGGAGCGCCTGCGCCATCGGCATCAACACCCGCTGAGCAGCACGCACTACTGGCAGCAGGATGCGCTGAATGTGCTTGCAGACTGCGACGAAAAAAGCGATTGGCTGCAGCTTAGCCGCAACAGTAACGGCTTTGTACGCGAGGTTGCCGTACGCGTGCTATGCGATACGCCGAGTGCGCAGGCTTTGCTCGCACTGGTCGAACGGCTCAACGATTGGGTACCGCAAATACGTCAGTTGGCCGAGCGTGGCGTGCAGCATTACCTGCATCCCAATCAGGCTGACGCGCTGCTTTACGCCTTGGAGCCCTTGCTGGCATTAGCCGGCAAGGGCCGCTGTAACCCTGAGGCCATCCTGCAGCAAATGGCTGAAGTGCTGTCTCTGCCAGAACTGCACACCACACTTATCGAGGCACTGAGCGGTCGCCGAGGCAAAGGGGCACGCTTTCTTTTCGAGCTACTGCTGAAGAGCGAAGCAGGCGCGCTGCCGACAACGCTACAAATAGCCCTGAAACACGCCGATACAGGCGTACGACGCATGGCATTGGCGGCCAGCAGACGCCTGCCCCTGGCAGACGCCAGAGTGCTTTTGCGCCAGGGCTTTGCAAGCTCAAGCGCGCAAATAAGAGTCACAGCGCTACGCGAATGGCTGGCACGGGACGAGCAATTGCCGCAGATACAGAGTTTGCTCCGTACAGGCTTGCTCGACCCCGCACCAGCGGTTCGCTGCCTGGCCTGCTGGGCTGCATCTCGCCATCAGGTGAACAGCACAGAAGTGCTGAAGCTGGGGCTGGCCGAACAACCGACAGACAAGAACGGCTGGCTCGGACTTATCGGCCTGGCCAAGGAGTTGCTTGAACCACAGGCACTGCCGACTCTGCGAGTTGCCTTGTTGCACGCATCGCCTGTGGTACGTAGCAGAGCATTGGAAGCCATCGCTGCGATAGCGCCTGATGATGTGCTGGCAACCCTGTTGAGCGCTCTGGATGACCCATCCCCCCATGTAGTGCATGCAGCCAGCCGGCTATTGCAACACCAGTCCATACGCACGGGTGACGAGCAACTCTCAGTAGCCTTAGCCAGTTCGCTAAGCAAGGGGGAAAGTCGCAAGCTTGTTACCTTGGCCGCCCTGACACCACTCTGGAGCCATCTACAGCAATTGCTGCAGGCACTGGAAATAGCGGAGGACGGGACCCAGCGAGAAGTACTGCAGGCGGCACTGAATACATGGCACAAACGCCGACGGAGAGCCTATGCATTGCAGCCCACGCCTGAGCAGCAGGCTCTGCTGAGCAGCCAATTATTGATGCTAATGGCAGCAGGAAAGCTGGCGCATTGCGATCCTCAAAACTGGATAAATTGAAGACTGGCAACAAGGAACAAACAGATGGACCTGCATCAACAGCGCCACCCGCTGTCGCCAGAAATGCGCGAGTGGGTGCTGCGCGAACTGCAAGAGATAGAAACCCAGCATGAGGTCACCGTGCTCTATGCCTGTGAGTCGGGCAGCCGCGCCTGGGGCTTTGCCTCGCCGGACAGCGACTATGACGTGCGCTTCGTCTATGTACAGCGCCAGCCCTGGTACCTGCGCGTGGACGCGCCGCGCGATGTGATCGAACGACCGTTGAGTGACGAGCTGGATATCGGCGGCTGGGAGCTGCGCAAAA
The DNA here is from genome assembly GCF_946885885.1 of uncultured Pseudomonas sp. The sequence continues at coordinate 25,826 of NZ_CAMPHN010000032.1, forward strand.
CCCTGCAACTGTTGCGCAAATCCAACCCCACTCTACTGGAGTGGCTGGATTCGCCGCTGGTTTACCGCAGCGAGCCGGGCGCCGCCGAGCAATTGCGCGAGCTGGCCGAGCAGTTCTACTGCCCGACCGCCGCGCGGCATCACTACTTGTCGATGGCCAAGAAGAACTTTCGCGGCTATCTGCAAGACGAGCAGGTGCGCTTCAAGAAGTACCTCTATGTGCTACGTCCGCTACTGGCCGTGCGCTGGATCGACCAAGGCCAGGGCCGGCCGCCGATGACCTTCGCCGCTCTGCTCGACGCCACCGTCAGCGACCCCGCACTGCTGGCTGAAATCGACACACTGTTGGTGCTCAAGCGCCAGGTAGTGGAGTCGGCTTATGGCCCGCGTCGCCCGGCGATCCACGCTTTTATCGAACAGGCTCTGCAAGAGGCCGAGACTCAGCCAGAACTAGCAAAGGCTGCCGGCGACACCGCCGATCTCGACCGCTATCTGTGCGAAACGGTGCTGCGCTATTCGTAAGGAAACAGCGATGCAAAAAGAAACTACCCGGTCGCTGCCAGCCTGCCGGCTTAGCGTAAGGTTCGCCCGTGAAGCCCCTGTCGCCGTCTTGCTGCGACGGGGACCCTCCAGATGGGTGCAGCTGATTACCTGGCACCTGAATAATGATCGTATGGAATCTGGCCAATGGATCAAAGCCCGAATCTACGAAGACCTGTGCGACCTGTCTGAAGATGGCGAACTGTTTATCTATTCAGCCAGAAAAGGCAGTTATTGGACTACGAGCCATCGCGACAAGGTAGGCGAAACCTGGACCACCATAAGCCGACCGCCGTTCTTCAGCGCATTGGCGCTATGGCCAAACGGCTGCTGGGATGGAGGGGGTATGTTTACGGCCCGAAGGAGCGTGACCCTGGGCCTTCCCACTCCTCGTCCTCATCCAGATCTTCCGCCCACGGGTATCGATGTACAGGGTTATCCGATGCCCAAGTACCAACCGCAAAACCTGTCGACATTGATCGCCCTGCGGGACGGCTGGCAACCATTGATGTGTTCAGCCGAAGAGCTCCAGGGCTATGACTGGCGATTCCAATCGCCCCTGGAAAAGCTGGGCCGCAAGGGCTCCGTACGCATTGTCAGAACGTCGACACACGGCAAGCATTACAGAACCACCGATCACTTCCGCGTGCTCAACGTACACGGAGAAACCGATCTCGGCGCAACCGACTTCGTCGACTTCGACTCGAAGGGCCGCTTGGTCCAAGGACGCTCGGGGCGGCTACTGGTTTGCAGCGACCCCACTGAGCAGCAATTGGAATGGCAAGAACTGGCAGATTTTTCAAGCTCAGTTCCCACACCCTTACCGCCAGCCGGCTGGGCTAAGGACTGGCCGAAATAGGGCCGCGCAATTATGGCTATTGGAGCAACAAGACTGATGAACAAGGATTTCCTCGAACTGGACGGTGCCATCGGCGGCGGCCAGGTATTACGTAGCGCGTTAAGCCTGTCGATGGTCAGCGGGCAGCCGTTTCGTATCGTCAATATTCGCGCCCGGCGCAGCCGGCCGGGTTTGTTGCGTCAGCACCTGACCGCGGTGCTGGCCGCGGCCGAGGTCTGTGGCGCTGAGGTCGAAGGGGCGCAGCTCGGTTCGATGACACTGAGTTTCACGCCCGGCGCAATCAAGGCCGGCGATTACAGCTTCAGCATCGGCACCGCCGGCAGTTGCACCCTGGTGTTGCAAACGCTGCTACCGGCCTTGCTGCGCGTACCGGATAACAGCCGTTTGCGGATCAGCGGCGGCACCCATAATCCGTCTGCGCCGCCGAGCGATTTTCTTCAGCACGCCTGGTTGCCGTTGCTGCGGCGCATGGGCGCGCAGCTGGAACTGAGCCTGCTGCGCCATGGTTTCGCGCCGGCCGGCGGCGGCCAGCTGGAGTTGCATGTACAGCCGGGCCAACTGCAACCGCTGCATCTGCAGGAGCGCGGTGCCGTGCTCGACCAGCAGGCGCATTGCCTGCTGGCCGGCGTGCCCGGCCATATCGGTGCGAGGGAGCTGGAACGCTTGGCCAAACGCTTGAAGCTGCCGGAACAGGCGCTGCATTTCGTTCATCTGCCGCACGAGCATGGGCCGGGCAATGCGTTGCTGCTGGAAGTGCGTTGTGAGCAACTCACTGAAGTCTTCGCCGCCTTCGGCCAGCCGCGGCTGCGCGCCGAGAAGGTTGCCGACCAGGTCGCGGAGCAAGCCCGCGATTGGCTCGGTAGCGGGACCGCAGTAGCCGAACACCTGGCCGATCAGTTGTTATTGCCCATGGCCTTGGCCGGCGGCGGCAGCTTCACCACGCTGCGGCGTACTGCGCATCTGGACAGCAATATCCAGGTGATCGAAGCCTTTATGCCGCTACGTATCCACTGCGAAACCCTTGGACCGGAGCGCTTGCGGGTCAGCCTGCCGGCCTAACCCATGGCGCCGTTATGGTGAGCGAGGAACCGCTTCGGTAGCTCGGATGCAATCCGGGAAACGCTGTAGGCTGCGCCATTTCCCCCGGATTTCATTGGGCTACGAAGCGCGCTTTTGTAGGGTGGACATAGCGAAGCTTTGTCCACCGCTGGCTATCCAATGGCGGACAAGCCTTCGGCATGTCCGCCCTACGATTTTGCAGCCCCGCAGATCAACCGGGGATTTACAACAGCGCCCGTCAAACCATGCTCAGGACTATACGACAGGCAGAAAAAACCGGATCGCGATCCGGTTTTTCTCGAACCCCAAGCCCTAGAAACTCATGCGGTAATGCAGGGTGTAGGTCTCGCTGCCATCGTTGGGTTGTTTAAGACCGGCATTGGAATAGTGGATGGCGCGCAGGCCGATTTCCTGTCCGGCGAAGCGCACGCCGAAGCCGATGCGATCCTCGAACTGGAAGGATGAGCCCAGGTCGTTGTCTTCCAGTCTGGTATCGGCAAATGCCGCTACACCGATACCAGCCTCTATATAAGGTTTAACGTTTTCACCGGCAAATTCGTAAACGAATACCGGCGTGATGGAAAGGCTGTGGTTGCTGGCGGTTTCGTCACCGTCCCAGAAGGTATAGCCGGCGTCCCAGTAGCCCGTCAGGCGACCGACATCGCTCTGCCACCAGCTACGCTCGAAATCGAATTGCGCGCCCAGGCGATAGACCATGGTGGACTCGCCCGATTGACCAACGGCAACGGTCATATCGGCGGCTTGTGCCGCACCGACAGCCGTCATGGAAACGGCCGCGAAGGCAGCCAAACGCATCAGTTTGTTCATCGGATTATCCTTCTCTGACGAGACAATCGTATTGATTCTTCATGCAGTATGGTCGACGTCTGGCAAAGCGACATGACGCAAATCAGCATTAGTTTGAGTACTGTCAGAACGACTCTATAACTGACCGATCACCCAACAAAAGGGTCAATACATTTCTCATCTGCGCCGGATCGCCGCTCGACCAATAGCGCGCGGGCCGGGCCGGGCCCGCCGCTAACAGGTCGCGCTCGTCGAGCAGCCGTTGCAGCTGCCGCGCCACTGCCGCGCCGGTGTCGATCAGGCTGACCGAGGGCGGCACCAGGGTTTGCAGCAAGGGTTTGATAAAGGGGTAATGGGTGCACCCGAGAATCAAGGTGTCGCAGCCCTGCGTCAGCAGCGGAGCGACAAAGCCCTGTAGCAACGCGCGAGTTTCGGCGCTGTCCAGATCGCCAGCCTCGATACGTTCGACCAGCCCCGGACAAGGCTGGGTGACGACCCGCACGTCACTGGCAAAGCGATCGAGCAGCGCGGCGAACTTGGCGCTTTTCAGCGTCCCCGTGGTCGCCAGCACGCCGACCACACCACTACGGGTCGCCGCCGCCGCTGGCTTGACCGCTGGTTCCATGCCCACCACCGGCAACTGCGGATACAGCTCGCGCAACTCGGCCACACCCGCGACTGTGGCGGTATTGCAGGCCAGCACCAGGGCCTTGGCGCCTTGTTCGAGCAGGAAAGCGGCGATCAGCCGGCAGCGCTCGCGGATAAATTCCGGGCTCTTTTCGCCGTAGGGCACATGGCCGCTGTCGGCCACATAGAGCAGCGATTCGTTGGGCAGCAGCGCGCGAATCTCGCGCAATACCGAGAGTCCGCCGACCCCGGAATCGAAAACGCCGATCGGCGCATGACTATTCATCGCCGCTACTCAACCTGGCCACAAACGCTGCAAGCCGGGTCGCGCTTGACCCGCAGTTCACGGAAACGGCTGCTCAGAGCATCGATCAGCAGCAGCCGGCCCACCAGCGGCTCGCCGAATTGCGCCAACAACTTCAGCGCTTCCAAGGCTTGCAGACTGCCGACCAGGCCCACCAGCGGCCCGACCACACCGGCCTCGCTGCAGGTCAGTTCGGCTTCGCTGCCGTGGCCGTATAAACAGTGATAACAGGGGCTGTCGGCGCGGCGCGGGTCGAACACCGACAACTGCCCTTCCAGGCGGATCGCCGCGCCGCTGACCAGCGGCACCTTGGCCGCCACGCAGGCGGCGTTGACCGCGCCGCGGGTGGTGAAATTGTCCGAGCAGTCGAGCACCAGGTCGACCGCCGCCACGGCCGCAACCAAAGAATCGCTGTCCAGACCCTGGGCATGACTATGCAGGCGGATCTGCGGATTGATCGCCAGCAAGCGCTGCGCGGCCGAGTCGACCTTGCTCAGGCCGATGCTGCGGGTGTCGTGGGCGATCTGCCGCTGCAGGTTGCTCAGGTCGACCGTATCGAAATCCGCCAGGTGCAACTCGCCCACGCCGGCGGCCGCCAGATAGAGCGCAACCGGCGAACCCAGACCGCCCAGGCCGACGATCAGCGCGCGACTGTTCTTCAGGCGCAATTGGCCGTCGATATCGATCTGTTGCAGGAGGATCTGCCGGCTGTAGCGCAGCAGTTCCTCGTCACTCAGCATGTCCTGCGGGTTCATGGCATCACTCATTATCGAAACGCCCCAGACTGATGCGCTCATGACCGCCCAGGTCACGCCGGCTTTCCACCGCCGTAAAACCCCGCGCCATCAGCAGTTCGCGCACCGCCACCGCCTGATCGAAACCGTGCTCCAGCAGCAACCAGCCACCCGCTTCGAGATGATCCGGCGCCTGTTCGACGATCAAGCGAATATCGTCCAAACCATCCTCGCCCGCCACCAGGGCGCTGCTCGGCTCGAAGCGCACGTCGCCCTCGTTCAGATGCCGGTCGGCGGCCGCGATATAAGGCGGGTTGCTGACGATCAGCCGGTAGCGTTGGCCGGCCAGGGCACTGAACCAATGGCTCGCGACAAAAGCCGCATTGCTCAGGTTGAGCCGCTCCCGATTGCGTTCGGCCAGCGCCACCGCCTCGGGCACCCGATCCACCCCGGTCAGCCGCCAGGCCGGGCGTTCGCTGGCCAAAGCCAGGGCGATGGCGCCCGTGCCGGTGCCCAGGTCCAATACCGTCACGGGCGTGGCCGGCAGCAGCGCCAGCGCGGTCTCCACCAGCAACTCGGTATCCGGACGCGGAATCAAGGTATGCGGCGCCACTTCCAATTCCAGGCTCCAGAAACCCTGCTGGCCGAGAATATAGGCCACCGGCTCGCCGGCCCGGCGCCGTTCCAGGTCGGCAGCGAAACGCGCCTGCTGCGCCGCTTCGACTTCGCGCTCCGACCAGGTGCGCAGGTAGCTGCGCGACTTGCCCAGGGCCTGGGCGAGCAAAAGCTCGGCATCCAGACGCGGCGTGGGCGAGTCGGGTAGGTCGGCGGTGTTAAGCAGGGATTCGATAGAGGCCATGACTTCAACATTTCTCGTAGGCTGGGTTAGCGGCGCATTCAGCCGCTAAATGAGTGCCAGTGTATTCGGCCGCCGCGTAACCCGGCACAGCGGTGGCACGCTCGCCACTGCATGGCGGGTTACGGCGCGCCGATGACACTGCATCGGCAAACTCCACCTGTGCGCCTAACCCGCCCTACGGGAATTACCGGGGGCTGGCCGATACCGCTCCCCTCTCCCCCAAGGGGCGAGGGGATCAATCGCCCAGCGCCGCCAACTGGTCGGCCTGGTACTCGACCAGCAGCGGTTCGATCACCGCGTCGACGCCGCCGGCCATCACTTCGTTCAGCGAATACAGGGTCAGGTTGATGCGGTGATCGGTGACCCGGCCCTGGGGAAAGTTGTAGGTGCGAATGCGCTCGGAGCGGTCGCCGGAACCGACCAGCAATTTGCGCGAATCGGAAATTTCCTTATGCGCGGCGGCTTCCTGCTGGTCTTTCAATTTGGCCGCCAGCCAGGCCATGGCCTTGGCGCGGTTCTTGTGCTGCGAACGCTCTTCCTGGCATTCGACCACGGTGCCGGTGGGAATGTGGGTGATGCGGATCGCCGAATCGGTGGTGTTGACGTGCTGACCGCCGGCGCCGGAGCTGCGGTAGGTGTCCACGCGCAGGTCGGCCGGATTGATGTCGATGGCCATCTGCTCATCCGGCTCGGGCAATACCGCCACGGTGCAGGCCGAGGTGTGGATGCGGCCTTGGGATTCGGTCTCGGGCACACGCTGCACGCGATGGGCGCCGGACTCGAACTTGAGTTTGCCGTAAACGTTGTCGCCCTCGACCCGGGCGATTACTTCCTTATAGCCGCCGTGCTCGCCTTCGCTGGCCGAGAGCACCTCGACGCGCCAGCCGCGCCGCTCGGCATAACGCGAGTACATGCGGAACAGATCGCCGGAGAAGATCGCCGCCTCGTCGCCGCCGGTGCCGGCCCGCACCTCGAGGAACACGTTGCGTCCGTCGTTGGGGTCCTTCGGCAACAGCATGCGTTGCAGGTTATCTTCCAGTTCGGCCAACTTTTGCTTGGCCTCGGCGACTTCCTCCTCGGCCATTTCGCGCATGTCCGGGTCGCTGTCCTTGAGCAGCGCCTGGGCGCCCTCGAGGTCGGCCTGCACCTTGCGGAAGGCGCAGAACGCCTGGTTTACCGGTTCGATTTCCGCATATTCCTTGGAATAGGCGCGAAACTGCGTCTGGTTGCCGATCACTTCGGCATCGCCCAACAGCGCGGTGAGTTCTTCATAACGATCCTGCAACAGATCGAGTTTTGTGAGCAGCGACGCTTTCATTGCAGACCTTTATTTATTGACCGAGCTGCTATGGGTAGAAGCAGGCGGCGCGCCCTCGTCGAGGGCAAAGAGTTCCTGGGCCACACCGAGCGCATCAATACGGCCATCGGCAGAGAATTTTTTCAGTTGCACGCTGGGCGCGTGCAGCAACTTGTTGGTCAGCCCACGTGCCAGTTGCGCCAGCGCTTCCTCGCCCGAGCTGCCGTTGCTCAGCAGGCGCAAGGCCTTGGCCAACTCTTCGTCGCGCAAGCGCTCGGCCTGTTGGCGATAGGCCCGGAGCACGTCGACGGCGGCCAGCTCGCGCAGGCGCGCCATGAAATCTTCGGCGCCGACCGCGACCAGCTCTTCGGCGGCCTGGGCGGCACCCTGACGGCTTTTGATGTTTTCCGCGATGACTTCATGCAGGTCGTCGACGGTGTACAGATAGACGTCGTCCAGCTCGCTGACTTCAGGCTCGATGTCGCGCGGCACGGCGATGTCGACCATGAAGATCGGCTTGTGCTTGCGCTTCTTCAGCGCCCGCTCGACCGCGCCCTTACCGAGAATCGGCAACTGGCTGGCGGTGGAGCTGATAACGATGTCGCTGTTGATCAATTCGTCGGGAATTTCCGAGAGCAGCACCGCATGGGCCCCGAACTGTTCGGCCAGGTTGCTGGCCCGCTCCAGAGTGCGGTTGGCCACGACGATGCGCTTGATGCCCTGATCGTGCAGATGGCGCGCCACCAGACTGATGGTCTCGCCCGCGCCGATCAGCAGCGCCTGGCTGCGGTGCAGGTTGCTGAAAATCTGCTTGGCCAGGCTCACGGCGGCAAAGGCCACCGAGACCGGGTTCTCGCCGATCGCGGTATCGGTGCGCACGGTTTTCGCGGTGCCGAAAGTGGCCTGGAACAACCGCCCGAGCAACGGTCCCAGGGTGCCGGCCTCGCGAGCCACGGCGTAGGCGGATTTCATCTGCCCGAGGATCTGTGGCTCGCCCAGCACCATCGAATCCAGGCCCGAGGCCACGCGCATCATATGGCGCACGGCGGCATCGTCTTCGTGGATATAGGCACAGGCGCGCAGCTCGTCGAGGTTCAAGCCGTGATAATCGGCCAGCCAGGCGAGCACCGCTTCGGCGGTCAGGCTGTCCTGCTCCAGGTACAGCTCACTGCGGTTACAGGTCGAGAGAATCGCCGCTTCGCGGGTACTGGTGCGCAGGCATAGCTGCTGCAACGCCTCAACCAACTGCTCGGGGGTAAATGCCACGCGCTCGCGGACATCCACCGAAGCGGTTTTATGATTGATACCAAGGGCGAGAAAGGCCATGCGCTTCGCTGAACTGATGGAGGCGCGCAATTGTCCTACTTCGCCAAGGGGAGAACAACCACCGCCGACTATTGTCCCAAATGGTTGTCTCGTGAACGAGCGCCCTGGCACCGATCCGATACCGCCATAGCCGCCATGCGCGATCTAACGATGAATTTACTGTAATGCGCTATCGCGCCATGCCCATGGGCTTGCCCAACGGCTTGTGTCATGATGACCCGACCGCAAGTTGGCCACATACCTCCCTATGAATAGATCCTTTGCGTTGCTGACCGCCGCTGTTTTCCTGGGTGGCTGTCAAACCTTTGCCCCCGCCCCCGAGGACGGTACGCCACCGGTCGAAGAGCCTTCCGCTGTCGCGCAGACCCCGGAACCGACGTCCTATGCCTCGTTCAGCAAGGAAACCCTGTTTTCGCTGCTGACCGCCGAACTCGCGGGCCAGCGCAATCGCTTCGATATCGCCCTGGACAATTACGTCGAGCAAGCCGAAGCGACGCAGGACGCCGGCGTGGCCGAGCGCGGTTTTCGCATCGCCGAATACCTCGGCGCCGAACAGGCCGCACTGACTACCGCGCTGCTATGGGCGAAGAACGCCCCCGAGCAGATCGATGCGCAACGCGCCGCCGCCGTGCAACTGGCCCGCGCCGGGCGCTACGACGAATCCA
>NZ_CAMPHN010000033.1 GCF_946885885.1 uncultured Pseudomonas sp.
CTGTTTTTAACGCAGTATTGCCAACGTAGGTAGTTTTTCAACGGCCTGCTAAGCCGAGCGGAGGAAACCACTTTGCCATCTACCGCTCTACGCCCCGGCCACGCCCAGTGATAGCATGCGCGCCCCATGCGTATCGAAGATTTCCACCAACGCCTCGCCGACCTCGGCGCCAAACCCGTGCATATCGGGCGGATCAGCCGTTTCTGGCTGCGCGGCCTGCCGCTGGATACCGGCACGCGCAATCAGAAAACCGAAAATTTCCTGCCGCTGGCCGTGCGCAATGCCTTGCCGCAACTGACCGAAGAGCTCTACGCGATTGCCCGCCTGGCCTCCGAACACCCGGCGGCGGACGGTTCGGCGCGTTTGCTGGTGGAGTTGGCCGACAAGCAGATGGTGGAAAGCGTGCTGTTACCGCGCGACGGTTTGTGCGTCTCCAGCCAGGTCGGCTGCGCGGTGGGCTGCGTGTTCTGCATGACCGGTAAAAGCGGCCTGCTGCGCCAGTTGAGCACTGCCGAAATCATCGCCCAGGTGGTGTTGGCCCGACGCTTTCGGCCGGTGAAGAAAGTGGTGTTCATGGGCATGGGCGAACCGGCGCACAACCTCGACAACGTGCTGGAGGCGATCAACCTGCTCGGCACCGACGGCGGCATCGGCCAGCGCAACCTGGTGTTCTCCACGGTCGGCGACCCGCGGGTGTTCGAGCGTCTGCCACAGCAGCGGGTCAAACCGGCCCTGGCCCTTTCGCTGCACACCACCGATGCCGAATTGCGCCAGCAGTTGCTGCCGCGCGCGCCGCGCATCGATCCCGAGGAGCTGGTCGAACTGGGCGAAATCTACGCGCGACAGATCGACTACCCGATCCAGTACCAGTGGACGCTGCTCAAAGGCATCAACGACAGCCAGGAAGAAATGGACGGCATCCTGCGCCTGCTCAAGGGCAAGTACGCGCTGCTCAACCTGATCCCCTACAACAGCTTGGAGGCCGACGAGTACGCGCGGCCGGACGGCGACCGCATCGTGCAGATCGTCCGTTACCTGCACAGCCGCGGCCTGCTGACCAAGGTGCGCAACTCCGCCGGCCAGGATATCGACGGCGGTTGCGGCCAATTGCGCGCGCGGGCGAGCGATCTATTGAACGGCCGCCAGCGGCGCCACGGTGCGCCGGTTCAAGGTGCCGACGGGAACTGCACGTAGGCGCCCAACGGCTCCTGCCCCGGCGGCACATACGCTGGTACCGCTCGCCCCGCGACGCCGAGATGCTCGATATAGCGATAGATCGCCCGTAAATCGGCATCATTCATGGCGCGCAAATTGAACCAGGGCATCGGCGGGCGCCAGGCGCTGCGCGCATGGCTGAGCCACTGTTCCTCGCTTACCGACTGCACCACCTGACGAAGGTTGGAGGCATAGGTCGTGCCCCATGGCCCGCGCCAACCGAGATCGTTGCCAGTCAGCCACTGCTGCTCGTCGACCTGCCCTGCCGACTCCGGATAGCCGGCAGTGTGGCAATCGTTACAACCGCTGGTTCTGACCAGGTAACGCCCACGCTCGATCTGCTCCGCCGCCTGGTCCTGGGCCGCTGCCTTTTCCAGCCCCAGACTGCTGGCCAGTATCAGACTCAATAACCAGGCCCCCGTCCATGGGTTGCCGCTTGCCGGCTTATCGCCACAAGCCTTCTTCAGCAGTGCCATAACCATCACTCCTCGGCCTTCACTGCCTGGCTGACATACATATTGATCTCAGCGCGGAACACCGGCTTGTCGCCGACGTAGGCCATCACCGGCACCTTCAACTCACCCTGGCTGTTCCAATCCAGCGCGCTGCCGTCGGCCACCACGCGGATATCGCCATCGGCCTTGGCCAGGTATTCCACCGTCATGCCCTTGGGAATCCAGCGGCAACCCTTGGCAATGGACGCTTCGGTCATGGTGCCGGCGGCCAGTTCAGCGGCGTTGCACAGGGCGATCGCATGCACGGTGCCGATATGGTTGAGCACCTCGCGGCGCTTGGCGAAGGTGACCTCGGCATAGCCCGCGCGCAGTTCGACGAACAGTGGATCGATGCTGGCGAAGTAAGGCGCCATTTGTTGAACCATGGCGCTGAATTGGGCGGCGCCAACGGTTTGGAAAAGCTGAAGGGTCTGGCTCATCGGATAGTCCTGTAAGGGCAAAAGACGTGGGGGATGCGCGCCGGGTCAGTATACGAAATACAGAATATTTTTCTAGAATTATTTTCTAGAACTAATTCCCCAAATACTTCTCGTCTCGTTCACCCGCCGATCTGGCCGAATTCCGCGCAATGGCTTACAAAGCAGTCTCCCGGAATGGAGACCGCCATGGCCCGCTACTCTGCTGAAATTCTCTGGTTGCGCGACGAGCAGGACTTTCTCGATAACCGCTACAGCCGCGCCCATTGCTGGCGCTTCGACGGCGGGCTGGAGGTCGCCGCCTCCTCCTCGCCCCATGTGGTGCCGCTGCCCTGGTCGGATGCCCGCGCCGTCGACCCGGAGGAAGCCTTTGTCGCCTCGCTGTCGAGCTGCCATATGCTGTGGTTTCTGTCGCTGGCGGCCAAGCAGGGCTTTCAGGTCGACCGCTACCTCGACCAGGCCAGCGGCGTGATGGCGAAAAACGAAGAAGGCCGCATGGCCATGACCGAAGTGCTATTGCGTCCGCAGGTCAGCTTCAGCGGCGCGCGCCTGCCCGATAACGAACAGCTGCACGCCCTGCACCATCTGGCCCATGAGGAATGCTTTATCGCCAACTCGGTGAAGACCCGGGTACGCTGCGAGCCGGTGCTGTAGCGCCGGCGACTTACGGCAAAACGCTCATCAAGGAAAACACCCCATGGAATGGAACAAATTGGTCCCTGAGCTGCTGGTAGCGGACTATCGCCATTCGAAGGATTTCTATCGGGACCTGTTCGGCTTCAGGCTGCGTTTCGAGCGCACCGAGGACAACTTCGGTTATTTCGACCTGGCAGGCGCGCAAGTGATGCTGCTACAGGCGCCGCCCCATGAACTCGATGCATCGCCGCGCGGCAAAGGCCTGCATTTTCAAGTGGAGGTCGAGGCCATCGCCGGCTTGCTCGAGCGGTTGCAAGCGGCGAATATCGACTTGCATGCGCCGGTCAGCGAAGCCTGGTATCGGGTCGATGCGATCGAACACGGCCAGCGCGAGTTCTTCGTCAGCGACCCCGATGGCTATCTGTTTCGCTTCTTCGAATATATCGGCGAGCGCCCGGCCGGCTAGTTGGCCGGGCTATACAGCCAAACCGCCAACTGCTTAAAAGCTTGTGCGGCCCGGATCCTCTTCAGGTGGCGCGTCTTCTTCGAGGTCTTCGAGCGTAAGCTCCAGGCCGAAACTGCCGCCAACCGGAGCCTTGGCCGGGGCTGGAGTTGCGGTCGCCGAGCCAGACGCGGCGCTGGGCGCGGATGAATCCTCGCGGTGCAGCTTGAGTTTGAGCCGCACGTTGTTCGCCGAGTCGGCGTTCTTCACCGCCTCCTCTTCGTCGATGACGCCCTCGTTCACCAGATCGATCAGCGCCAGGTCGAAGGTCTGCATGCCGAGGTTCTTCGACTTCTCCATGATTTCCTTGATATCGCCGAAATCGCTGCGCTTGATCAGATCGCGAATGGTCGGCGTGCCCAGCAGCACCTCCACCGCGGCGCGGCGTTTGCCATCGATGGTTTTCACCAGGCGCTGGGAGACGAACGCCTTGAGGTTGTTGCCCAGGTCGTTGAGCAGTTGCGGGCGACGTTCTTCGGGGAAGAAATTGATGATGCGGTCCAACGCCTGGTTGGCGTTGTTGGCGTGCAAGGTGGAAATCGCCAGGTGACCGGTGTCGGCGAACGCCAGGGCATGCTCCATGGTTTCACGGTCGCGGATCTCGCCGATCAGGATCACGTCCGGCGCCTGGCGCAGGGTATTTTTCAGGGCGGCGTGAAAACTGCGGGTATCCACCCCCACTTCGCGCTGGTTGATGATCGACTTCTTGTGCTTGTGCACATACTCCACCGGGTCTTCGATGGTGATGATATGGCCGCCGCTGTTGCGGTTGCGGTAGTCGATCAGCGCTGCCAACGAAGTTGACTTGCCCGAGCCGGTGCCACCGACGAACAGCACCAGACCGCGTTTCTCCATGATGGTTTTGAGCAGCACTTCGGGAAGCTTCAAATCCTCGAATTTAGGAATGTCCATTTTGATGTTGCGCGCAACTATCGAGACTTCGTTGCGTTGTTTGAAAATATTGATACGAAAACGCCCGACGCTGGGCAGCGAAATCGCCAGGTTCATCTCCAGCTCGCGCTCGAACTCTTCGCGCTGGGCGCTATCCATCACCGAGTCAGCGATAGCGGCGACCTCACCGGCCTTCAACGGCTCGGCGCTCAAAGCCTTGAGCACGCCGTTGAACTTGGCGCAGGGTGGCGCACCGGTGGACAGGTAAAGATCCGAACCATCCTGACTGGACAGGATTTTCAGCATTGCGGAGAGTTCCATGGCGAGTAGATCCGTCGTGGTGGAATTATTACGTTAGGCCAAGATCGGCCGTATTACCCTTTATTGAGACCGGCAAAACACTGGCGCCATTCTGCTGGCGTAGCGATTGCTGGCACAATAACGGCTCGAAGAAATTGAGGAACCCGTCATGGCAAAGGCAATGGCCCGCCACATCCTGGTCAAGACCGAAGCGGAGGCCACCGCCCTGAAAAAGCGCATCGCCGCCGGCGAAGCCTTCGATGTGCTGGCACGCAAATACTCCACCTGCCCCTCAGGCAAAAAAGGCGGGGATCTGGGCGAAGTGCGCCCGGGGCAAATGGTGCGAGCCATCGACCAGGTGATTTTCAAGAAACCGGTGCGCGAAGTGCACGGCCCGGTGAAAAGCCAGTTTGGTTATCATCTGGTCCAGGTTTTCTACCGCGAATGAGGGATGCCATGACCGCCGATCAAGTCGCCGCTTTCTGCCTGAGCCTGCCGGGCGCCCGCGAAGACATCAAATGGGGCGGAGTGCGGGTGTTTTCAGTGGCCGAAAAGAAAATGTTCGCCCTCTTCCACCTGAGCACCCACAACGATCTGGCCTTCAAGGTCGACGACGAACTATTCCTCGGGTTTTGCGACCGCCCGGGCATCCGCCCTGCGCCTTATCTAGCCCGCGCGCGCTGGGTCAGCATGGCCGCGCCCTACCCGCTGAGCGAGGCCGAACTCAAAGAGCGGCTGACCCGCTCGCACCAACTGGTGGTGAGTAAACTGCCCAAACGTTTAAAGCTCGGGCTACTGATTGGCTGAGCTTTAACCCGGTCATGGCCAAAACCGACCCACCTTGAGTAAGCTGCGCAAAGTTCTGCGCAGCAGGTAGCAAACTGGCGCAGTAAAAGGATAAGCGTGCAAAGGATCGACTATGGCAGCCAGCAGTAACTTCGCCTTCCTCCAGGAGCACGACCCCGTCTTCCTGAAGTTAGCCAGTACAGCCGAGCAGGTATTCGCCAGCGATCCCAACACCACCCTGATCAAGTTGCGCCAGCTCGGCGAAGCCCTGGCTCAGGACCTAGCCAGTCGCGCCGGTATTGAGTTCGACGCCAGCACCACCCAGTCCGATCTGCTCTACAAGCTCGGCCGCGAAATCCAGCTGGATCAAAACATTCGTCACCTGTTCCGTACCCTGCGTATCGAGGGCAACAAGGCCACCCATGAGTTCCACACCCAGCACCGCGAGGCATTGGACGGGCTCAAAATCGCGCGCGACCTCTGCGCCTGGTATCACCGGGCCTTCGGCAAGAGCGGCAGCAGTTTCAAACCCGGCCCCTTCGCCATCCCCAGCGACCCGAGCACCCCACTACGGGAGCTGCAAAGCCAGATCGACCAGCTCAAGACGCAGCTCTGCGAATCCAGTCAGCAGTTGGAAAGCAACCAACAGCTGGCAGAGCTGCACAAGCGTGAGGCCGAGGAATACGCCGTGCTCGCCGAGCAGATGGATGTCGAATCACGCACTCACAAACAACTGGCCGCCGAACACGAAGCAGCGCTGAAGCGGTTGCGCAGCGAGCACGAACAACGCATCAAAGCCCTGCAACTCCAGCTATTGACCCAGCCACAGGCGACGCAACAGGTCATGCACTGCACCATGCGGGCCACCAGCGGCTTCGATCTTAGCGAAGACCTCACCCGCATCCTGATCGACCAGCAGTTGATCGACGCCGGTTGGCAGGCGGACTCCCTCGACCTCACCTACAGCAAAGGTGCCCGCCCGGAGAAAGGTAAGAACAAGGCCATCGCCGAGTGGCCCACCAGCAGCCCCAAGGCTTGCGCCGACTACGTGCTGTTCGCTGGTCTCACGCCTATCGCCATCGTCGAAGCCAAACGTAAGCGCATCAACATCGCCGACCGTATCCCCCAGGCCGAGCGCTATGCCCGCGAGCTCAACCTCAGTGCCGAGCACCAGCAACCCTGGTTGATGGCCGGTCAGGAGCAGCCCTGGAGTGATGGCCAGGACGGTCACTTCCACGTGCCCTTTGCCTTCGCCTGCAACGGCCGGCCCTTTATCAAGCAGCTCGCAGAACAATCCGGCACCTGGTTTCGTGACCTGCGCAGCCCGGCCAATACGCGCCGCGCACTGCAGGATTTCCACACCCCGAATGATCTGCTCGACCTGCTCAAGCGCAGCCAGGTAGACGCCGAGGCCAAGCTCAAAGCAGAGGGTTTCACCTACCTCAAGCTGCGCGACTACCAGGAGAAAGCCATCCAGGCCGTGGAACAAGCCCTGGCCAACAACCAGCGCGACTGCCTGCTGGCCATGGCTACCGGCACCGGCAAGACCCGCACCATCATTGGCCTAATGTATCGTTTTCTGAAGGCCGAACGCTTCAAGCGCATCCTGTTTCTGGTCGACCGCAGCGCCCTCGGCCAGCAAGCCATCGATGCGTTCAACGACACCACGCTTGAGCAGAACCACACACTGGCACAGATCTACGACATCAAAGAACTAGGCGACATGGCTACCGAGGCGGAAACCCGCATTCAAGTCGCCACCGTACAAGCCATGGTCAGCCGCATCTTCCGCTCGGATAACCCGCCGCCCGTGGGCGAGTTCGACTGCATCATCGTCGACGAAGCCCACCGCGGTTACACCCTTGACCAAGAAATGACCGAAGGCGAGTTGGCTGTGCGAGATCACAGCCAGTACCTCTCGCAATACCGTCGCGTGCTCGATCACTTCGATGCCTGCCGTATCGGCCTCACCGCCACCCCGGCCAAGCACACCAGCGAAATTTTCGGTAAGCCGGTGTACATCTACAGCTACCGCGAAGCCGTGGCCGATGATTGGCTGGTGGATCACGAACCACCGATCCGCTACGAAACCCAGCTCAGCCAGCACGGTATCCGTTTTGAGAAAGGCGAGTCGGTCAGCGTCATCAATACCCATACCGGTGAGATCGACGTAGCCGAACTGGAAGACGAGCTCACCTTCAACATCGAGTCGTTCAACCGCCGCGTCATCACCCCGGCTTTCGACAAAGTGATCTGCGACGAGCTGGCCAAGGAGCTGGACCCGTTTGGCGAAGAGAAGACCATGATCTTCTGCGTCAACCAGGCCCATGCCGAGCGGGTCAAGAACCTGCTCGACGCAGCCTTCAAAGAGGCCTACGGCGAGCAATACAACGAAACGGCCGTGCGCATCATCACCGGGCAAAGCGACAAGGTTGAGCAGCTGATTCGCCGCTACAAGAACGAGCCCAACCCCAATATCGCCATCACCGTCGACCTGCTCACCACCGGCATCGACGTGCCGAAAATCTGCAACCTGGTATTCATGCGCCGGGTGCGCTCGCGCATCCTCTACGAGCAGATGAAAGGCCGCGCCACCCGCTGCTGCGACGAAATCGGCAAAACTGTATTCCGCATCTACGACCCCGTCGATCTCTACGCCAGCCTGGAGGCGGTCGACACCATGAAGCCCTTGGTGAAGAACCCCGATATCTCCCTGGAGCAATTGGTCAGCGAACTCACCAGCGGAGCCAGCCACGATGCGCCCGGCAGCCAGGATGACAGCAGCCACGCCCATGACGTACTCGACCAACTGAGCCAGCGCGTCATGCGCATCCTGCGCAAGGCCCAGCACAAGGCCGAGAGCAAACCCAGCCTCAAGCAGAAGCTCGATGAACTGCAGGATGCCTGGGGCGTTGAGCCAGCCAAACTGCACAAACACCTGCATGAGCTTGGCCCACAGCAAGCCGCTAACTTCGTCCGCCAGCACAGTCAGTTGATAAACCAACTGGCTGCAGTCAGCGCCCTGCTCGGCTCTGAGAATTACCCGGTTATCTCGACCCACGCAGACAAGCTAGAAGAGCGCCGGCAGGATTACGGCAATAACCAGAAACCCGCCGACTACCTGGAAAGCTTCCACGAGTTCATCCACAAGCAACTCAACCAGTCCGCCGCCCTGGGCGTGGTGGTCAACCGCCCCAAGGATCTGACCCGCGAGCAGCTGCGCGAAGTACGCCTGCTGCTCGATCAGCACGGCTTCAGCGAAGCCAGCCTGAAAAGCGCCTGGCGCAACCAGACCAACCAGGAGATCGCCGCCAGCATCATCGGCTACATACGCCAAGCCGCCATCGGCGAAGCCCTGCTGCCCTTCGATCAGCGCGTGGCCAAGGCCATGCAGACCATCTACGTCCTGCTGCCCTGGACGCCCGTGCAACGCAAATGGCTGGAGCGCCTGGCCAAGCAACTGGTGCATGAAGTGGTCATCGACCCGCAGCAGGTCAACGATGCCTTCCGTAACGATGGCGGCCTCAAAGCCCTGGACCGCAACCTAGGCGGCAATCTGGACAAGGTATTGGAAGCCTTGAATGACAACCTGTGGCCGGCAGTGGGCTGAGCATGCTTGACAGCCGCTATACATGAGCGCTTAAACCGTCCTCAGTCCTAGGACAGAGGACAGAGGACAGTTGCTAACCAAGGCCGCCACAAAGAGTGAAGCCCTACAGAGCTTTATCGAGCTGCATCTCCCAGCTAAGCCAACAGAGAGCCGCACCAGCAATTCAAGCTTGCTAAGCCAACACTAAAGCGCAAGAATCTACAAAATTTTGTTTGAACAGTGAAAATATGATCAGCTCTTTGCGCTTCTCCAATTTCTACAGTTTCGCGGAGGAAACTCGGCTCGATTTTTCCGTAGGCAAAAAACCCACGCCGTCCGGTTTCGATATCAACCTGCCCGAAACCCGCCTGAACAAGGTCATCGCCGTGGTAGGCGCCAACGGTTCGGGGAAAACCCAGCTGATCAAGCCCCTGGCCTTCCTCAGCTGGTTTATCTGCGACTCTTTTCTGCAAGGCGACCCCGACCAGAACATCGAATATCAGCCCCACCGCCTGCACGCGGGGCAAGACACCCACCTTGAGATCGACTTCTATCTGCAAGGCATCGAACACCGCTATCAATTGGTGCTCAATGCCGGCAACGTTGTCAGCGAGGTGCTGCTCAACCGCACCAGCACCCAGTTCAGCTACCTGTTCCGCCGTGAGCGCAGCGCCGAGGGCTTCACTTTCAAACATAAAGGCTTCCCCTTTCCCAAGGCTCAAGCACAAAGCCTGCGCGCCAACTGTTCGCTATTGGCGGCGGCGCACAGCTACGACATCAAGGAAGCCCGCCCTTTTATTGAGTTCTTCCGGCGCATTATCAGCAATGTCGCCAGCCATGGCCGTCATCACTTCCAACGCGGCGCGCTGGTCAGTGCGGCCGAGCTCTACGAGGAATCACCGGCGATCAAGTCGCGTATGGTTGAAGCCATGCGCGAGTTTGATCTGGGCTTGTCCGACGTAGTCATTCGGCCACTGGAAGTGCCAACTGCAGATGGCAAGGACAGTACGATGTACATGCCCTTTGGCTTGCACCAGAGCCAAGATGGCAAAGTCTTTGAACTGAGCCTCTTCGAGGAGTCCAGTGGCACCCAGTCGGCCTTCGTCCTGCTTGAGCGCTTGCTGGCCACCCTGGAGCAAGGCGGCATGGCGGTCATCGACGAAATCGACAACGACCTGCACCCACACCTGATGCCCAGGATTCTCGACTGGTTCCGCTTCGAGCACAGCAATCCACACCAGGCGCAATTGATCTTCACCTGCCACACCCCGGAAGTGCTCAACCGCCTGCAAAAACATCAGGTGTACCTGTGCGAGAAACAAGACCAATGTTCAACGGCCTGGCGCCTGGATGAAGTCGTCGGTCTGCGTGCCGATGACAACCTCTACGCCAAGTACATGGCCGGCGCACTGGGCGCGGTGCCCGATCTATGAGTCACCCACGCAAGCGTCAGCGCGCCCTGCTCCACAGCACCCTGCTGGTGGTGGGTGAAGGAGCCGACGACCGTGCCTTTATCAGCCACATGAAACAGCTGTTCTGCCCACGCGGCAGTGGCCAGAGCGTTAAAGTCGAATCAGGCGACGGCGGCTCGGCCGGCAATATCATTACCAATGCCATCCGCAGTTTCCGCGACAGTGGCTATGATCGTCGCCTACTGCTGCTCGACGCCGACCTGCCGCCTACACCTCAGGAGCGCAAACGGGCCGAGCAAGCTGGCTATGCAATTATCCTGTGGGCACCACAGAGCCTGGAAGGCGCGTTACTCGATGCCCTGGGTGAAGCCGTCCAACCTCACGAAACCAGCCAGCAACTCAAACAACGCCTGCACCCCAGGTTAGCGGCCAAGCACACCGAGGCCGCTGCTTACGCCGCCCTGTTCACCCGCGAGCTGTTGGCCAGCACGCACAACCGGCCCATTTCTCAACTACGCCGCGCCCTGCTCAATCAGCCCGCCTTAACCAACGAGTAACCCATGACCAACTCCGACATCGTCCAGAAGCTCTGGAACCTCTGCGACGTGCTGCGCGACGACGGCATCAACTACAGCGACTACGTCACCGAGCTGGTGCTACTGCTGTTTATCAAAATGGAATTCGAGCAGGTACAGAACAACGCCAGCTTCGCCCACAAGCTGCCGGCCGGTGCGCGCTGGCCGGACCTGGCGGGTAAATCCGGCCTCAACCTGCTCGACCACTACCGGCAGATGCTGCTGGACCTGGGCAAGAACAGCGACCCGCTGATCGCCGCCATTTACGCCGACGCCCAGACCCGCCTGAAAGAGCCGCGCCACCTGGAGCAGTTGATCAAGAGCCTGGACGGCATCGACTGGTTCAGCGCCCGCCAGGATGGTCTCGGCGATCTGTACGAAGGCTTGCTGGAAAAGAACGCCAGTGAAACCAAATCCGGGGCCGGCCAGTACTTCACCCCTCGCCCGCTGATCGACAGCATCATCAACTGCATCAAGCCGCAGCCCGGTGAAACCATCCAGGATCCGGCCGCCGGCACCGCCGGCTTCCTGATCGCCGCCGACGCCTATATCAAACGCCAGACCGATGATCACTACGACCTCGACGCCAAGGCCCAGGCCTTCCAGCGTAACCGCGCCTTTGTCGGCATCGAACTGGTGCCAGGCACCCGCCGCCTGGCCCTGATGAACACCCTGCTGCACGGCATGGAAGGCGACGAAGAAGGCGTGGTGCACCTGGGCAACGCCCTCGGCCAAACCGGCGCCAACCTGCCTAGGGTCGACGTGATCCTGTCCAACCCGCCGTTCGGCACCGCCAAAGGCGGCGGCGGCCCGACCCGTGACGACCTCACCTACAAAACCAGCAACAAGCAGCTGGCCTTTCTCCAGCATATCTACCGCGGCCTGAAACCCGGCGGCCGCGCCGCCGTGGTGCTGCCCGACAACGTACTGTTCGAGGCCGGCGTCGGCACCGAAGTACGCCGCGACCTGCTGGACAAATGCAACCTGCACACCATCCTGCGCCTACCCACCGGCATTTTTTATGCGCAGGGCGTCAAGACCAACGTGCTGTTCTTCCAGAAAGGCACTACCGACAACCCGCGCCAGGAACAAGGCTGTACCCAGCGCATATGGGTCTACGACCTGCGCAGCAATATGCCCAGCTTCGGCAAACGCACGCCCTTTGGCGTTGCGCACCTCAAACCCTTTGAGGAGGCCTACGGGGATGATCCCAACGGCAATAGCCCCCGCGCCGAGAATGTCGAAGGCATCGGCGAACTCAGCCGCTTTCGCGTGTTTACCCGCGACTTCATCCGTGAACGTGGCGATTCGCTGGATATCAGCTGGCTCAAGGATGCCGACAGCCTGGACGCCGCCGACCTGCCCGCCCCGGAAGTGCTGGCCGGTGAGGCTATGGCCGAGTTGACCGAAGCCCTGCATGAGTTGGAAGAATTGATGAAGGCGCTGGGCGCGGGGGATGAGGTGGCGGCGCAGAAACAGTTGATGGCAGAGGTGATGGGATTTGAGCAGCCGCCAGCTGTAAGCGACAAGCTGCAAGAAGGGGAGCGGGGATGAGTGGGTTGCCGAGTGGATGGGCACTTGCGGCCTTAAGTGATCTTTGCAAACAACCAGAGCAACGCGTGCCCCATGCCGACGAGATGTTCACCTACATCGATATCGCCAGCGTTGACCGTGATTTAAAAATTGTGTCGGCACCGCAGCGTTTACTTGGAGCGGACGCGCCAAGCCGAGCACGAAAGCTTGTTGAAAGCGGCGATGTCATTGTTTCAATGACACGACCCAACTTGAATGCTGTTGCATTAATTGGCAAGCAATACAACGACTGCATCGCTTCGACTGGCTTCGACGTATTGAAACCCATTGAAGTAGAACCGCGCTGGATTTTTTCTGCTGTGAAATCGGCTCGCTTTGTCGATGCAATGTGCGAAAAGGTTCAGGGGGCGCTCTATCCAGCGGTCAAGTCAGCAGATATTCGCGAACATGAAATCCCGCTGCCGCCACTCGCCGAACAAACCCGCATCGCCGAAAAACTCGATGAACTGCTGGCCCAGGTCGACGCTCTTAAAGCCCGCATCGACGCCATCCCCGCCCTGCTCAAACGCTTCCGCCAATCCGTCCTCGCCGCAGCGGTTTCCGGGCGGTTGACGGAGGGATGGGGGGATCACTCTACCGCTGTAAGCCAAGCCAGCAAGGCACCGCTTGGAGAGTTGATTACGGAAATGCGGAATGGACTTTCCGCTAAGCCAAATGAGGATGGAAAAGGTCTGCCGATCCTCCGTATCAGCTCTGTTCGGGCCGGTTCAGTAGACCAGACTGATATTCGCTTCCTTGAATGCGGTGAAGCCGACAAGGAACGTTACTCACTGAAAGACGGTGACCTTCTATTCACGCGCTACAACGGAAGTCTTGAACTGGTCGGGGTTTGCGGCCTACTTAGGCAGTTATCACATGCCACTCTTGTGTATCCAGACAAACTAATTCGTGTGCGCTGCAATACGGACATTGTGCTTCCAGATTACTTAGAAATATTTTTCTCGGAGCTTTCCACGCGCCAGCTGGTTATGGACCTTGTGAAATCAACGTCAGGACAAAAGGGGATTTCCGGGCAAGACCTCAAAGAGATTGTTGTAACTTACCCCGACCTTACTGAACAAACCGAGATCGTCCGCCGCGTCGAACAACTTTTCGCCTTCGCCGACCAACTCGAAGCCAAAGTCGCCTCGGCCAAAAGCCGTATCGACCACCTGACCCAAAGCATCCTGGCCAAGGCATTCCGTGGCGAACTGGTGTCGCAAGACCCCAACGACGAACCGGCCAGCGTGCTGCTGGAACGCATCAAAGCCCAACGCGCCGCCGCGCCCAAGGCCAAGCGCGGTAGAAAAAGCGCATAACCCCTTTACCCCAACAAGAAATGCAACCCATCAGGGCGCAGAAGACGCCCGTTTAACGCCAACACCCCAACCAACTGGAAACTAAAAAGTGAATATGGAAGCCACTGCTAAAAGCACCCCTGCAAAATTACTGGCCTGGATGACAGGTGCGTTATCAAGCGTGATAGGCATTTGCTGGGCAATCGTGACCTATGTCTTCCCGGACCCGACAATTTTCGGGCTGGGTGTCGTGAACTGGAAAAACTTTCTGTCTTTCTTCGCGGCCTTCGTTTTTATGATGGCCATGATGATTGCGATGTTTGCCTGGCGGCTGCCGACCATCCCGCGCCGGATGGTCAACTTCATTTTGGCGGCAGGTCTTTCAGCAGGCTTTTTTGTGATCGGAATGGAGTACGCCAAGCCCTCCTTCGAGTTTGCCAAGGCACAGGATCGGGTCGTTGAAAATGACAGCCCAACACTCTTTGGCAAGCGCATGGAGATGGTCGATAACGTGCGCATCACCTTGGTCAACTGCAACTTTATTGCGCAAACCCCATCCTGTGTATTGGAGTTCAATAGCACCAACAAGGACCGTGAGGTTCAAGTACGCAGCTCAAGTGCAGTTTTCGAGCCCGATGGCAACAACCTGCGCCTGGACAAAACCTTGGTCGGCAACGAAGAACTGAAATACGGCTCTATCGAGTTGGTCCGCAACCTCAACACCAAGGTCACCTTAATCTTCAAGCAAACACGCAATGATCTGAGCACCATTCCTTCGGTCAAACTGGTGCTCAATGGCCTGGATAACTATGAGCGTGTCATCAAATTCAATGAAGTAAGCGCCGCACATTGAACCCTCGGCTGACTGGCAACACGCTCGGCATTTAGGTATTCCCTCGTGAGGCGAGGGATACTGCCCAGCAGCAAATCGTTGCACTGCAATTCCCCGCTTGTCCCCGCCCTGCCCTTTATGGCCGTAAACCGCTACAATCGCGCCCCTTTCGCGCCCATGCGCCCGCTTAACTGGACCAAGATTCGTGATCTCCACCGCCAACATCACCATGCGATAGTGAGCGAGTTCAGGCGTGCGCACCTGAGCAGGAAATCCGGGGCTCCCAGCCACTTTCGTACTCACAGAAACTCAGCAAAACGCACCGACTGGTATCAAAATTGGTATCAACCCGTTGTATTCACTCCCACACCAAAAATAGTGACCTCCCCCTCAGTTCTGCATATCGCGCTGGGTTTCCACGATAAGGCGAAGGTAGTATCCGCCTTCTGCGTATCCAAGGAGCGTCACCATGAGCGGAAAACCGGCGGCTCGCCAAACTGACCCCACCTCCTGTCCTCTGCCAAGTCATGGCATCAACCCCATTGCCATCGGCTCGCCCAACGTGTTGTTCGACAATCTGCCAGCCGCGCGCGAGACTGACACGAGCGCTTGTGGAAGCCCCCTAGTTTCGGGGTTGTCCTCCACCGTAATCATCAACGGCTTGCACGCCGCAACTGTGGGCAGCAGCGGCTCTCATGGGAATACGGTCATCATGGGGTCTGGCACCGTGATCATCGGTGACAGCCACACCCCCACCACATTCACTGCGCCAGCTCCGCTCCAATTTCAGAAAACCTTCGCCCAAGTATTCAACATTACCGATAGTGAAACCGGTAGTCCGCTCGCCTATCGGGAGTTCATTGCAGTGGTGGATGGACGTGAAACGTTTGGAGTGACAGATGCCAGCGGCCTGGCCCATATACAGGCTCCATCGGCAGACTCTGTCATTTCATTGCACGTCCTGTTCAAGTCCCCGGCGCGCACGCTCACCGAGTTGTCGGAGGGCAACCAATGACCGGCAAAGCTTTCAAGACTACGGCCAAGGCTCAAGAGGTTAAGACTGGCCAACCGCTCGTTCCAGTAACGGTTGTCGTTGATGACCGAGCTGCAACTCGCGAAGCGATCATCCGAAAGGTGCGCTCTTCAGGACGTCAGTTTGTCGAGCGCTCTGAATGGGGGGCCATTGCGGCAAAGGAAGGGATGGAATCAGATTGGGATTATTCAATGATTGCTTTTCACCATGCCGGACGCAGTTACAGCTGTGGGCATGGTGCTGATCAGATGAGAGATACTCAAGAGGAGCACCTTGGCAATAAATACGACGACATCGCATATCATTTTGGAATTGATTGCAGTGGAACTGTTTATGAAGGTCGGGACATCCGCTTAAAGGGCGGCAGTGTGCGAGGGTATAACACCGGTGTTATTGGGATTGTTTTCTTGAACAACCTCACCGTTGCCACCGAGGGCGATGATATTTGGGCAATGGGGCGTGAGACTATTGAGCGGCTGGGAGTTAACACGACCAACGTTATACCGTCCCTCCAGATTGATGCCGCCACCAATTTGATCAGTGCTCTCAAAAGTGTATTTGTGATTAAGCAATTGGGCGGGCATCGTGAGTTTCCGGGGCAAGCTGCAGACGGAAAAATTTGCCCGGGCAATGTAGGGATGGAATTTGTGAGAAACATGAGGGTGGTTACAGGCTTATTGCCTCCGCCGACATCGCCATGAAAAAAAAGATAATCCTTGCTTTGATAATCCTTGTGCTGTCATTTTTATGGCTGAACGTAGGCGTTTATGAAACATACTTCGCTGAAGATAATCGAACTGTGTTTTTTATAAAAAAACATAAAACATTACAAGTTCGGTTCGAAAACATCTTCCTAACGGATGAAGATGACAAACCAGTTGATCGGCTGAGCGACGAAGAACGTCAGTTAGTCATCGACTATTGCAAGTACCGACTGGGCATCGAAACAGAGCTAAAAACGCAGGAAGAATTGGAGAAGTGTAAGAGCACCTAGCAGGGACTGTCACGTTGCCTTCTTCCGGTCCTATCCTGCATGGACGTACCGTACTTACACGACGTGGATCTCGCTATGAAAAGCACCCTGCTCGTCACCGCGCTCGCCCTAAGTCTTTCTGCTCAGATTGCCTTCGCCGGGTGCTACTGAGTGGGTCTTTCTCAAATTATCGGCGGTGCCTTGGGTCTGCTTGTGCTCGGCGCCCTAGCCATGACCCAGATGCCGAAAGAATGGCAGACTACCGGCGGCTGGCTGCTGTTCAGCCTGGCAGGCATACCGCTGTTCGGCATCGTTATCGCGCTTATGGTGAAAGTGCCGGTCTTGATGTTCGGCGCCGTGGCCTGGGCCTGCTTCCATGCAGGCCGGAATAGCCGCGGGCGGCGCTGAACTACTCCCTCGCGCGGATATCCTCGATCCGCTTCCCGGCCCGC
This sequence comes from uncultured Pseudomonas sp., assembly GCF_946885885.1. Next base: position 16,998 of record NZ_CAMPHN010000033.1, read on the forward strand.
TCAGTCAGTCGGCTCTTGATCACCGACAACCGATCCAACTCCCTTCTCTTGCCCTCCGCATCCATTCCGCCGAGGCGCACCACGTCCATACGAGCGTTGATCGCGCTCAGCTGTCTCTGCGTCTGGTTCAACGACTTACGCATCGCCAGCTCCCCCCGCTTCTCCTGCACCAACTCCCTCGCTTCATCCAGGCGCCCCAGTTCTTGCAGGCGCTTCACGTCGGCATAGACTCGTCCCGACTCCTTCAACCCTTCATAGAACAGCGTGCTGTAGCGATCGTATGGCGCGGGTGCGCCGAGATCGCGGTAGAACCGCTTGATCGGCTGGTACTCGCTCCAACGCTTGGCCGGTTCGGTCTCACCGTTGGCCGTGCGCCAGATCGTGTCGGTGATCCCTGCCACCCAGGCGCCGACCTGGCCCAGGTAGCCCTGGATCAGATGGTCGGCTTGCAGCGGTGACAGAGTCAGTCCATCGCCGAGTACCGATGTGGCCTCAGAAATGATCTTGGCCGGTGCCGTTGTGGTGGCGCGCGCGCGAAGCGTCGGGCTCACCCGCTCCATACCTGCGCTCTCGATCGGTCGCCCGGTGAAGGCGTCCTTGTTCGCGTACACGTCCAGTGCCGGTTGGAACGCCTGCGGCACCGGCGAGAAGCTGAAGGTCTGGGTCAACATGACCTGGAGCCGGTCACGGAACAGCTTGCCGGTGGCTTTGTCGTCCACGAACTGCTCGAGCGTGCGTTCCGCCAGAGTGGAAATGGCGCCAACCTCGAACGGCTTCGGCAGGAAGAAAGCCTGGTCGCCGATGCGGAAGAACCAATAGCTGTCTTTCTGCCAATCCTCGAGCTTTCGGTATTCCTCGTCGTCGTGATTCGCCAGGTAAAGCAGCATGCTGGCCAGGGCCAGCGCGCCGGTCACCGTAGCGAAGCGCGCTGCCGCCACCCTGTCGCTGGCCGTGCCCTTGCCGAAGGCAGTGAGCACCGCAGGCTTCGCGCCCGAGCGATACAGCTTGTCTAGGCCCTGCAGGCGGGCATTGAGGAATGGCACGGTGCGGACCAGGAAGCGCACCGCTGGCCAGGCGCCTTCCTGGCTGAAGTCCATCAGATCCCGCGCCTCGTAGGCGGCGCGTAGTGTGCCCTTGTCCAGGTTCTGCTGAAACGCTGCCGCCCGGTTGGCGTTCTCCATCGTATTGGCAAAGCCGTTGTAAGCATCCCAACCAGCCATCAATAGTTTCGGGATCGCCTTGGGCCCATCGACCAGCTTAGCGCCACGCAGGTTGCGCCGCAGCCCCGCCTTCACTTCCTCCGGATCGGCGCCATAGATATGGCCGAAACTGAAGGCGCCGCCGCCGGCCAGCAGCCGTGCCCGGGTCTTCTCGTCACGGTAGGACTTGAGCCCTTGGTACATGTTGCCCGGTGCGTTCTTGCTCACTGGTGTGGTCGCCGCGGCCTGCATCGAGTCGCGCAGGAAGTTGGCCACGATAAATTGCGGCGTGATCGTGGTCATATTGGTGAACACCCGCTTGAACTTGGCCATGGTGCGCACGGCGAAGTTGTTCAGGCCGGGATCCGCCAGCGAGGTGAGGGCCTCGAATACCAGCGCGTCGTCGATCTGGTACCAAATCCGTTCGCCGCCCTTGAGTACAAACGTGCTGCTCTTTGGGTCGCGCGCCGACTCTTTTACCTCTTGGGCGATTTCCAGTTTGATGGCGTTGTCGATCGCCTGCGCCGCGGCCTGGTTCTTCAGGCTGGCGGTCAGCAGATGGTGGAAGTTCATCAAGGTGTTTTCCAGCAGATCATTCAGGTTCTGCTTGCCGCCCTTCAGCTTCTTATAGGCTTCCTGCCGGCTGAGGCCCTTGGCCGCACGCGGGCCGCCGCCCTTGGCTTCTTCATCCATGACCCGGTAGAACGGAACATAGAACTCGTCGCGCCACATCGCCCTACTCTCGGAGCTGATAATGCCCGTCTGCTCGGCAATCGCCAGCACGTCGTCGCGGTACTGCTGAAACTCACGAAACACCTCGTCGTATAGCTTCGCGCGGCTGCGGCCATCTGCGGTATTACCGCGATTGATCCCCTTTAGCGCAGCAATATCTTGGGCATCGAACAGGTTTTCACGGCCTTCGGCGGCCAGCTTTGCCGCGCGATTGCCGGCGATCCAACCCAGGAAGCGCTCGATCTCCTTGGCTTCACCGAGCCGACTCAACACCTCGCCTAGCCCCATGCTGCCGTCATCGCGGGAGCTGATGACCTTCTGCCTTTGGTCGAAGACGATGCGACCATTGTGCAGCATGGAATTCAGCGCACCGGCGGCGGCCGGCGCCATGCGGGCAAGCACCCACGCGCTGCTGGTGATCGAGGTGTCGAGGAAATCAGAACCATGCAGGCGCTCGTCCAGCTCCTTCAACGCGGCATAGCGGTCGACCAGGCCCTGGCGAATCTTGGTCATCAGCCGGTCGGTGCGCTCACGGTACCAGTCGATCGCACGCTCGCGCGCAGTCAGTGGCGCAATCTTGCGCAGCGCCGCTTGCTCGGCCGCGTTCAGATCGGGGAAGGCTTCGGAGGTGTGCGGGCGCCGGGCGGCGCCGAGGGAGTAGAGCGTGTCGCCCGGGTCTACAGGTGCTTCAGTTCCGGATCGATCGCCAGCTGCTCGTCCGCCCACTTCGCTGAGGCCTCGAAACTGCGCCGCAGCGAGTCGATCTCGGAGTTGCTCAGGCGATAGCTGTCCCTTGTCGAACGTGAGGAGAGTTCGAGCTTCGGACTGGGTGAGGCCTTCGAAGCCATAGCCGAAGGTGTCACGCCACCAGGGTTCAATGTCGCCGTACTTGCCACGGACTTCCGCCAGGGTGCTGGGATCAATGGCAAGTTTGCGAGAGTAGTTCTTGCCGGTCAAGGCCAGCGCGGCCAGCACCCGGCCGCCGTTGTCCTCGATGTGGGTCTTCAGCTGCGCCAGGGTGCCGCCCTGGGTCAGGGTGTCGTCGATGATCAAGAAGTCTCCGGTTGCCACCTCACCGGCGAAAGTTGGCTGGTTGGCAATGCGCTCCAGGGCATTGGCCTGGGTGCGGCCGACCTTCTCGGCCTGGATTGGCTTGGTGTCCACCTGCAATCCAAGACGCTTGGCTAGTACCTTGGCGACCATCAGCGGAATGCGGTTGTCGCCGGCTCCCTCCCGCGCCAGCACCGGGACGATGCGCGGTTTGCTGCCTTCAGGAATCAGCGCGCGCGCCTGCTCGACGAACTCGGGCGTCACTGCATCGCGCGCCAGACGCAGGGCCGCTGCATCGTCGCCGGCCTTGGCCGCCGGATAGTCCGGGTGATTGTTCAGGAAGCTCAGCGGGTGCGCCAGCACGGTATCCGGAAACGCCTCAGACCAGCCGCGCCGGGAGTACAGCACCGCCTGGTCGGCGTCCCGCTGACCGTTCTGCCGGCGCAGCCAGGCGCGCGACTGCTCGCCCAGCGCCAGGATGTCGGTATAGGTCCAGGGCACTTGCGGGAACATCTGGCGCAGCAACTCGCGGATCTTCGACAGCACTCGCTGCAACATGGTCGGGCGGTCGCCGTCCTCGAGAAGGTGCGCGACCATCTCCTGCGCCACCAGCACGCGCTGCTGCTTGGCATCCAGTCGCTTCAGCACCGAGGCATAGGCGTCGCGAATCTGGCCGATGCGTTGCCTGCCTTTCGCCGTGGCCTGCTGGCTGGAATAGAGCCGCTCCATGGTGGAGTCCAGCTCCTCGCCCAGCAGACCTCGAATGCCGCGGTGCCCGACTTCCTCATGCACGGCGGTGTAAATGGCGTCCGCCAGGCTGCTGTGATTGCCGGCTACGACGTAGGTTTTCCCCGAACTGCGGACGCCGCGTAGATCCTCTGGGGCCACACCGTCACGCTTCGCCCGGGTGCGCGTCGACAGGGGCAGATCCTCGAAACCCTGCACCACCTCGACGCCAGCCAGCTCTGGTAAGGTCTTCAGTGTGTCCCGCAGCTGCTTGGCAGCCACCTGCACGCCAGAGGCCCCGGTCTCCGCCTCAGCACCCTGGCTGTACAGCTGGACGCCCTCCTCGGTCTCGCGGGTCTCGATGGCGTCCACCAGGTTGTCGAAGGCCAGATTGATCGCCTTCCGCTCCTCGCCGGCCGGGAATGGGCGCTTCCAGCCCCACGGCGTCGGGATGCCCGCATTTTCTGGGCCATAGTTCAGGAAGGGGCTTTTGCCGCCACGCTCGGCAATCATGTCTTCCACATAGCCCTGAAAGGCACGCGCCGCCATCTCGTGCGGCGTGGTCCAGTAGTCGGTACCCCGCCCCTGGTCCAGCTCCTTGGCGTCCATCGCAAACTGGGTCGGTACGTGCTTGGTCTTCTCGGCGCCGCCCTGCGCCTCGGCCAACATCTTCAAGCGCGACGAGTAGGTGCCCATAGCCCCGCGCAGGCGATCCAACTCGCCATTGTGGTCAGCGTTAAAGCCGCTCCGCCCGCGCACAGCCTTGTATATCGCGCTGAGCTGCTCCAGTGCATCGTTGGTCCAGCGCATGCCACTGAAGGTGCCGCGGCCGCGAACCTTCACCGGGGCGTCCGGATTGGTGGCGCGCAGCTCGGTATCCAGCTGCACGCCATCGAGAATCTGTTGGACCACAGTGTCGAAACTGGCTAACTGCTCGGCGCTCGCTGGCTTGTTGTGGCGCTTCCAGTATTGCGGGTTCTTCTGCTCGGCCAGATCGGCGCGCAGGCGCTTGAGCCGGTCGGCCACCTCATCACGAGCCCGAGCCACGAAGCTGTCGGCACGCGCGGTGTCTTCCACGTACTGCTCGGCCTTGCGCTGCATGGTGTCCATCAGCTGGGTGTAGGCCTGCCGAACCTCCAGCCGTACGCCTGAGCCGGCACGCCGGAACCCCGAACTGGCTGCATCACGCTCGAACGAATCGGACGCCTTGAGCGAACGGGTACCGTCCTCGTCGATCACCCATTCAGCCGATGCCTTGCCGTCCTGACGGCCGAAGTAGTGATCCAGGGCATGGAACCACTCGTGCGCCAGGGAGCCGGCACCGTTCATCTTGGTCAGGTTGATGGCGGCCTTGTGCGGCTCATAGTGCGCGCGGGCACCGCTTAGCCCGTGGCCACGCGCACCGAAGGCCAGCGCCAGATCGCCGTTGAGGCTGATTGCCTTCGGCGGGATGTCCATCACCTCGGCCAGATCGAGCAGGCCATCGTAGGCGTCGTCGAGCAGTTGCTGCCGCTCGTCCTGGTTGTTCCAGTTGCCGAACTCCACACCGCGGAAACCGAAGGTGTCGATGAAGTCACGATCCTTGACAGGCCCTTCGCGGCGGGCGGCGCCAATGCGCAGCGCATTCTCCGGTCGCGGCAGGTCGGCCTCGCCGAAGGTGGTATTGGTCTCGATGATCTGCTGCGCATTGGCGGCCATGTACTCCATGGCGGCATCCCGGCTCGGGAAAACCTGGTCAACTACCTTTACTCGTTTGCGATCGCTGATGCTCCGCCAGATCTCAAAGCCCGTGCCCTCACCATGGCGCAATGGGACGGCCCGGTGTTTCTGCGCAACCGCGATCAGTGGCACGGCCTGTTCGGCTTCCTCCCGCGTGGCATAAGTGCCGGTACCAACCTTCTTCGGCTGCTTCATCCAATCCTTGGAGCGCGAATCCCGCACCTCCCAGCGACCGACCTCCGCGGTGTTGCTGCTGCTCACCACCTGTGAGATCTCGAAGCGGCGGGCCCATGCCGGGCGGGTATCCCCGCTGCTTGCACGCCTGGGCGTTGCACCAGTAGAGGCGGCCCGATCCTTGCGGGCACCGCCGATCTTCTCGCCGAAATCCTTGATATTCGCCTTCTGCTCGGCTTGGGGTTGCGCCTGAGCCTCCTCTGCGATCGGCTGCTGATCAGCCTCCAGCGAAACCTCGCCGCTGTTGTCGGCCGCAGGCTTCGCCAGGTCGCCCCCCTTCAGCCACTCCTTGAACTGGGCGACTGGCATAGCGGTCACCTGGCCCACCTTCCAGTCGGCGTCGAAGTTGCTGCGGTAGGCAGCCACTGCCGATTCCTGGTCCGGATAGCCGACCATTACCTTGTGCTCGTCAAAGCTTTCGTCCTGCTGGTTGAGCTGGTCCACGACGAACACTTGGTCGCTCTGCTCATGCGGGCCGAGGTAAACGTCTACCTGCTCGCCATCGGCACCGGTGGTGCGTTTGATGTAGCCGTAGTGGTCACCCATGGTATGGCGCCACTCGCTACCATCAGGGCGCTTTCCGCTTCGCTCAGAACCGCGCGGGTTCTCGATGGACAGCTCCAGGCCGTGCACCCGCACCTTGCCCTTCTTGTAGTTGCCGGCCTCGATCTGCGCTGGCGTCGGTGCCGGCAGATCGTTGTTCGGCGAGGTAGCAGCCTCATGCGCCGCACTGTCCAGCGGACGCATCTCGTGGCGCACTTCTTCCGGCTGCAGCTGGATGGCATAACCGCCTTTCACCGGGATGACGCGCGGCTGTCGGCCGGCGGTACGGGCCTCGCGGAAAGCCTTGCTCGCCTCGGCCCCCTTAGGCGCATCAAACGGCTTGCCGTTGGGCTTGTGCAGCAGCTCGCCCTGGGTTCGGTCGCGTGGTTGGGCAGTCGGCGCTTGCTGGTCCATACCGCGACCACCCTGCATCTGCACCCTCGGAATCTGCGGCGCGACAGGGCCACGCTGAGCGTTGCCCAGGGTGTCCACCACGATGGTCTCGGGTGCTGGCAGCGCTGCGCGCTCCGGCTCGGCGTCGATGGTCTGCGGCTTACGCTGCGGGGCGGCCTGCTCCTGACGGGCGCCGAGTTGCAGCTGACCCTCCAGCGGGGCCGGCTCGCCGCGCGGTACCCGCTGCTCCATACCCGGGCCGCCAGCCGACCGCGCCGGATCGTTCTGCGGGTTCACCCACCGGCGCGCCTGCACGTCTGGTTGCATCTCGCCGTCGACGCTGCGCACCGGGCCAGTGTCCTGCATGTTGCCCTGGCTGTCGGCGTAGAAAGTCTGCTCGGGCGGCGGCAGCGAAGCGAGGCCTGGCGCTGGCAGTGCGGCCTGCTCCGGCGTGTTCTCGAAATCGGCATCTGCTGCAACGACAGGCACACGACCGTGCTCCTTGCCCTCGCCCATAGCAGCACCGAGGGAAGCATGCCCTGCACCGCCGAGAGCGCCCAGCAACGCATCGCCGAAAGTATTTTCAGTCAGGCTGTGGTCTTCGCCCGTGGCCTGGTTTACGCCAACGCGGGCGGCCACCGATTCGGCAACCTCCTGCGCACCTTCCACCGGCGCATCGATGAGCAGGCCGCCAGCCAGCCGCCGGCCGACACCACCACCGATGATCCGCTGCAGCGGGCCCAGGGCAAACTGAGTGGCCGCGCCACCCAGGGCACCAACGGGCGCCGCTCCCTCGAACGCGCCATCACGCGCCAGAATGGTTAGTTGCTGCCGGGCCTCTTCCTCGCCCACGCCCTTGTCGCGCAGCTCGCGGTAAACCGGCGATTGTGCGGCCAGTTCCAGGTCGGAGGTGCCGGCAATGCGCTGTTCAACTTCATCGCCAGCAGCACCACCAGCCTGCAGCCCCCCAACGGCGGCCATGGCCGGCATCTGCACGCCCGAGCGTCCGCGAGTTGCCGCCAGTGTGGCCGCAGCCGGCACGAACTGCCCCACCAAACCGGCCATCTGCAGGCCGTAGCCAGCCAGAGACGGCTTTTTGCCAAGGCTCCAAGTAGACGGCGAGAGAACATCGCCCCCAGGGGTGCTGTTTTCGCGTGCCTGCTGTGCAGCTTGGCTTTCCGTGCCGCGCAGGGCATCACCTTTCTCGCTGATCCAGCTACCTGCCGCGCGTGCAACCGGGTCGACTGCATCGGCGATCGCGCCTCGTAATGTCGGAATCTCCGGCAGCTCGGTGCCGTCGGGTAGCGTGTTCGACAATCCGTTGTCGTCAGGCCGAATCAGGTCGCCAAGGCCGCTGACAACCGCCCCGGTTCCGGTCAGAGCACCCGCGCCAGCCTCCTTGGCGAAGTCAGTGGCACGCATGCCCTGCTCGTCGCTGCCGGCCTGGCCGGCGGTACCGGCAGTGTCCTGGTCAAACAATTTCCGGGCGCGGCCCTCCATGCCAGCCGGTACGCGCGGCAGCACCACGTCTTGGAAGTAGAGCTGGCGGGCACGCTCTTGGTGCTCCGGGGGCAACGAGCGGAATTGCTCGCTGCTTGCCACCTCGCCCCAAGGGCGCGGCTGGCTGTTTGCATTGGACATCGATGCCTCCCGGCAGTGATGGTTATGTTTGGCGGGTTACCACAAATTGAGGGCGCGGATTTCTTCGTCAGTAGGTGCGCCTTCTGCGCCTGGAGCCCCTGGTGGTTGAGGCTTATCAGTCGCTGTCGCCCCTTCTTGCGCACCGTTCAATCGATCGTACATCTGCAAACCAGTCTGGAAAGCATCGTCGGGAGAAACCTTCTGCTCGGAAAGGGGGTCTTGATCCTTGGTCAGCATCTTCGCGTAATCCAGGGCGAAGTCCTGGCGGCTCTTGCCGCGCGCACCACGCACCATAGACCACGCACTCTGCACATCTGGAGCGCCGCCGCTGTTGACCAGCCATTTGGCGGTTTGCACATCGGCCGGCACACCCTTGGCGTCGAACTGATCCAGCAGACCCAGGCGCTGGCCTAGCGATACAGCACGATCTCGACCACCAGCGGACTGAAGCACACCAGATAGGGTCTTGTAGCCTGCCACCTGGTTGACGACATCCTCGATCGGCACCTGCATGACCTCATCGTCATCGGCAGTGCCGCGGTTCTTCGTCATTGGCGCCCGATACGGCTTACCATCTTCGCCGGTAACCTCCAGTTCGAAAGCCAGGGTGCCTGGAACTTGGCCGGGATACACACCAACGATCTTCTTCTTGCCGCCGTCGCCGCGCTGGATGCGTGGGCCGAACATGTAATTGATCGCTTCCAGCGATTCCGGATCATTGGCATCGGCGGGGTCTTTCGGATCGAGCACCTTGGCCGCCCGAGCCACTGCTGCATTCATCTTCGGATCAGCCACATGGTTCGGCGCCAGCCAGGGGTAGCGCTTGAACACGGTCAACTCTTCGTCGCCAAGCTCCTGCCCTTCCGCGATCTTGGCGTAACCGCCGCGCAGGATCTGCATATCCTGCTCCTGGTCGCGATCCTGCAGGCGCAGGCCAAGCTCGCGCTCTTGCATGCCCAGCCGGCGGTTGTCGGCGGACATCTGCCGCTCAAACTGTTTGTCGGCGATGCCAAGACGGCGCTCATCCAGGCCGTACTGCTTTTCGCGGTAAGCAGAATTTTCACTCAGCTCGCGCTCACGCAGGGTCTGGTTCTTCTGCGCCAGGTTCTGGTTCACCGCCATTTCTTGCTCGCGCATATCCAGCCCGCGCTGCTGCATGCCCAGCTGCTCTTTTGCATTTTGCTGGGCCACCTGGCGGGCCTGGTAGTTGTCTACCAACTGGAAGCCCTGGACAAAACCGTCCCATGCCCCGCGTGTATCAAGTCCGCTCATCATCTCCCCCTACATGAACGAGCCGGCCAGCAGGCCGACAGCGCCGCCGATTGCAGCACCCCACGGACCGCCGACCTGAGCGCCAACCATGACGCCAGTGGTGGCCATGCCGACCTGCGACTGCTTGCGCTGCGACTGCTGCTGTTGCTGAGCCTGGTCTTCGAACATCTTGTTCTGCTGCTGTTGCTGATCCAGCTCCTTCAGCCCCTGCAGAGCTTCGCCTTCCATCTGGTTCTTGAGGCCGAGTAGTCCGTATGACATGGCGCGTTACCCCTGCTGTACTTGCCCGGTGTTCGGGATGTTGGAAAGGCCCATGCCGCCGGCCAAAATCTGGTCCTGCAGGTCATGGGCGGAAATCTTGGCCTGGTTGTAGGCGCCTGCAGAGTCAGCAGCGCGCCCGACGGCCAGCTTGCGCTGCTCGGCCGCCTGCTGGGCTGGCGTCTGGTTCACGCCCAGTCCCTGGCGCTGCATCCTCAAGGTCTCCGCACTGTTGGCATAGCTGGTGTTTATCGCAGCGGCTGCGATGTCTCCCTGTCCGGCGGCGTAGGTCTTCGAAGAGGCGATGTCGGCCAGCTTCTCGATGTACGGCTGAAAGCGTTGTTTCCAGTCAGTCCACTGCGCACGGTAGAGCTGTCCAAGGACAGTGGACGCCCCTTGATCGCCCTTAAACGCTGCATTCGGATCGATGAGATTCGCCATTACATGTTCCTCACGTAGGCAGCGTTATTCGTCAACGGCTGGCTCTGACCCTGCATGTTCAGCCCAACGCTACCGCTACCTGTACCCAGTTTGCTCAGGCCGAAGTTGGTTGCCGCCCCCGCAATACCGCCGAGTAACTGCAAGTTTGCCGAACGGCGGTTGTAGCTGTTGGCTGCAGCGCTACGGGCATCAGCCGCCGACTGCGAGGCAATGTCGCTGAGCCCGGTCTGGGCCTGGCCAGCCTCCCCTGAGCCGATTGCCACGATGTTCTGCATGCCACGAATCTTCTCGGCCTCCTGCTGAAACTGCGCACGGCCCATCGTTTCGCCACCCTGCAGGGCGCTTTCCTGGGTCAGGTCGGTCAGCGTGCCGTTGTAGCGCCCGCTGTTCGGGTTGATACCCGCCTGGCCAAGCTGGTCGCCGACAACCTGCAGCCCCTGACTGAGCTGGGCTTGCGACGACTGATTGGTGACGCCCCGCAGGTAGCTCATACGGCCCTTCGAGTCGAGATCCTCGACGCGCGCCATGTACTCGTTTTCCAGGGGCGCCAATGTGGTCTGGGCGAAGTTCCACTTTTCCGCCGCGACCTTGGCGGCATAGCGCTGCTCTGGAGTGTCCTTGATGGTGTTGTCGCCTTTGTCTCCACCGCCGCCGCTCATGGCTTGGCCCTCCCGCTCTGTAGCTCGCCCAGGTAGGAAATCAGCTTGTCCTCATGGAAGTGCAGGCGAATATCCTCCGATACCGTTTGCATCCAGGCGCTTCCGCCAATCAGGTAGGCGCACTGCACCACCAGGCTGGTCAGCTGGTCGCGCAATACAAAGGCCAGAGTGCGACCGTGATGATCACCGCGGCGCTCAAGGCGCACGCTGTCGCGCCAGTCCTGCAGCGCAGCCGCCATCAGCGGGCGCAGGTATGGCTCATGGGTACGATAGAAGGCGTTCGACGGCAGTTCGATCAGGGCCTGCCAGAAGGCGCCGTAGATCGCGTCGTCGGATACGGGACGATCCCGATCTACCAGGTCGTCCAGGGTTTGGGAAATGCGAAACAGCATCTCGCAGAAAAGAATGGGCGCAGGCTCGTTCTGCAGCACATGCTGCAGAAACTCCCGCTCGTTCGAGCGTGGCATCGTTGTCTCCCGACAATGAGTGAACCAAGGATATCAGGGGTTAGGTGCGGCTGAAATCAGCAGTCAGCAGGCCGAAGTTATTGAGCGCCGGCCCCGCAGTCCCAGCGTGCTGGATCGTTCCATAGGCCAGAGAGCAGGAGATGTGAGTGCGCTCCATATTCTCGAAGCCGATCATGGGAATCGTCTTGATTCGGGTGTTCTTGTCGCCGGTGTCCGCCATCACTACCATCGTGCACAGTTGCGACAGCAAAATACCCATCTCGCCGTCCCGCGCCCCCCAGGCATGGCGATAGAGCCCGTAGCGGTTTGCGTCGTCGATCTGGGTCGAGTTCCAGAAGCTTTCGCCCCAGTAGGGCACTGTTTGGTAGTAGCCCCCACCAGCCTGCTGCCAGTCCTTGAGCAGCCCGCGAAATGGGGTAATAGCCCAGCCGCTGTCGAAGATCAGTTTTCCCTTTGCGTCCCAAACTCGCATGCCCCACTCATCGTCGCTTTCAGGTGCCTCGAAGCCGCAGACCCGATAACTCCAGCCGGTGGACTGACCGATCGAGGCGGCATAACGGTAATCGAATTCGCCATGGGTGTAACGGATCGATGTGATGAAGATCACGCGAAAACCTGTCCAGGCACCAGGCACACCGATATGCGAAAAACGGCCAATGGCGCCGCCCTCAAACTTCAGGTTTGGCACAGCGAACACCATCGGTGGGTGCTGCGTCGTGAAGGTGCGACCGTAACTGACGAGGCAGGAAGCCGTGCCCTGGGCGTTGTATTTGTTCGCCGGCAGATGGGTGACTTTTATGTCGCCGCCAAAATACTGGGCCAGGACGGGATGGTCAGGACCGATGATCAAGTTTCCCGCATTGCCGCGGGCAAAGAAACCGTAGTAATCGCTCATACGTTGGTGAACAGGTAGACGATGACATTACTCATGTAGGTAGCGCCGCTCATTGGTGGGTACAGCTCGATGTAGCCATCACCTACACGGATGGCCGGAATGTCAGTGCCGACGAAGCTTCCCTGTCTGTCATAGCGCCCGTCATAGACCCAGGGCGTGATCAACTGGGTTGCCGGAGCCGCCACGGCAAACATGCCTGGCTGTGCCTCTGCAACCTGGTGGCGCTGGACGTTGGACGCGATGCCGCCAGAAAAAACCAATGTCGTAACCAGGCGCACTGTGAAGGTGTCCGGGTTGATGATCTCCCGCCCGTCTGAGTCGCGGATGAGCAGGCCATAACTCATACCGTCAGGTTGCCCAGCTGCACACGTTTAGTGCCGCCTTCGTCGAACACCTTGATTGCGGTTTCGCGCACCTCCATGCGGCCGGAGGTGCCGGCGCTATTCATCTCCAGACCTCCGTTCTTGTCCAACTGCCAGCGCGGTCGCCCATTCGCACCTGTCTGGCTGGACTTCAGGACCCCTGAGATATTGGCGTTGCCTACCCGCAGGCTGTCGACATCGAGCATGTCGGCACGAAGCAACCCAGCCAGTGTGGTCACTGGCTGGCCATTAGAGTCGAAGATTTTCCCGAAGGTGATCGGCCCCAGCTGCCCCTCTTGGATCGAGGCCTCGCGAATAAACGCGCTATCGATGTAGACCTTACCGTCGATAACCATGAACGGCTTGACCGCAGAGCTTTTCGCACCAGGCCGTGCAATCCAGAAGCGATCGGCCAGCACCGCAAAGTCCGCTGTATTGCCGTTGTTATAGGCTCCGAAGCCTGAAACGTAGCCATTCACGTCCAGCTTTAGGGTGTAGCTGGCCGACAGCCCTTGCACCACCACCTGCTGCTGCTCAATGGCAGAAGCATTCGACTCGATACCGTTGAGACGATCCCGTAGTGCCTCCTCCAGAGTCGACTCGCTAAGCTGGCCCGATAGCTGGCCCAGCAGGTAGGCGGCGTCAGGCAGCGGTCTGGCGAACGTCCCGGCCGGGGCGTTCGGTGGCCCCTCTACATTGGAAGTCGTGGTGAAGGTGACCCAGTAGTAGAAGCCCGGCATCTCCAGTGGGTTTTCCACACTGACCGCATCGTTGCGTACCTTGTCGCTGTAGAACATGCCCGCATCGCGGCCGATGATTTTGGCCTCGGCGAAGTTGTCCTTATCCGAGCGGTAGATGTTGGTGATGGCGTGGTTGTTGTAAATCTCCTGCGGGCGGTTCCAGCTCAGGTGAACCATGCCGAAGAAGCTGCCATCAGCGGCAAAGCCCGACGGCGCAGGCGGTACCGACATATCAGGCAACGGTGTTGCTGGTGTCAGGCCGCCTTCCGGGTTCCCGGGGATGCGCAGCTTAGCCAGCCCGCCATCCAGTAGGTCGGCCAAGGTCAGCTTCCGGTCGAGCTTGTTGCCGCGAATGCCCTCGCCCGTTTCGATAATCTCGGCCATGGCCTGAATCAGCGGGCGCAGCTCCGCAGGTGCCTTCGCTGACAACGCAGGCAAAGTGGTGCGTTTCGTACTCATCGGTGCCTCACGGCAAGCGGTTACACAATCTCGCTAGGCGAGGTGGCGATCTGGATCGACTGAACTTCGCGGGTTCCCTCTACTTCGATTTCCCAGTCACGGCTATTAGCATACCCAGCTGGGAGCCGGAATATTTTGCGGCTTTCCACAGCCATCTCCATGACCTGACCGTCTGCAATCAGCCGCAGAGTCACCGGGTACTCCCGGGCAATGACTTTCGCACAGGAGAAATTGCCGGTTCCCGGTGGCAGTTCATTGACCTTGGAGCGCCAGCGCATGTTCATCGGTGCGCCCTTGCCCCAAGCGACGACGTTATTGCCCTGGATCAGGCAGAGCGTATCGCTGCTTAGGTCGTAGTAGCCACCCGAGGCACTGATGTCGTAGAACTCGAAGCCGTCACCAGGCGTGAAGGAGAAGCAGCCGCCCTGGTAGAACGCCAGGTAGCGTTTGTCGTAGCGATAGGCATGGATCGTTTCAGGCCTCAGCGCCTGCCACTGCTCCTTGGAAATCATCTGCTCGGTCAATACTTGCGCCTCGCCGCCGCCAACAGCGACCAGCCCGCCGGGAGAGGCGTAAACGGCGTATTCGCCCATGTCCACCAATGATCGGCGCGACACGCAAGGCAGCAGCACGTCCAGGTGGTTATCGGCCATCCCCGCTGGCGAAGAGCCGGAGATCATGTGCGGCCTGCCGTTGGTGGCCACCACCAGCCCGCCAGCGACAGCGGCGATGCCGACCACACTTTCGGGAATGGCGATCTGGTAGGACACCGGCCAGGCATGCGGCCGGTAGGCCTCGCTGAAACACACGGTATTGTCGAAGTAGCCCGCCATGAAGCCGCCAGGCAGAGCGGTCAACCCGACCAAGCGCTCATCTGGCATATCCCACTCCACCGATGGCAACGAGATGCCCATGGACTCACTGCGCACGCTGTCGGTGAAAGTGCCGAGCGCGGCCGCAACAGTGGCCACTTCTTGGAAAACGCCAGCCGATTCGACCCGGTAGATGCGTTTGCTCACAATGTCATAGGGCCCGCTGGGCAAGCCCGGCAGCGCCAGCATCAAGTTGCCGCCGGCTGGCGCGCCGCTGACCATATCCCAGCGAACCGCCGCAGTGCTCGGCAGGCTCGGTGGACCCTCTTCCCCGAAACGCGTGATGTAGGTCACCACGTAGGACGCCTCGACGGCCGTGAGCGGATGCTTGTCCACGTCGACACGGTTGCCCGGCACAGACACGACCGGCGCGCTGGCCGGTGCCGGTACACCCAGGCGAAAGAAGCTGCTCGGGTATGGCTGTGCCCCGGCGGTGATCTGGCCGATGCCGCCCATCTTGGGGAAGCCATCCCCAGTCCAGTACACACGACTCCAGGCATCGTCCGCGAGCAGCGACTTGACCGCATCTACGATCTTGCCACCGCCCCAGGCCATCCAATAGCCAGCACCATTGTTGCCGCTCGGGTATCGATACAAGCTGGACGGCGAGATCATCGCAGGGAAACCTGCCAGGGGTGCCGGCGCACGCTCCGGCTTCAGGGTGCCGCGGCGCAGGTAGACGTTGCGCGCCACCTGTGCGTTTTGCTCGGGTAGCAGGCGCTCGTCGACGATGGGCATTTCTCCGCGGAATGCGGCGTAGGCCAACTTCATGCTGTGATCTCGCCACCGCAGGCGCTGAAGAACGCGAGCAATTCGCCGGCCTCACGCTGCTCAGTAGCGCGCTCTTGGGCATAGATGCCCAGCAGGTTGGCCAGCTTGTGCTCGCGCTGGCCATACCCTGCGCCGGGAAGGCTTGCCCAGATCGGCGCCGCCTCGGCAATCGCGGCAGCGATGCGACCGGCCTTGATGTACGGCAACGCACCGCACTCGGTCAGCAGCTTGATCGCCGCTAGATCCTGAGCCTCAGGAATAAAGCGCCCCTTGAACCCATAGTTGCGCACGATGGCATCCCAGGTGCTGGCGAGAAACTGATACCGGCCGGCAGCCGTGCTCTTGATGCCGTAGCGCGGCAGTGCAACCAGCTTACGCGGATGTTTGCTGTAGTCGGTGAACAGGTCACCGCCGACTATCACGTCGTAGCCGTCGTCGCTTGCATTGATCGTCGATGTGCCCTCAGACCAGGCCAACATGTCCAGGAAGGCGAGCACGTTTATGCCGCCAGCATCAGCGGCAGAAATTCGAGCCATTGGAGTTCTCCAGATATGAAAAAACCCGCGCGCGGCGAGTTCTGCTATTCGATATGACTAACGCGGTAAGGAGACCGGGCCGCCCTTCATGGGTCAGTCACCGGCAGGAAGGATATGCATCCTTGCTGATGCTTAAAACTGGATCAGTGACGCGAATCCTGGGCTTTGCACTTGGTCAGATTGGCCGACTGCTTATAGACCTGCTCACAGGACTTACCTAGCGGCACTCCCTGATAGCTCTCGTTCTGACTGCCGCCGCAACCTACCAGGGCAGTGGAAGCCAAGGCGACGGCCAGGGTCACGACGGAGATCTTGATGGATTGCTTCATGGTATTACCTCTCAGTTGAACAGTGGGAGAACCCACTTTTTGGTTAAAGGTGTTCGCTTCACACGGACGCTTCTATCAGCGACCAATCCTCCCGAATGGCCAGCACCCGACCCATGTCCATGCTCTCGCCGAAAAAAGCACCAGGTTCGGTGCTGTGCGGGATACTGGGGGCGAACCCAACAATCCCGGCGATGAGATCCAAATACAGGTGCTTGTGGCTGGCCTTGTCCGGGCCGATCTTTTTGCCGGCGTCCTGCATCGACCAGAGTTGCAGACTCGGCGCGCCGAAGAAGTTGACATAGCCCTGGCCTGGTGGCGCCAGATCGAAGCTGTATTTCAAGGTCATGTCGTCCGACGCCCAAGCGCAGTTGAAGTCCAGCCACCAGGCGATATTGGCCGCAGTCCTGGGCAGAGGCATCAGCGCCAGCAGCGGCTCAAGGTCAGCCAGCAGGCTCGCCACAACGCTTGCCGGCAGCCCGGTGACCCGCTCGAACAGCTCTTGCTCGGTCATGCCCCAGATCGACTCGTACAGGTCGTTGTAGCGGACGATGTCACCCGACAGCAGAGTGTCGGCGTGGTAGCCGGTCACCACCATGCCGCCCCTGGCTGTCACATTGCGCAGCGCCTGGGAACTCAATACCTGTGTTGTGCAGCCCTGGGCCAACATCCAGTCGCGCAGGTCATAGGCATCATTGGCCAGGGTCGTCGCCTCCGCGATCAACACCAGCGCAGCATTACTCGGACGCGACTCGGCCAGCAGGCAGGCCAGCAGCGACGAATCGACACCACCAGACCAGAGCACCGCCAGCTCGTCATATTTCGCCCACAGCGCAGCAGCTTCTGCCCGGCACAGCGCTGCCAGATCACCGCCCGCCTCGCCCTCAGGAATCGGCTCGTAGATACCAGACCAGAAGTCCCCCACACGACAGGTCGGCCGACTCCACGGACAGAGACGAGTGATGGCGCGCGCCACCGGCCCGCTATCGCGCCAGGCGCGCAGGTAGCGATAGGTCATACGCCATCCTCGAACTGCCGGCCAATCATGCCCAGCAACGCTGGGGGACGCGGTGCCGGAGGTGGGAATAGCTCATATAGCCGACGCTCGACCAGTTGGCCGATGGCCGCCTTCAACTGCGCCTCGGTCGCGTCATCCGATGAACAGATAGAGCGCGGGTCGAGCACGATCACGTCGTCACCACCACTCTCCAGCGGAATGCTGATACGGCAAAAGCCCAGATCAAAATCCACTTCCAGCACACTAAAAACCGCCATACATCCCTCCAATTAGGCAAGAGCGCCCGAATACTTGCCCGTCCAACTCACCAACGTGCAGAGACTGGAATTGACCAGAGCTGCGCCGCCGGCACCGCCGGCACCACCCGCGTAGTCATCAGCAGCACCCGAGGCTCCGGCCGCGCCGTATGCACCGCCGCTGCCGCCATTACCTGCGTATGTGATCGTTGCGCCAGCTGTTGCAGCACCTTGCGCACCCTGGCCGCGGCCGCCGGCCCCACCCGTGTAGTAAGTCGTACCTTCTTGAGCCACATAATTGGAACCACCGCCACCACCGCCAC
>NZ_CAMPHN010000034.1 GCF_946885885.1 uncultured Pseudomonas sp.
TTCGCCTGGCTGGCCATGCAGGGCGTGGTTTGGTGTTGGCTGAATGGAGTCGCGGGCGCGCTGGGTTTCTAGCAGGCCGTTGAAAAACGTAGGCGAGGCAGGCAAGACAATACCGATGGCGGCCCCGCAAAAACAGGCGAGGAAGCGGACTGGGCTCGCACGCGAGTTTACGTGCTGTAAATGAGCATTACTCGTTTCACTCGCCCTTCGGGTCGCGCTGAAGCGCGTTAGCCGCAAGCGGCTTTCCGAGCCTGTTTTTAACGCCCCCTCTCTTTTATCAAGAGGGCCAACGCAGGTAGTTTTTCAACAGCCTGCTAGATGTGCAGAGGTTGGCTATGGCTAGATGGTGGTTCGCGGCGCTGCTGAGCATGTTCGGTGTGCTCGATGCACAGGCGCAGCAGCCAGCGGCGCAACAGATCCGCTTGGTCAGCGAAGTCTGGGACGAGCACACTCAAGCCGACGGCCAAGGCCTGGGCTGGGACATCATGCGCGAGATATTCGAGCCGGCCGGGGTCGAGCTGATCATCCAAAGCGTGCCCTATACCCGTTCCATTGGTCTGGTGCAGCGCGGCGAAGCCGATGCCTGGGTCGGTTCGTACCGCGACGAAGTCGACGAGGGTGTGTATTACCCGAAGTGGCACTACGACGCCGACAGGATCAGCGCCCTGGGCTTGACGACCCAACAGGTCCCCAGCTTGGCGACCCTGGGTCAGTACCGTCTGGTATGGATGCGCGGTTACGAATATCAGCGCTATTTGCCGAATTTGAACAACTATTGGGAAGTGCAGCGGCGCAATTCGGCGCTCGAGATGCTCAACTACGGGCGCGTGGACTTTTACATCGATGCCCGCACCGAGATCGAGGACCTGCTCGACGAAACCGCCGATAAATCGCGTTACCGGATTACCGATCTGACCCGTTTGCCGGTCTATCTGGGGTTCTCCGACAGCCCGCGCGGCCGCGAGTTGGCGCAGTTGTACGATCGACGTATGGAAACATTGGTAAAACAGGGCAGTTTGCGTCCGTTATTCGAGCGCTGGCGGCAACCCTACCCCTTCGATTGAGGAATGGACGTTTGACTCACTGGTTGAAATTAATCTGCCTCGGCGCGCTTCTCTCGGCCTCGGGCGCGGTTTGCGCGGCCTCCCAGGTATTGGTGGTCGGCCTGTTTCCCGGCGCAGCGGTGCTCAACGTCGACGGCCAACGCAAGCTGGTGAAGGTCGGGCAGACGGGGCCGGGCGGTGTCGTGGTGGTCAGTGCGGACAACCAGGGCGCGGTATTGCGCGTCGATGGCATGGAACGCCGCTATGGTCTCAGTCGCGACTACAGCGAAGGCTTTGCCGAGGCGACTAAGGCGCAGTTGAGTATTGCCAAAGGCTCCGGCGGGCATTACTGGGTGGCCGGCTCGGTGGATGGCCATCCCGTGCAGTTTCTGGTCGATACCGGCGCCACCTCGATTGCCCTCAACGATGGCCATGCCCGCCGTCTGGGCATCGACTATCGGGTGGTCGGTCGGCCGCTGCAGGTCAATACCGCCAGCGGTACGGTGCGCGGCTGGCGGGTCAATCTCAAGAGCGTCAAGGTCGGCACCTTGGAGGTGCTGGGTGTGGAAGCTGTGGTGCTGGAAGGCGGGTCGCCGACCGAAGCGCTGCTCGGCATGAGCTTTCTCGGCCGGGTCGGCATGCGCGTCGAGCAGGACTTGCTGGTGCTGGAGTCGAAGCACTAGAAGCAGCGGCAAGTCATAAGCCTCAAGCCTCAAGCCTCAAGCGAAAAGCCGAGGCCCTTGCAGCTTTCCGATCCTTATCATCGGTAATTCAGGCTGACCCGCCGGCGAGGCCTGCTGTTACAATGCCGTCCTCGCGATTTCCGCCTTTTTATTAGGAGCATCCGGTGCCTGTCGTGTTCGTCGCCGCCTCCCAGCTGCCTACGCCTTTCGGCGTGTTCACCATGCATGGCTTTCTCGAAACGGCCTCGGGTAAGGAACACGTCGCCTTGACCTATGGCGATGTAGCCGACGGCGCGCCCGTGCTGGGGCGTTTGCATTCCGAATGCCTGACCGGCGATGCCTTGTTCAGCCTGCGCTGCGACTGCGGCTTTCAGCTCGAGGCGGCGTTGCGTGCGATAGCCGCCGAAGGCCGCGGCGTGTTGCTGTATCTGCGCCAGGAAGGCCGCGGCATCGGCCTGCTGAACAAGATCCGCGCCTACGAATTGCAAGACGGCGGCGCCGATACCGTGGAGGCCAACGAGCGCTTGGGCTTCGGCGCCGATCAGCGCGACTATGCGATCTGCCTGCCGATGCTCGAACATTTGGGTATCAAGGAACTCAAGCTGATGACCAACAACCCGCGCAAGGTCAAAGCCTTGGGCGATATGGGCATCAATGTCGCCGCCCGCGTGCCGCTGCAGATCGTGCATAACCCGCATAACAAGAAGTACCTCGCGACCAAGGCCGGCAAGCTCGGCCATATGCTCGGCAGCCTGCATCAGGGCGAGGTCGAGGAAAGCCTGTGACCCGCAGCGAAGTGCGCCAACGCTTGGCCTGGGCCTGGTGGCGGCAATTGGCGTACACCCTGGCGCCGCTGCTGGCATTCAACCTGCTGTTCGGTGCTGGTCAGCAAGTCGGTGTGTTGACCATGCCCCTGTTTATTGCCGGGCTGGCCTCGATGTTCGTCAGCCTGCCGCTGTTCAGCGCCTACAAGCGCGCACTGGTGGCGACCGAAAAGGCTCTCGACACGGAAGAAGAACCGGCCGCCTGGCTGGAATTGGCGCGCTGTCGCCGTCTGGCGTTTCTCGGCGCCGGTCTACCCGCTTGGATCGCCGCGATCGCGGTATTCGCTGGCCTGGAAGCCATTCCCCTGGTGTTGCTGGCGCTATCGAGCGTGGTGTTGCTGTACCTCTATCGCATTCCCCGCCAGCTCGGCTGATGCGCCTGCTCGTCTGCCTGCTTGGGTTGCTGGCATGGCCGCTAGCGGCGGCCGAGCGAGTGGTCAGCCTGGCGCCGTCCTTAAGTGAAATCGTTATGGAGCTGGGCGCCGTCGACGTACTGGTCGGGGTGCTCGACGGCGGCGAACGTCCGCCGGCCCTGGCCCATCTGCCTTCGGTTGGCCGTTACGGTCAGCTCGAACTGGAAAGCTTGCTGCAACTGCAACCCGACTTGATCCTGCTCTGGCCGGACAGCATTAGCCGCGCTCAGCGCGAGCAGCTGCAGCGCCTCGGCATTCCCCTGGCGATTGCCGAACCCCGGAACCTGGCGAACCTGGCCGAACAATTCAGCGAGATCGGCGCCCGTATCGGTCGCGCCGAACAGGGCCGGCGTCTGAACCATGACTTCAATACGCGCCTGGCCGGATTGCGCATGCGCTATCGGCGCGAGCGACCGTTGCGGGTGTTTTATCAGGTCTGGGACAAGCCGCTGTACACCATCGGCGGCCGGCAGATCATCAGCGATGCGTTGGAGGTCTGCGGCGGCGAAAACGTTTTCGCCGACCTCGAACTGCCGTCGCCGCAGGTCAGCGTGGAAGCGGTGCTGCAGCGCGACCCCGAAGTGATACTCGCCGGTAGCGCTGCGCAGCTCGAAGCCTGGCGCCGCTGGCCGCAGCTCAGCGCGGTAACCCGAAAGCAACTCTGGCAGGTGCCGGACAAAGGACTGGAACGGCCGAGCTTCCAGATGCTCGCGGCTACCGAGCGGCTGTGTGAGCAGTTGGCCGAGGCGCAGTGATGCAGGTTGATCCTCAGCGCCAACCTATATCAGCGAGCCGTAGCTGAAATTCGGGAGCCAACTGGCAGGCGATAGAAATTTCCCGGATTGCATCCAGGCTACAAAGGCTTGGCGGGTTGCACCCGCCCTACGAGTTCGCTGGGGCACCGGTAGGTTGGGCTGAGCTCCGCGAAGCCCAACACAGCGATAGTGGTGATCCCCGTTGGGCTTCGCAGGCTCAGCACCAACCTACGTGGGCGTCGTAGCCTGGATGAAATCCGGGGAGCCAATCGGCAAGCGATAGATCTCCCCGGATTGCATCCGGGCTACGTTTTTATACGACCGAGCATTGCGCGGTCCCGCTTAGTTGGGTAGGTCGGGTTAGCGGCGACTATCGCGGTTTGAGCAGCGACATCGCCGCCGGCCGCCGCGTAACCCGACAAGGCCGCTATGCGGTGTTGCTGCCCGGATCTTGAATCATAAGTGCCCCCGGAAGAATCCAGGCTACGGGCGAGGCGGGACTTGAGGGCTTGCACCGGGTTGTTTGTGTCGTTTAGAAGTGATAACCGACGCTGAGCTGCACATCCTCTTCCGGAGCGGGGTAAAGACCTTTACCGCCTGGTAGCCAGTTGGCGTAGGAAGCGTAAGTATCGTAGCGCTTGCCGGTCAGGTTATTTACCCGCAGCTTGCCGACGAAACCTTGCTGCTCGTAAGTCAGCCCCAGGTTGTACAACGTGTAGCCACCCTCGCGGGGGAGGGCGTGGCCATCGTCGCCGGCCAAGTAGCGAGGCCCTGTGTAATTGGCTTCGACATAGCCCGCCAAGCCTTCGAGCAATTGGTAGCTCAGGGTCAGCCCGGCGGTGTGACGGGCGACCCAGGGTACGTCGTTGTTCTTGAAAGCGCCGTCGCGGTAGTGGGCATCGGTGAAGCTGTATTGACCGCTCAGGTTCAGACGCTCGGTCAGTTGGCGTTGACCTTCGAGCAACAGACCGTCGCGACGAGTTTTGTCGAGATTAATGGTGACGAAGTTCAGCGGATCGAACAGCAGCTCGTCTTCCAGATCAAGGCGGTAGAGGCTGAGTTGATAGCGTTGCAGGCTGTCCTGCCATTCGACACCGCTTTCCCAGGAGACCCCTGTTTGCGGTTTGAGGAAGTCGACCCCCGGTAAGGTGAACGCGTTGTCCTCCACGTTGGCAAAGCGCAACACCTCTTCACGCTTGAGGAACAAACGGAGATGTGTGGCCGCCTGCCAGCTCAGGCCGATGCTGCTGCTGTCTTCACGGTCGGTATGGGTGTCCCCGCCACCTTTGATGCGATCTTCAGCCTCGCTGGTTCGGTAGCCCAGGGTAAGGGTCAGATTTTGATACAGGGGCTGGCTCAGCTGTGTATACCAATCGCGCAGTGTCTGCCGGGAAAGGGTATCGCCAAAGATGGAGCTGAGTTCGTAGTCGCTGGTGATATGGTCGTGCCCCAGCAGCCATTCGCCACGGCCGAACGGGCTCTGCCAGTGGGCGGTGAGGCGCGGACTCAGGCTCTCCACCCGGGTGCCTTGGATAAAGGGGGAGGCGAACAGCGCGCCCACTCCGTCGCTATCGCGATGGCTGTAGTCGACGTCGGCGGTCCAGTGCTCGCTCAGGCTTTGCTGGAGGGCCAGGCGATGTACCTGGGTCTTGCTGTCATTGAAGTCTTGTGGCGAACCGGCGGCTTTGCGGTCGGCGCGCCGCTGGGCTACCGTCAGGCGACCCGGATAGCGCAACTCATCATCGACGGTCTGGTATTCGTACAGCAACCAGCCGTTGTCATGGTCGTAGCGCAGGCGGCTGAACAGGTTGCTGTAGCTGACGTTGTTATTATCGCGATAGCCGTCTGAATGGCGTGCCTCGCCGCTGCCAAAGAGCGAAAAACCTCCCTCCAGGACCTGGTTGAAATGCCCGCGATAGGCCTCCAGGTCATGGCTGCCGCGACTGGTCTCGACATATCGTTCATTTTCGCTGGGGCGGCGGGTGATGATATTAACGACCCCGCCTACCGCCTGATCGCCATAGAGCACGGTGCCGGCGCCGCGAATGATTTCGATACGTTCGATATTGCTCAGCGGCACGCTGTTGAGGTTGGCCGCTTCCTGGCTCGGATTGTTCAGCCGGCGTCCATCCACCAGCACCAGGGTATTGTTCGCCGCATTGGCGCCGAAGCCGCGCAGGCTCAGGGCCACACGATTGCCATCGCCAAGGGTGTCATGGAGTTGCAGGCCGGCCTGGGTGCGCAGTACGTCCACCAGGCTGCTGGCGGCGCTGGCTTCGATCTGTTGGCGGTCGATTACCCCAACGCTGGCCGGTGCCGGGGTTTGCAGCGGCGTGCCACGGCTAATAATCAGTGGTTGGGCCTGATAGGGCTCCATGGGTTGGGCGTGCGCGGCGATGGGCACCAGCGCAACGGCCAAGACAATAGGGGAAAGCTTCATCGATAAATCCTCAAAAGACAGAAAAACTTTTGAGGAGGGCAGGGACAAGCACCGGGCAAGGAGGCGTTAGCCAGCGCTTGACGGTGATGCCCTCCGCAACACCAGTCGGTCAGCGTGTACCGAGGCAGGTCTCCGGGCTGCCGACGGTCTTTCCCACCTTCCCGGGCGTGCCCAGTGGTCTTCGAGAAAGATTGCGCTTGCGCGCTGTCGGTTACCGTTGCGGGGGCAGCGCAGGCTTTGCGGCTGTCGAATCGACGGCGACTACCTGCTTCCCTTTTCACGCTTCGCCTTGCGGCTTCAGCGACCTCGGACAAATAAAACGTCGCGCACCTTAAGCCGGTGCGGCGGCTAAAGCAATGTGCTCTGACGGCTGACCGGCAGCTCGTCGTCGCTCGCCAGTCCGGCGAGGCGTTCGCGCACGGCCGCTTCGATGCCGGCTTCGTCGAGACCACATTCGGCGAGCATCTGCGCCGGTTTGGCGTGTTCGACGTAATAGTCCGGCAGGCCGAGGTGAAGGATCGGCTTGAGGATCTGTTCGCGGGCGAGGAATTCGCCGACGGCGCTGCCGGCACCGCCCATGATGCTGTTTTCCTCGATGGTCACCAGCAGGTCGTGCTCGGCGGCCAGCTCGCGGACCAGGGCTTCGTCGAGGGGTTTGACGAAACGCATGTCTACCACGGTGGCGTCCAGGGTCTGGCCGACCCTCAAGGCTTCGCGCAACTGCACGCCGAATACCAGCAGCGCGACGCGGCGGCCTTGGCGGCGGATCACGCCTTTGCCGATTTCCAGCGGTTTCAATTCCGCTTCTATTTGCGCATTCGGGCCGCTGCCTCGTGGGTAGCGCACCGCCGCGGGGCCGTCGAACAGGTGGCCGGTGGTGAGCATGCGGCGCAGTTCGTTCTCGTCGCTTGGGGTCATCACCAGCATGCCGGGGATGCAACGCAGGTAGGAAAGGTCGAAGCTGCCCGCGTGGGTCGGGCCGTCTTCGCCGACCAGGCCGGCGCGGTCGATGGCGAACAGCACATCGAGATGCTGCACCGCGACGTCATGAATCAGTTGGTCGTAGGCGCGCTGGAGGAAGGTCGAGTAGATCGCCACCACCGGTTTTACCCCGTCGCAGGCCATGCCGGCCGCCAGGGTCACCGCATGTTGTTCGGCGATCGCCACGTCGAAATAACGTTCCGGGTAGCGCTCGCTGAACGCCACCAGGTCCGAGCCCTCCTTCATCGCCGGGGTGATGCCGACCAGGCGCGGGTCGGCCGCGGCCATGTCGCACAGCCATTGGCCGAAGACGCTGGAGTACTTGGGGCCGCTGATTTGCGGCTGCACCGCCACGGGCGACTTGATCGGATCGAGTTTGGTGATCGCGTGGTAGCCGATCGGGTCGACTTCGGCGGGGGCGAAACCCTTGCCTTTTTTGGTGACCACGTGGAGAAACTGCGGGCCGTCGAGGTCGCGCATGTTGCGCAGGGTGGCGAGCAGGGTCGGCAGGTCATGACCGTCGATCGGGCCGATATAGTTCCAGCCCAGTTCCTCGAACAGGGTGCCGGGGACCAGCATGCCCTTGGCGTGCTCTTCGGTCTTGCGGGCGATTTCCCAGGCGCCGGGCAGGCGCGACAGCACCTTCTTGCTGCCCTCGCGCATGCTCGCGTAAGTGCGGCTGGATAGGATCTTGGCCAGGTAGTTGGACAGGCCGCCGACGTTCTTGGAGATCGACATGTCGTTGTCGTTGAGGATCACCAGCATATTGGCGTTGATGTCCGAGGCGTGGTTGAGCGCCTCGAAAGCCATGCCGGCGGTCAGTGCACCGTCGCCGATCACCGCCACCGCCTTGCGCTTGCTGCCCTGCAAACGGGCGGCACAGGCCATGCCCAGGGCCGCGCTGATGCTGGTGCTGGAATGACCGACGCCGAAGGTGTCGTATTCGCTCTCGCCGCGGCGGGGGAAGGCGGCGATGCCGTCCTTCTGGCGCAGGCTGCCCATTTTCTCGCGGCGGCCGGTGAGGATCTTGTGTGGATAGGCCTGATGGCCGACATCCCACACCAAGCGGTCGTCCGGGGTATCCAACACATAGTGCAGGGCCACGGTCAGCTCGATCACGCCAAGGCCGGCACCGAAGTGCCCGCCGGTCTGCCCGACCGTGTACAGCAGGTACTGGCGCAGTTCGTCGGCCAGGGTTTCCAGCTCGGCCTCGCCCAGGCGGCGCAACTCGTCCGGCGTGTTGGCGCGGTCGAGCAGTGGCGTCAGCGGGCGTTCGCGGGGAATCTCGTGAAAGGTCGTCGGCATCAGGCTGATCGTTATAGGTGCAAAAGATGCCGCAGTTTACCTGAAAGCCGTCGCAAGCTTTAAGCCATAAGTCCGTCTACCGGCGTAGCGCCGACTCGTCGGCGAAAAAGCTCGGCAAATCGGCGACTAATGGCGCAATTTACCCTTAGCATCCGCGCACTTTGCCGTTACACTGCGCGGCCTTCAAACCCGCGCCCCTGTGTGCGGGTGCGCTGCCCCTGCCAGAGTGGGGCTCCGCGGTCGATTCGCGTCGGCCAGTCGCTATCCTGACCCCTTCGAGGACAAACCGGTGGTCAAGAAAGCTTCCTCATTAGCCGCCCTCGGCGGTTTGGTGTATTCCACCGACGGCGGCCGGCATTGCCCGGATTGCGCTCAGCCGGTGGACGCCTGCATCTGCAAGAAAACCCTGATTCCGCAAGGCGACGGCATCGCCCGCGTGCGCCGCGAAAGTAAAGGCCGCGGCGGCAAGACGGTGACCACCATCAGCGGCGTGCCCCTGGCCGAAGAACCGCTGAAGGAGTTGGCCAGCGCGCTGAAGAAGCGCTGCGGCTGCGGCGGTGCGCTGAAGGACGGGGTGATCGAAATTCAGGGCGATCACGTCGCGTTGCTGCTCGAAGAGTTGAGCAAACGCGGCTTCAAGGCCAAGAAATCCGGCGGCTAGTCGGTCTGCTGATCTAAGGTTTCCTAATCGCGGCGATCTTCGCCGCATTCGGCTTATTTCCGATTTTTTAATCCGCACCCGCCCAGGCTCTGCCGGGGCATCAATCGCCAGCAAGGGAGACACCGATGGCCGTAAGACGTACACGCAAAGATGACGGCAGCCAGTGGACAGTCGCGGACAGCCGCAGCGTCTACGGCATTCGCCATTGGGGCGCGGGTTATTTCGCGATCAATGACAAAGGCTGTGTCGAGGTGCGTCCGAACGGGCCGGACAGTAAGCCGATCGACCTGTTCGAAGAGGTCGAAGAGCTGCGTTCGAGCGGTCTCAGCCTGCCGCTGCTGGTGCGCTTCCCGGACATCCTGCAGGACCGCGTGCGCCGTCTGACTGGCGCTTTCGACGCCAATATCGCGCGCCTGGAATACCAGAGCCGGTACACCGCGCTCTACCCGATCAAGGTCAACCAGCAGGAGGCGGTGATCGAGAACATCATCGCCACGGAAAACGTCTCCATCGGCCTGGAAGCCGGCTCCAAACCGGAGCTGCTGGCCGTGCTGGCGCTGGCGCCGAAGGGCGGCACCATCGTCTGCAACGGTTACAAGGACCGCGAGTTCATCAAGCTGGCGCTGATGGGGCAGAAGCTCGGGCACAACGTCTTTATCGTGATCGAGAAAGAATCCGAGGTGCAACTGGTGATCGAGGAGGCGGCCGAGCTCAAGGTCGCCCCGCAAATCGGCCTGCGCGTGCGCCTGTCGTCGCTGGCCTCGAGCAAGTGGGCGGACACCGGCGGCGAGAAATCCAAGTTCGGCTTGTCGGCGGCGCAACTGCTGTCGGTGGTCGAGCGCTTCCGTGCGGCCAAGCTGGATCAAGGCATCCGCCTGCTGCACTTCCACATGGGTTCGCAGATCGCCAACCTCGCCGACTACCAGCACGGCTTCAAGGAAGCCATTCGCTACTACGGCGAGCTGCGCGGCCTCGGTCTGCCGGTCGACCATATCGACGTCGGCGGCGGTCTGGGGGTGGATTACGACGGCACCCACTCGCGCAATGCCAGTTCGATCAACTACGACATGGACGACTACGCCGGCGTGGTCGTCGGCATGCTCAAGGAATTCTGCGACGCCCAGGAGCTGCCGCACCCGCACATCTTCTCGGAAAGCGGCCGCTCGCTGACCGCGCACCACGCCGTGCTGGTGGTGCAGGTCACCGATGTGGAAAAGCACAACGACGAGATCCCGGATATCGAGGACGTCGCCAGCCTGCCGGAAACCGTGCGCTACCTGGTCGAGCTGCTCGGCCCGACCGATATCGAAATGGTCACCGAAACCTATTGGCGCGCCACTCACTACATGAGCGACGTGGCCAGCCAGTACGCCGACGGCAAGATCAGCCTGACCGACAAAGCCCTGGCCGAACAGTGCTACTTCGCTGTGTGCCGGCGCCTGCACGATTCGCTCAAGGCTCGCCAGCGCTCGCACCGCCAGGTGCTCGACGAACTCAACGACAAGCTCGCCGATAAATACATCTGCAACTTCTCGGTATTCCAGAGCCTTCCGGACACCTGGGCCATCGGCCAGGTGCTGCCGATCCTGCCGCTCAATCGCCTCGATGAGGAGCCGCTGCGCCGCGCCGTATTGCAGGACCTGACCTGCGATTCCGACGGCAAGATCCGCCAGTACGTCGACGAGCAAAGCATCGAAACCAGTCTGCCGGTGCACGAAGTGCGCGAGGGTGAGGACTACCTGCTGGGGATCTTCCTGGTCGGCGCCTACCAGGAAATCCTCGGCGACATGCACAACCTGTTCGGCGATACCGACTCGGTGAACATCTACCAGAACCCCAACGGCAGCGTGTACCACGCTGGCATCGAAACCCACGACACCATCGAAGACATGCTGCGCTACGTGCACCTGTCGCCGGAGGAGTTGATGACCCACTACCGCGACAAAGTCGCCAGCGCCAAGATCAGCGCCCGCGAGCGCACGCAGTTCCTCGATGCGCTGCGCCTGGGGCTGACCCGCTCTTCGTATCTGTCGTCCTGATCTGGCCTATTGCGCCATGCCCGTATCGATCGATACGGGCATGGGCGTGGCTATGTCCCGGCTCCGGGCTGCAAAGGCTCTGGTGGATAGCCCCCTGTAGATCGTATGCAAGCCCCGAATTACCTGCATATCGTAGGAGGCGCGCCCCCGCGGCGAATGCAGCCCGCAGGGCTGCCCTTGATCATCCGGTGAATACCACGCCGATCTCGCCCCGAAGTTGCGCCGCCGACGAGAACCTAAAGCGGATCTCGACCGTGCGTCTGGCTAGCAGGTGAAGGGGGGGCAGTCAGTCGACCTACCCCAAGCTCGGGCTATTTCGCAGGCAACAAAAAACCCGCCGAAGCGGGTTTTTTCCTGATCATTCCAACATCCTGTTGGCAACCGTCCTGGCTATGATCGATCGTCCCTGATCCTGAGCGCATCCTGCGCTGCAGTGGATGGACGTAGATTAAGCATCCGGCTTGGCCGGCAAAAGAGCTGAATGCCGGCGATCTGTGTAAGACATTTGCCATAGGCCATTGCAGAGGGCGCGCCCCGGCGTGCTGTTCCGGCACAGCTTCCTGGGCCTCTATCGCTCTTATCGCCCATTGCCGCGCCAACCTCAATCCGGCCGCCACAAGCGCAGATAGGCGTCCTCATAGCTGGTGTCCAGTTCGATGGTGATGGTCTCGCTCTCGCGCAGGACCTCGGTGGTGATCAGCAGCGGTTGGGCGACGTAGCCGCTGTGCGGTTCGCCGGCGAAGGCGCGGTTCAGTTCGTCGACCAGCTGCCAGCCGTGGGCGCCGAGCGGTTCGGCGATGGTGGCGATCTGTTGGGACAGCCCCGAATGGATGCGTCCCAGCGCCTTGGCCGAACCGTCGCCGGCCGAGATATGGCGGATATCCTTGCGTCCGAGCTGGGCCAGGGGCAGGTTGATATGGTCGAAATACACATCGTTGATCGCCAGGGTATGGGTCCAGGCCGGGCCGAAGCGCTGCTGGAGCTGTTTGACCCGCTCGGCCATGTCCTTCGAGACCCGGGAAATGGGCAGGTTTTCCACGCTCAATACGCGGCAGGTCGGGCAGGCGGCGATGCGTTCGGCCATGCGCTCGGCTTTGGCGTTGGCGATGGCGAACTGGTCGTCGCTGAAGATCACTACGCCGGCCCGGCCGTCGCGGGTCACCAGTTCGGCGGCCATGTCCGCCACCACCAGCGGATCGGTGGTGACATTGCTGAACAGCCATTGATTCGGCCCCGGTTTGTCTCCGGCGTGCCAGCCGACCAGGGGAATATCCCGTTGTTGAAACAAGGCGGGTGGGCCGCCCAGCAAGGCTTCCCCGAAGCCGCCGAGGACCACGCCATCGGGCGCCTCGCGTAGCGCCTGCTCGGTTATCCGCAGCAATTCGGCGGCATCGCCGCGTCCATCCAGCACCCGCACCTTCCAGCCGACCAGCCTGGCCGCTCGCTCGAAGCTGCGGTACACGCCGGCCACCCCGCCATTGCGGAAGTCGGAGGCGAGGAACAGCACCTGTTTGCCCGGCTGCACTGCCGGCCCTTCGGTCGGGCCTGGCCACTGGCTATAGGCGGTAAGCGCAAGCAGCAGCCCGAGCAGGCCGGCGATCAGCACACGAGGTACGGCGTCAAGGTTCATGGCAGTCCCTCTTACGCCCGCACGGCGCAACCCGAACGCGCGTAGGCGGATGGTGGTTGGCGTTATGTCATTGAGCATAGCGGCTGCCAGCGCCAGTCGGTGGTGGGGGCCGCTGGATGATCCGATCAGGATATTAATGCTGTTCAGAGGGGCTACTTTGCACGTTCGTCGGAAGTCGTCATATGGGCGTTTTGGCGCCGTCCGCGGAGTTTTTCGCAGGCATAAAAAAACCGGCTTGTGGCCGGTTTTCAGGGGGTGGTGTCGGCTTATTTTTGGTAAGCCGCCACTGCCTTGGTGATTTCGGCGCGGGCGGCGTCTGCGTTGCCCCAGCCTTCGACCTTGACCCATTTGCCTTTTTCGAGATCCTTGTAGTTCTCGAAGAAGTGCTTGATCTGCTCGAGCAGCAGGGCAGGCAGGTCGGTGTATTCCTTGACGTCCACATACAGCTGGCTGAGCTTGTCGTGCGGTACGGCGATCAGTTTGGCGTCGCCGCCGGCTTCGTCGGTCATGTGCAGCACGCCGATCGGGCGGGCGCGGATCACCGAGCCCGGCGCGACCGGATACGGGGTGACGACCAGCACGTCGAGCGGGTCGCCGTCGTCGGCCAGGGTGTGTGGGATGAAGCCGTAGTTGGCCGGGTAGAACATGGGCGTGGCCATGAAGCGGTCGACCATCAGGCAGTCGGTTTCATGGTCGATTTCATATTTGATCGGCGCGTGGTTGGCCGGGATTTCGATGGCGACGTAGATGTCGTTCGGCAGGTCTTTACCCGCTGGAATCTTGCTGTAGCTCATAGGTTCGCTCCCGGGATGGGCCAAAAAAGTGGCGCGATTATAGGCATATTCCGCATGCGTTGCCATGCCGGAATACCTAGCCTTTGGTCGTGCCCATCGGGTTCTTCGGACTAATGCGCATGTAGCGCTTGCAAGCGCCGCAGGCGCGCCAACGGGTCCTGGCGATAGAACAACTGCAACTGCGCGTAGACCGCGGGAAAGACGGCGGCCAAGAGATCGGGTGCGCTGAAGAAGTATTCGCTGGTCACGGCGAAGAATTCGGCCGGATCTTCGGCCGCGTAGGGATCGATGGCCGTTTCGGCATCTGGGTCGGCGTCCAGTTGTTGGTTCATCCGGTCGTAGGCGCTTTGCATCGCGCTGGCCCACTCGTCGATGCGCATATTGCCGTGCAAGGGCGGCAGGCCGTTGGCGTCGCCGTTGAGCATGTCCAGCTTATGCGCCAATTCGTGGATCACCAAGTTGTAGCCGTCCCAATCGCCGCTGGCTTCGACGCCTGGCCAGGCGAGAATCACCGGCCCCTGCTGCCAGGCTTCGCCGCTGTGCTCGCCATCCCATTCGTGCACCACGCCGCTGGCGTCGCGGTGGCGCTGGGGGCTGATGAAGTCGTCGGGGTAGAGGACGATTTCATGGAAGCCCTGATACCAGTTCAACTCGTCGAGATGCAGCAACGGTAATTGGGCTTGCACGGCCAGTAGCAGGCGCCCGTGGGCATCCAGGTTCACGCCGGGCAGTGCGCTGAGGTGTTTGTCGTGCAGGAAGAGTACGGCGCGCTCGCCCAGGCGTTGACGCTCGGCGGTATCGAGGCCGGCGATGATCGGCAGCCGCTCGTCGAGCATCCGCCAATCGTCGGCGCTGATCGGGTGGCGGGCGAGGATGCGCCGGCGACGCCAGGCGCGTAGTGACCACATATTGACTGAACCCGGTTGTGCGGAGGCTCACCTTAAAGCGGCGGGGCCGCGGGCGGCAAGTCCGCTACCCGGCGGCCAGCGATCCGGCGTCCTGGCATTCCGGCACAAAGCCTGCAACAGGGCTTGCAGTGCCGTTTAGAGGAGAGCCGCCGATGTCTATTGCGCGCATTGATCATTCCGCGATGAAGCTGGCATTGGGGCATGGTCTGGATCTGCCCAACCAGGCCGCGCGGGCGCGGGCGATGTGGGTCGCCGGCCGCCAGGGGCGCCCTCCGGTGTTGCTGGTGGCGTTGCTCTGGGCCCGTGAATGCACCGATGCGGTGCAAACTCTGGAGCGTTATCTCGATGCGCTATTCGCCGACTACGAAGGCACTCCGCTCGGCTGGAGCGAAGCGCAAGCGGGGCGGCAGGTGCTGGCGGCGCTCAACCAGCAGTTGTTCCGTCAGCGGCAGCGCGGTCGGCGCATCGCCGCGCTCGATGCGGGCTTATTGCTGCTGCAAGACGACGAGGCGCAGTTCCTCCAGGCCGGCGCTATCGGTCTGCTGCGCTACCAGGGCGGCAGTTTGCAGAGCCTGGACGGGCGCGAGGGCATGCAATTGGGCATGCAGGCGGAGCTGGCGCTGGTGCAGCACAGCCTGCCGCTGAACCCTGGGCAGCCGTTATTGCTGGCGCCGCAAGCATTGCTCGGCGTGGCCGATTTGCAGGCCTTTCGCAGCGCCTGCCAGAACCTGGAGGTCGCGCAGTTGCCGGAGGTCCTGGCGCCGTTGCTCAAGGCGCCCAGCGCCGCGGTGCTGATGCTCGCCGGTGCAGTTGCACCAGAGCCGGAGCCCGAGACGGCAGCGGCGCACTGGCCGGTGCTGCGACAGGCTCGCGCGGGTATGCAGGTGGATGGCTGGACACTGCTCGAAGCCTGCCCGTTCGGCCCGCCGGGGCGGTTGTTCCGCGCCTGCGACGAACACGCGCGCGCGGCGTTGCTGTGGTTGGCGCAGCGGCCTGCCGATGAGGTGTTCCGCCAATACGAGTGGGTCTTGCGTCGTAGCCCGGTGGCGAATTTGCCGCAACTGATGTCGTCGCATCAGCCGCGCCGCTATGCCTATTTATTGTTCGAGCCACCTGCGGCCCCGCTGCGCAGCCTGCCCGAATGGTTCGCCAGCCATGGCCCGGTCGACGGGCAAACGCTGCTGCTCCTGCTCGAACAACTGATCGTGGCGGTGCGCGCCCTGCAACGGCGAGGCATGCAGGGATTATGGCTGGACCCGAGCAATATCCTGATCGACGACCAACGGCGGCTGTTGCTCTTGCCGGAATCCGCGGCACTATTGCCCGGCGTGCCGCTTCAGGGCTTGCCGGAGGATGCGCAGGTGCTGGCGCCGGAGTTGCGCACGCAGTCGCCCGTGGATGGCCGCGCCGATCAGTTCGCCCTGGCGGCGCTGG
Source organism: uncultured Pseudomonas sp. (assembly GCF_946885885.1). The sequence continues at coordinate 15,911 of NZ_CAMPHN010000034.1, forward strand.
CGTATTGGCTGCTCGGCGGTCAATGGCCGGAGGTGGGCCTTGCGGAGCCAGGGGCAAGCTGTCGGTATGTGCCGTTGGCCAATGTGGTCGGCGGTGTGCCGGCCGGTTGGGATGGCGTGCTGGCACGGGCCTTGGCGCCGCAGCCGCAGGCGCGCTTCGCCGCGCTTTCGGAGTTTCAACTGGCGCTGCAACAGCCCATGGCCCATGACGATCCGCCCATGCGCGTGCGTGGCAGGGGGCACTGGCAATGGGCGCTGTTGGGCGTATTGGCGGTGCAGTTGGGGGTGGGGTTGTGGTTGAGTTTGCAGGGTTAGCCGGCGGGGCGGATATGCCGCGCGCCCGTGGGAGGCGCGCCCGGCGTTCCGGCGATCCTGACATCGCTATCGCCAGCAAGCTGGCTCCTACGCGGAGGCGTAGCGTTGCAGCGCGATCAATTGCTCTCGATCGGCAGTACGAAATTCTTGAATTCGGTGTCTTCGACGAAACCGATGGATTCGTAGAGCTTGTGGCCGACCACGTTGTCGATGCTCGAGGCCACGCGCAGGCGCACTGCGTTGGTTTCCTTGGCCATCTGCTTGGCGGTCTGGATCAAACGATCGGCGACCAGTTGGCGGCGCGCGTCTTCGCTGACGTAGATGTCGTTGAGAATCCACACGCGCTTGAGCGATAGCGAGGAGAAGCTGGGATAGAGCTGGCAGAAACCGAGAATCTTGTCCTCGTCGTCGGGCATCGCCAGATAAATCACCGACTCGTTGCGGCTGATGCGTTTTTCCAGGAACTTGCGCGAGGTCTCCGGGTACGGCAACTGGTTGAACAGTTCGCGGTATTTGACGAACAACGGGGTCAGTTGGTCCAGGTGCTCCAGAGTCGCTTGAACGATGCGCATATGAGACCTCTACACGTCAGTTGAATGGGTACTGCGGCAAATGGCTTGCTCGGTCAGCAAGCGAGCCGATGCTGCCCCAGGTTTTTGGAAAGCGCAATCCAAACAAGTGTTTGGCTGTAACCGCGCGTCGCTGGCCCCGTTCAGTCGCCGGGCGCCTGTTCGTAGAGCAGAAAATTACCGGCTTGCGCGGGGTTTTCATCGTCCAGTGCGGGTACCGTGGCCTCGTCTTTCAGGTTGACCCCGGACAATTTGCGGTGGCAGGCCTCGCGCATCAGGTAGAGCAGGCGATGGGCGGCCATGCCGTAGCTGAGGCCTTCCAATCGCACATTGGAGATGCAATTGCGATAGGCGTCGGTCAGGCCGACCTTGGGCGCGTAAGTGAAATACAGGCCGAGGCTGTCCGGCGAACTGAGGCCGGGGCGTTCGCCGATCAGGATCACCACCATGCGCGCGCCGAGCAGCTCGCCGATCTCGTCGGCCACCGCCACCCGCGCCTGCTCCACCAGCACCACCGGCGACAGCGACCAGCCTTCGAGGCGCGCCAGTTCTTCCATGCGGGCGAGAAACGGCAGGGTATGGCGATGCACCGCGAGCGCCGAGAGGCCGTCGGCGACCACCACGGCCAGGTCGATGCTGCCCGGATGGGCTTGGGCATAGTCGCGCAGACGCTGCGCCGAGGCGGCGTCCAGACGGCGCCCCAGGTCCGGGCGTTTCAGGTAGGTGTCGCGGTCGCTGGCGGCGCTGTGCAGCAGCAGGCTGGCGCGCCCGCGTTCGGCCAGCGCGGCGCTCAGCCCCGGGTGGTCGAACGCCAGATGCACGGCGTCGCGGGCCTGGGCGTGGGCGTACTGGAAGTCCAGCAGCGCCTTGGTCGGCAGGCTGGTGCCGGCGCGGCCAAGGGCGATGCGCGCGGGGGTCAACCTGCGCAGTTGTTGCCAGGGGTTGGCGATGGCGCCGGAGGTGTCGTCTGGTGCGGGGTCGATATGGGTTGGCTTGATTTCACACATGCGCGGCCTCCTCAGCTCAATTGCGCCAGGGCCTGGCGAAACGCCGGCGGTAGGTTTTCGCCGAAGCGCACGCGGCCGTCGGCCTGGGTGAAGATGCCCATGTTCTGCAACCAGGTTTCGAATTCCGGGGCGGGCTTCAAGCCCAGCGCTTGGCGCGCGTAGAGCGCGTCGTGGAACGAGGTGGTCTGGTAGTTGAGCATGATGTCGTCGGAACCGGGGATGCCCATGATGAAGTTGATCCCGGCCACGCCGAACAGCGTCAGCAGGGTGTCCATGTCGTCCTGGTCGGCTTCGGCGTGGTTGGTGTAACAGACGTCGCAGCCCATCGGCAGGCCGAGCAGCTTGCCGCAGAAGTGGTCCTCCAGGCCGGCGCGGATGATCTGCTTGCCGTTGTACAGGTACTCGGGGCCGATAAAACCGACCACGGTATTCACCAGGAACGGCTTGAAATGCCGGGCCACCGCGTAGGCGCGGGTTTCGCAGGTCTGCTGGTCGAGGCCGTGGTGGGCGTTGGCCGAGAGCGCGCTGCCCTGGCCGGTTTCGAAGTACATCAGGTTGTTGCCCAGGGGGCCGCGTTTCAGCGACAGCCCCGCCTCGTAGCCTTCCTGGAGGATTTTCAGGCTGACGCCGAAGCTGGCGTTGGCCGCCTCGGTGCCGGCGATCGATTGGAACACCAGGTCCAGCGGCACGCCGCGTTCGATCGCGGCGATCGAGGTGGTGACATGGGTCAGCACGCAGGCCTGGGTCGGTATTTCGTAGCGCTGGATGATCGCGTCGAGCATTTCCAGCAGGGCGCAGATCGAGGCGATGTTGTCGGTGGCCGGATTGATCCCGAGCATGGCGTCGCCGTTGCCGTAGAGCAGGCCATCGAGAATGCTCGCGGCGATGCCGGCCGGTTCGTCGGTCGGGTGGTTCGGCTGCAGGCGGGTGGACATGCGCCCGCGCAGGCCGACGGTGTTGCGAAAGCGGGTGACCACACGGATTTTCTGCGCCACCAGCACCAGGTCCTGCACGCGCATGATCTTCGACACGGCGGCGGCCATTTCCGGGGTCAGGCCGGGGGCCAGTTTGCCCAGCGACTGCTCGTTGGCTTGGTCGCCGAGCAACCAGTCGCGCAGGCCGCCGACGGTCAGGTGGCTGACGGGGGCGAAGGCGTCGCGGTCATGGCTGTCGATGATCAGCCGGGTGACTTCGTCGCTCTCGTAAGGGATCAGCGCCTCGTCGAGAAAGTGTTTCAGCGGAATGTCGGCCAGGGCCATTTGCGCGGCCACGCGCTCGGCGTCATTGTGCGCCGCGACTTCCGCCAGGTAGTCGCCGGAACGCGCCGGGCTGGCTTTGGCCATGACTTCCTTGAGGCTGTCGAAGCGGTAGGTTTCGCCGCCGATGGAGTGGGAAAAACGGGCCATGTGCGCGGGCTCCTGAAACGCGAAAGGTTGGGGTCTCTGCCGGCCTTGCGGCGCAGCAGAGGAACGGCTCAGACGCCGGTCAACATGGCGTCTGCCGGGGCTTCGGCGCGTTGCTGATGGGTCAGTTGGAAATAGATGAAACCCGCGCCCATAAAACCGAGGAAAACCAGGGCGATCAGCATATTGAACCAGACCATCGCCGCCAGACAGACCAGCGCGAGGACCAGGGCGATGCCCGGCACCACCGGGTAGCCCGGGGCACGGAAGGTGCGTTGCAGATCAGGCTCGGTTTTACGCAGTTTGAACAGGCTGAGCATGCTCATGATGTACATCACGATGGCGCCGAACACCGCCATGGTGATCATCGCCGCGGTCAGGCTCATGCCTTGCAAGTTGATCAGGCCGTCGCTGTAGATCGCCGCGATGCCGATCGCGCCACCGGCGAGAATCGCCCGGTGCGGGGTCTGGAAGCGATTCAGTTTGGCCAGACTGGCCGGCAGGTAACCGGCGCGTGCGAGGGCGAAGAACTGCCGCGAGTAGCCGAGGATGATGCCGTGGAAGCTCGCCACCAGGCCGAACAGGCCGATCCACACCAGCATGTGCATCCAGTTCGAGTTATCGCCGACCACCGCCTTCATCGCTTGCGGCAGCGGGTCGTTGATGTTCGACAGCTGGCGCCAGTCGCCGACGCCGCCGGCCATGATCATCACCCCGATCGCCAGGAACACCAGGGTCAGAATGCCGCTGACATAGGCTCTGGGAATAGTGCGCTTGGGATCCTTGGCTTCTTCGGCGGCCATGGCCGCGCCTTCGATGGCGAGGAAGAACCAGATGGCGAAGGGGATCGCGGCGAAGATCCCGGCGATCGATGCGCTGCTGAAGGTGTCCGAGCCGGCCCAGCCATTCAGCGCGAAGTTGCTGAAGCTGAAGCCCGGCGCGACCACGCCCATAAATACCAGCAACTCGCCGACCGCGAGCACCGTGACCACCAGCTCGAAGGTCGCGGCAATGCTGACGCCGAGGATATTCAAGGTCATGAACACGAAATAGGCGCCGACCGCCGCGTGTTTGGGGGCGAGTTCCGGGAACTGCACATTGAGGTAGGCGCCGATCGCCATGGCGATCGCTGGCGGTGCGAAGACGAACTCGATCAGGGTGGCTAATCCTGCGATCAGGCCGCCTTTTTCGCCGAACGCGCGCCGGCTATAGGCGAAGGGACCGCCCGCGTGGGGGATCGCCGTGGTCAGTTCGGTAAAGCTGAAAATAAAGCAGGTGTACATCGCCGCGACCATCAGCGCGGTGACCAGAAAGCCCAGGGTGCCGGCGCTGCCCCAGCCGTAGCTCCAGCCGAAATACTCGCCGGAAATCACCAGGCCGACGGCTATGCCCCATAAATGCAGGGTGCCGAGCGTGGGTTTGAGTTGTGTCGTGGAAGTCATCGAGTACCCGCCCAAAGTAGTGGTATAGACCAAAAGATATGCAGCAACGCCTATGCCAGCCGCGACGGGTGGTCGCGGCGGGCATGGCGTTTTGCGTTTTTAGCTAAGCGGAAGGCGTTTTCAGATATGTTGTGCCGGTTGCCGCGCCGTAGGACGGGTGTAACCCGCCACCAATCAGGCGGGTTGCACCCGCCCTACGGGTCAGAAGAAGCCCAGCGGGTTGGTGTCGTAGCTTACCAGCAGGTTTTTTGTCTGCTGATAGTGCTCGAGTGCCACTTTATGGGTCTCGCGACCGACGCCGGATTTCTTGTAGCCGCCGAACGCGGCATGCGCCGGGTACAGGTGATAGCAGTTGGTCCATACGCGACCGGCCTTGATCGCCCGGCCCATGCGGTAAGCGCGGTTGATATCGCGGGTCCAGAGGCCGGCGCCGAGGCCGAACTCGGTGTCGTTGGCGATGGCCAGGGCTTCGGCTTCGTCCTTGAAGGTGGTGACGCTGACCACCGGGCCGAAGATTTCTTCCTGGAATACGCGCATCTTGTTGTGGCCCTTGAGCAGGGTCGGCTGGATGTAATAACCGCCGCTCAGCGTGCCGCTGAGTTTTTCCACCGCGCCGCCGGTCAGCAGCTCGGCGCCTTCCTGCTTGGCGATTTCCAGGTAGCTGAGGATCTTGTCGAACTGCTGCTCGGAGGCCTGGGCGCCGACCATGGTCTCGGTGTCCAGCGGGTCGCCGCGCTTGATCTGCTCGACCTTCTTCATCACCTCGGCCATAAAGGCCGGATAGATCGACTCCTGCACCAGGGCCCGCGACGGGCAGGTACAGACCTCGCCCTGGTTGAAGAACGCCAATACCAGGCCCTCGGCGGCTTTTTCGATAAAGCTCGGTTCGGCCTGCATGATGTCTTCGAAGAAGATGTTCGGCGATTTGCCGCCCAGCTCGACGGTGGAGGGGATGATGTTCTCCGCCGCGCATTTGAGGATATGCGCGCCGACCGGGGTGGAGCCGGTGAAGGCGATCTTGGCGATGCGCTTGCTGGTCGCCAGGGCTTCGCCGGCTTCCTTGCCGAAGCCCTGCACCACGTTAAGCACTCCAGCCGGTAGTAAATCGCCGATCAGCTCCAGCAGCACGCTGATGCCCAGCGGGGTTTGCTCGGCCGGCTTGAGCACCACGCAGTTGCCGGCGGCCAGGGCCGGGGCGAGTTTCCAGGCGGCCATCAGCAGCGGGAAGTTCCACGGGATGATCTGCCCGACCACGCCGAGCGGTTCGTGGATGTGATAGGCCACGGTGTTGCCGTCGATTTCGGCGGCGCTGCCTTCCTGGGCTCGCAGACAACCGGCGAAGTAGCGGAAGTGATCGGCGGCCAGGGGAATGTCGGCGTTCAGGGTTTCGCGCACGGCTTTGCCGTTGTCCCAGGTCTCGGTGATCGCGAGCATTTCCAGATTGGCTTCGATGCGCTCGGCGATCTTCAGCAGGATCAGCGAGCGTTCCTGCACCGAGGTTTTGCCCCAGGCGTCGGCGGCAGCGTGGGCGGCGTCCAGCGCCTTGTCGATGTCGGCGGCGGTGGAGCGGGGGAATTCGGCGATCGGCAGGCCGTTGACCGGCGAGGTGTTGGTGAAATATTGGCCGCCTACCGGTGGCACGAACTCGCCGCCGATGTAATTGCCATAACGCGCCTTGAAGGAAACGAGGGCGCCTTCGGTACCGGGATGGGCATAACGCATGGTGAGAATCTCCTGGCTTTTGTACTTATTGGGGAGGCGCCTAGTGTCTCGAAACGAATGCTTGTCGCTTTCAGTGGGAGGGGCCGGGCGGCGCTCCGCTGGGCGGCACTCCGCTTTAGCCGCGATTGATCTTGATAGCGCTGAAAAGCATCGCGGCTAAAGCCCCTCCCACATAAGGCTGGCGTCGAACCGACATCACAGGGCGCGTGCCAGGGACTAGAGCAAGGCTTGGGCCAGTTGCCGGGAAAGCCCGTTCCAGAGCGTTGTCTTTGGGCTTTCGGGTGAGCGTTGGATGACGCGGTGTATCGCGCCTGGCGCAGCGCCGGTGACAGTTTGTACCGCTCCCGATACAGCGTCATGACTCGCCGGTCAGCCCGCCTTGCAATGGCTTTGCGCCTGGAGGATGCTGCCAGGCGAAGTTCGATTACGTGCGACTCCAAAGCGGAGAACAATAACAATGCACAATCACGCAAGCCGTCATGCCCAGCAGGTGCTGACCGTGGCCCGGGGCCGCAGTCCCGCCGCCGGCCCGGCCGCCGATCCTTCGGTGGCGCGCTCCTGGTTACGTTGCCTGGAGCAATACCGTCTCGACCCGGCCCGCGCTTCGGCCCCGGCGGTACTCGAGCACGCGCGCATGCTCGAACGCCGCGAACAGTTGCGCCAGGTGCTGGAGATTTCCAGCAACGAGATGAACAGCCTGCACCGTCAACTGGCCGGCTCCGGTCATGCGGTGTTGCTCACCGACGCCCGTGGGGTGATTCTCAACTGTGTCACCCAGCAGGCGGAAAAACGCACCTTCGAACAGGCCGGCCTGTGGCTGGGCGCGGACTGGAGCGAGGCCTGCGAAGGCACCAACGGCATCGGCACCTGCCTGGTCGAGCGCCAGCCGCTGACCATCCACCAGAACGAACATTTCCGCAGCCGCCATACCGGGCTGACCTGCTCGGCCAGCCCGGTGTTCGACCCCCATGGCGAGCTGTTGGCGGTGCTCGACGTGTCTTCGGCGCGCCACGACGTCTCGCGGCAAAGCCAGTTCCACACCATGGCCCTGGTCAACCTGTCGGCCAAGGTCATCGAAGGCTGCCACTTCATGCGCAGCTACGAAGGCGAATGGCTGCTGCGCTTCCATGCCCAGGCCGAATATATCGGCCAGTTCAGCGAGGGCCTGTTGGCGTTCGATGGCGATGGGCGGATCAGCGCGGTGAACCAGAGCGCGATCAACCTGCTCGGCCTGCCGCGGCAACGCCTGCTCGGGCGCACGCTGCTGGAGATATTCGACTGCCGCCTGGACAACCTGCTCGGCCGCGCCTCGCCGCAACCGGCGGCCAGCTGGCCGCTGTACACGCAAAAGGGCCAGCAACTGTTCGCCATGCTGCGCGGGCAACCGCCGCGCCGCACCCAGGCGCTGGGCGCGCAAGTGCTGGCGACGCCCGGTCTGTGTCTGGCCGATCCAGCTTTGCAGGCGGATTTTCGCCGTGCCCTGCGGGTGTACGAGCGCGACGTGCCGCTGCTGATCGGCGGCGAAACCGGCACCGGCAAAGAAGCCTTCGCCAAGGCGCTGCACCAGGTCAGCTCGCGCGGCGGCAAACCCTTCGTCGCGCTCAACTGCGCGGCGATTCCCGAAAGCCTGATCGAGAGCGAATTGTTCGGCTACCGCGGCGGCAGCTTTACCGGCGCGCGCAAGGAGGGCATGCGCGGCAAGCTGCAACAGGCCGACGGCGGCACCCTGTTCCTCGACGAAATCGGCGATATGCCGCTGGCGCTGCAAACCCGGCTGTTGCGCGTGCTGGAAGAGCGGCAGATCGAACCCATCGGCGGCGAAACCCAGACCATCGACGTGCGGGTGATCAGCGCCAGCCACCGCGACCTCGGCGAACGGGTCGCCAGCGGCGAGTTCCGCGAGGATCTGTATTACCGCCTCAATGGCCTGGAGCTGCGGTTGCCGCCGTTGCGCGAACGCGGCGACAAGCGTGAATTGCTGGATTTTCTGCTCGCCGAGGAGGCCCGTGGACTGCCCCTGCGCGTGGACGAACGGGCCGGCAAAGCTTTGCTCGACTATGCCTGGCCAGGCAACGTGCGCCAGTTGCGCAATGTGTTGCGCACCTTGGCCGCGCTCTGCGACAACGGCCTGATTGGCTACGCCGAACTGCCCGCGCAGATCCGCCACGCGCCCGCGACGCTGGCGCACACCGACACCGTCAAACCCGACCAGCTCGGCGATGCCGAACGCGCGGCCCTGCTCGCGGTGCTCGACGCCCAGCATTGGCATATGAGCCGCGCCGCCGAGCAACTCGGCATCAGCCGTAATACGCTGTATCGCAAACTGCGCAAACACGCGATCGCCCGGCGCGGATAAGACACAGGCTGCGTAGTAGGCTAACCGGCCGTAGGTTGGTGCTGAGCGCAGCGAAGCCCAACAAGATGACAACGGATTCTGCATCGCCGCGCCCGCGACGTTCTGCCGAGAACGGCGCGGGTCGCTGTGCTAACCTGCGGCGAGTTTTTCACGGCCCTGGTGTCGCGACACGAATCGTCTGTCGCTTTCCGTGGGAGGGGCCGGGCGGCGCTCCGCTTTAGCCGCGATGTTTTCAGCGCCTTTAAGGTCCGTCGCGGCTAAAGCCCCTCCCACCGCCCTCACGACACTAGAAGCCTGATCGGTCCGTTTTCGAGGTTATCCATGCATATCCATATTCTCGGTATCTGCGGCACCTTTATGGGCTCGCTGGCCGTGCTGGCCAAGGAGTTGGGCCATCGCGTCACCGGCTCCGACGCCAATGTCTACCCGCCGATGAGCACCCAGCTCGAAGCCCAGGGCATCGAGTTGACCCAGGGTTACGACGCCGCGCAACTGCAGCCCGCGCCGGACCTGGTGGTGATAGGCAACGCCCTGTCGCGCGGCAACCCGGCGGTGGAGTACGTGCTGAATCAAGGGCTGCCTTACGTCAGCGGCCCGCAATGGCTAGCCGACCACGTGCTGCAGGGCCGTTGGGTGCTGGCGGTGGCCGGCACCCATGGCAAGACCAGTAGCAGCAGCATGCTGGCCTGGGTGCTGGAGCATGCCGGCATGAGCCCGGGCTTTCTGATCGGCGGCGTGCCGCAGAACTTCGGCATTTCCGCGCGTCTCGGCGGCACGCCGTTTTTCGTGGTCGAGGCCGACGAGTACGACAGCGCCTTCTTCGACAAGCGCAGCAAATTCGTCCACTACCGCCCGCGCACCGCGATCCTGAACAACCTGGAATTCGACCACGCGGATATCTTCCCTGACCTGGCGGCCATCGAGCGGCAGTTCCACCATCTGGTGCGCACCATTCCCGGCGACGGCCTGATCATTCACCCGCGCGGCGAAAGTGCGCTGCAACGGGTGATCGCCATGGGCTGTTGGACGCCGGTGCAGACCACCGGGGAGGGCGGCCAATGGCAGGCGCGCCTGCTCAGTGAAGACGGTTCGCGTTTCGAAGTGAGCTTTGAGGGCAAAATCGCCGGTGTGGTGGATTGGCAATTGACCGGCCAGCACAACGTCGCCAACGCCCTGGCGGTGCTGGCGGCGGCGCGGCATGTCGGCGTGGTGCCGGAGCTGGGCATCGCCGCGTTGTGCAGCTTTATCAACGCCAAACGGCGTATGGAGAAGGTCGCCGAAGTCAATGGCGTGACCATCTTCGACGACTTCGCCCACCACCCGACGGCCATCGCCACCACCCTCGACGGCCTGCGCAAGCGCATCGGCGATGCCAAGCTGATCGCCATCGTCGAGCCGCGTTCCAACTCGATGAAGCTCGGCGCGCACCGCGACGGTCTGCCGGAATCGGTGGCGCAGGCCGACTCGGTGTATTGGTACGCGCCGCCGAACCTCGGCTGGGACCTGGCCGCCACGGTCGCCTCTTCCCGCGTGCCGACCCAAGTCTGCGACTCGCTGGAGGCGATTATCAAAGGGGTCAAGGCCGAGGCCGCGCCGGGCACCCAGGTGGTGGTGATGAGCAACGGTGGCTTCGGCGGTTTGCATGGCAAGCTGGCCGAGGCCCTTTTATAACGGCCATGTATCAGTTTTGTGTTGCACGGAGCCGAAGCTCTTTGTAGGAGCCAGCTTGCTGGCGATCCAGGTCACGGCGAAAGGTATCGCCAGCGAGCTGGCTCCTACAGGCGCTGTGCTGTGGTCTGTTAGCCATTGCAACAACGAGAGTGAACTTATGAGTGGACCCGAAAGAATCACCCTGGCGATGACCGGCGCGTCTGGCGCGCAATACGGTTTGCGCCTGCTCGATTGCCTGGTGCGCGAAGACCGCGAGGTGCACTTTCTGATCTCCAAGGCCGCGCAACTGGTGATGGCCACCGAGACCGATGTGACCCTGCCGAACAAGCCGCGGGCGATGCAGGCCTTTCTCAGCGAATACACCGGCGCGCTGCCGGGGCAGATCCGCGTGTACGGCAAGGAGGACTGGCTGGCTCCGGCGGCCTCCGGCTCGGGCGCGCCCACCGCGATGGTGGTGGTGCCCTGTTCCACCGGCAGCCTGTCGGCGATCGCCACCGGCGCCTGCAACAACCTGATCGAGCGTGCCGCCGACGTCGCCTTGAAAGAGCGCCGCCAGTTGATTCTGGTGCCGCGCGAGGCGCCGTTTTCCAGCATCCATCTGGAGAATATGCTCAAACTGTCGAACCTGGGCGCGACCATACTGCCGGCTTCGCCCGGCTTCTACCATCAACCGCAGACCATCGACGACCTCGTCGATTTCGTCGTCGCGCGTATCCTCAATTGTCTGGGCATCCCCCAGGACATGCTGCCGCGCTGGGGCGAGCATCATCAGGTCTCGGATGAGTAAGCACTGGAGCATACCTGCGTTGGCCCTGGCGCTGCTGCTGTGCGGCGGCTGCGCGACCACCCGCACGCTGGACGCGGCCAAGCCCGGCGCGCCTGTGGTGTATGCCGGCACGCGCCTGGATCTGTATGCCTTGAAGGGCGGCTGCTGCGCGCAGGATCGCTTCGGCGCCGAGGCCCCCAGGTACCCCGGCCTCGACCTGCTGGCCAGCGCTTTGCTGGATACTCTGCTGTTGCCGTTTTCCCTGGCTACCGCGCTGGGTTTGCAGTTGGGTGTAAGCGGCGGTCTTTAGCCGTTCGTTGCAAGGCTTGCGAATCGTAGGGAGGACATGCCGAAGGCTTGTCCGCCATCCGGGCGCCAGCGCTGGACAAAGCTTCGCTATGTCCACCCTGCAATGCGCTCTGCTAGCCCGGATGCAACCCGGGGAAAATCTATAGCCCTATAAACCGCTCCCGGATTGCGCTGCGCTTATCCGGGCTACTTTTCTCTAGCGCAAAAAAAACAGGCGTTCCGCCGATTGGGGAACGCCTGTAGGGCAGCGCTGCCTTGCGCCGCGTAAGGCGCGAATCGGTCCCTCTAACCGCTTCCGTGCATCCTGTCTGGAGCGGTTGAGGATGTTCGACCGATTCGCTACCGGGGGAGCCGCTTACTTGACTTTGCGCAGGATGAAGTCGGTCATGCTTTCCTGGGACGAGGGCATGATGTTCATCCGCGGGATGTAGTAGTTGCCTTTCAAACCAACGCGCTGAGCTTGATCGCGCAACGCTTTGGCATGGTAGGGATGGTGGTAAAGAATCCCGACGCTGCTCGGTTTGGTCACCGGTACGCTCTGGTTGGCGACCCACACTTCCGGGTCGGATGGGTCCATCAATCCGAGCAAGTCGACATCCTGTCGATAGGCCACGATGGGCGAGCTATAGAGTTCGTGCAGTTGGCTGATGCCGTAAAAGTTCTTCACCGCGCTCTCCATCGAAGAGACGGAGAAGTTGTACTGCTTGAACACTTCTTCCCAACGCACCACATCCATGGACGATTGGGCTTCGGAACCCACGGCGGCCAATATACGGGTCGATTGGTGTTCTACCGGGTCGCCGCTATTGAGGTTGGCCATGTCGTCGTGGAAGGCCAACCAAAGAGCGGTGCTGGCGCCGGCTGAACTACCGATGGCGATGACTTTTCGTGGGTCGATATTGAAGCTGTCGTTGTGGTGCTTGATAAATTGCACCGAGCGCTGAGCGCCGCGCAGGGATTTGATCAAACCCACTTTGTCGTTACGCTCCAGCAACGGGTAGTTGATAGAGGCAAAAGCGACACCCTTATTGAGCAACTCGACGATCATTTTCCGATTGCTTTTTGTATAGGCCTTTTCCTTGCTGCCGGAAGAGAAACCGCCGCCATGGATAAATATCACCAAGGGCGTTTTGCTCTTGCTGGAGTAATTGGCCTTGGGCGTGAAGATATCGAACTTGTGTCGTGTATCCGGGCCGTAGGGCACGTCTTTGACGAAATAGGCGGAAGCCGAGCCCAAACTGAAGGGCGGGCTGCTCGGCGACAGGCTGAGGGCCGAGGCCATGGAGGGGATCAGCGCGCTGCCGACGACCGCTGTAGCCAGAAGCGCATTCTTCAGGGCGCCCCATGTCGGAGCGGATGCGGCGGATGCGTTATATCGTGATTTTTCGAGGGCGGCGGCATTACGCCTTGCAAATTTGAACATGACTGATTTCTCTCGATATGAGGACTACTTTTCAGTCGGGTGCAGTCATTCCGTGAGTCGGTAATTATTCATTCGGCATTCCCGCCAGATACACGCGAACTAAAACCTGAGGGCTGAAATGGAGGAGCTCGAATGGCGCGTCAGTCCGTCTCTCAGCGGGGCGGATAATGTGTGGATATATAGCGATTGATAAGAGCCGTTTGTCGAAACTGCTAGCGTCAATATTTTGTTATTGCGTCAAAGTGATATTAATTTGACCTACGATTTTGCACGGTGCCACTATGCTTTTTATCGTGTTCTGCGACTTATTTAGAGAAATAGCGTCAATAATTTGTTGTTTTCGTTAATTCGAGGGATGAACATTTGTGGTAAAACGGAACTTAAATTCCGATAAGCGGTAGTGCTGTAACCCTGGATTCTTTATATATCCCGCCGATATCGGGCTGGTCGGCCTGGGGCAGGCGCGCTAGCAGGCTGTTGAAAACTACCTGCGTTGCCATTGCTGCGTTAAAAACAGGCCGGGACTCGGCGTCTTAAAATGCTCATTTACAACCCGTAAACTCGCGTGCGAACCCAGTCCGCTTTTGACCACTTCGTTCGCCCTGCGGGCCAGCCTGTTGCTGTTACTCCGCTGCGCTACGTTTCGCCTGTTTTTGTGGGGCCGCCATCGGCATTGCACTGGCTGCCTCGTCTACGTTTTTCAAGGCTCTGTACCCGTTATGTGTTGAGTCGTCCCGAACAGCTATGAGGTGCATGAGGAGCGGTAAAACGTAGGGTGGGTCGGGCCGCGCAGGTTAGGCGCGAACCGGGCTCAGGCAAACACCATCAACGCTCAACGCGCCGTAACCCACCATAGCGGTCCACCGATAAACCGCAATGGTGGGTTACGCGGCGCTCGAAATGCGTAGTGCCCTGCCATAATCAGCCCCAGCGCCGCTAACCCACCCTACAAAAACTGCGTGCAACAGGTAACTGGTACATAGCCTTTTTCAACGGCCTGCCCGCCGTGGGGGAATTCAAGGCGTTGCGGGCGCTGGTGCTGCAACTTTTTGACTGTCGCGGCTATGTCCGGACTCAGGCGTTATGGCTCGCCCATTGTTCGAGGTGTTCCGCGGTCATCGGTTTACCGAACAAATAACCCTGAAATTTATCGCAGCCCAAGTGCAATAAGGCGTCGCGTTGCTTGCGGGTTTCCACGCCCTCGGCGATGACCTGCAAATTCAGGTTGTTGCCCAGCGCCACTATGGTGCGCACTATGGCGGCATCGCTGGGGTCGCTCAGCAGGTCGCGAACGAACGACTGGTCGATCTTCAGGCAGTCCAGGGGCAGGCGCTTGAGGTAATTGAGCGATGAGTAGCCGGTGCCGAAGTCGTCCAGCGAGAAGTACACACCGTAGGCTTTCAGCTCGGTCATTTTGACGATCATCGCCTCCACGTCCTCCACCCAGTGGCTTTCGGTCAATTCCAGCCCCAGGCGCGCCGGATCGGCGCCGGTTTCCTGTAGCGCGGCGAGCACGTCGGCGACGAAATCGGGGTGGTGGAACTGTCGGGCACTGACATTGATGGCCAGGGTGATCTCGCGCATTGCCGGCATCTTCGCCCAGGCCGCCAACTGGCGGCAGGCGCTGTGCAGGACCCAACGGCCCAGGGGCAGGATCAGGCCGGTGCTTTCCGTCAGCGCGATAAATGCGTCGGGCACCACCAGCCCCCGGCGCGGGTGCTGCCAGCGGATCAGCGCCTCGACGCCGAACAGCCGGCCGTGGCGGTCCACTTTGGGCTGGTAATGCAGGACGAACAGCTGTTCGAGCAGGCTCTGGCGCAAATCGTTTTCCAAATCGGCACGGGCGCTGGCCTCGGCCTGCAGTCTGGGGCTGAAGTACCTCAGGGTGTTGCGCCCGCTCGATTTGGCTTCATACATGGCCAGGTCGGCGCGTTTGAGCAGATCGTCGACGGTATTGTGTTCATCGGAGAACAGCGCGATGCCGATGCTCGCGGTGCTGCTGTAGCTGTGTTCCTGCAAGGTATAGGGTGCGGCCAGGGTGTGAAGGATCTTGTGCGTCACGCTGTCGAGCTGCTGGATGGCGGTGTCGCGGTCGAGGCTCAAGTCTTCCAGCATCAGCACGAACTCGTCGCCGCCCAGGCGCGCCAGGGTGTCCTGCTCGCGCACGTGTTCGAGCAGGCGCTGGGCGACCTGCTGCAGCAGGCGGTCGCCCATGTCGTGGCCGAGGGTGTCGTTGAGGTCCTTGAAGTTATCCAGGTCGATGAACAGCAGCGCGCCTTCCTTCTCGTTACGCGCGCGCTGCGCCAGGGCATGTTGCAGGCGGTCGATCAGCAGGCGGCGGTTGGGCAGGCCGGTGAGCGTGTCGTAGAAGGCCAACTGGTGGATCTGCTCGAGGTTGCGTTTGTGCTCGCTGATATCGGTGGAGATGCCGCACAGGGCATAGATGCTGCCGTCCGGATGGCGCAATGGCAGTTTCACCGAGAGGAAGGTGCGCTCCTCGCGGCCATCCAGGCTACGATTGACTTCTTCGCATTCGACCCGTTCGCCGAGCTGCAATACGCGGCTGTCGTTGTGGTGCAGGTTGGCGACGGTCGGGGCATCGAAGAAGTCCTGGTCGCTGCACCCGATCACCTCGTCGCAGGAGCGGCCGAACAGCTCGCAGACTTTACGGTTGGCGTATTGGTAGTTGAGTTGCGGGTCCTTGATATAGATATAGGCCTCGACGCTATCGAGGATGGTGTTCAGGCGTTGTTCGCTGGCTTTGATATGGCGGGTCTGGCTGGCCACCTGACGGCGTAGCAGCAGGGCCCCGCCAACGGCTGCGAGCAACAGGCCGATAAGAATGGCCAGCCCCCAGCGGACGGCTTTGAGCAGCGATAGCGCGGGTTGATTGTCGCCCCAGCGGTGCAGGGTCTGGTAATAGAACGAGTTGGGCGATTCCTGCCACTCCAGCAAGTAATGGTCGATACGCTCGAGCAGGTCGCCGTTGCGGCCCTTGGCGGTGGCATAGAACAGCTGCGTCGGGAGAAAGATGATCGGCGTGGCGTGCAGGCGGTAGTAGGACGTTTGGGTGTTGCCAAAACGCTGAGTGGCCACCACCGCATCGGCCTGCTGGTTGGCCACCAACTCGAAGCCTTCTTCGATCCGTTGCACGGGTAGCAACTGTGCAGTCAGGCCGAAACTGTCGAGCAGCTCTTTCAGGTAATCCTCCTGAGCGGAGCCGGCCAGTACCGCGATGCGCTTGTCTTTGAGGTCGAGGATGGAGTCCAGAGGGACGTCACGGCGGCGATACAGCTGCGACCAGCTGAGCAGCGAGTGCACCTGGTGAAAGTCCAAGAAGCGGATGTGTGCCGGGGTCCGCGCGACATCCGGGAGCAGGTCGATCTTGCCGCTCTGGATCAGTTGCAGGCAGGTTTCCCAGGTGCAAGGCACGGCGATCAGCCGCCAGTCCTCCTGGCGGGCGATTTCGGTGAGCAGGTCGCCGAGAATGCCGGAGAGTTGGCCGGAGGCGGTGAGAAATATTTTCGGCTCGCTGGCATGGACGCCGACGCGCACATTGCGCTGTACGGCCATGGTTTGCGGGGAAAGGACAAGGGATAACCAGCAGACACCAAGCAAAACGCCGAGACACAAAGGACGCGAAAACCGCGACATCATGGTCACCCGATTACTAAGGGGATGTAACCACGATAGACAGATTCTCCGTCATTAAGTGCGAACGATCCTGGGCTATCGGGGGCAGTCCGCCCAGCCCCGATCATGGGGTTGCGCCCCTCTAAATTACCGCTTTCCCGTTCGCGGCAAAGGTGATTCTGCCCGCGCGGCGTGTGCTGTCAGCCTTCTATCCGATGCAGGTCATCGGCCGTCCAGCGCTCCAGGTGTTCCGCGGTTGCCGGTTTGCCGAACAGATAACCCTGGAAGTTATGGCAGCCCAAGCGCAATAGGGCATCGCGTTGCTCCAGGCTTTCCACGCCTTCGGCGATGACCCGCAAATTCAGGTTGCTGCCCAGCGCCACTATGGTGCGCACTATGGCGGCGTCGCTGGGGTCGATCAGCAGGTCGCGAACGAAGGATTGGTCGATCTTCAGGCAGTCCAGGGGCAGGCGCTTGAGGTAATTGAGCGATGAGTAGCCGGTACCGAAGTCGTCCAGCGAGAAGCACACGCCGCAGGCTTTCAGTTCGGTCATCTTGACGATCATCGCCTCCACGTCCTCGACCAGTTGGCTTTCGGTCAACTCCAGTTCCAGGCGTGCCGGATCGGCGCCGGTTTCCCGCAGCGCGGCAAGCACGTCGGCGACGAAGTCCGGGTGGTGGAATTGCCGGGCGCTGACATTGATGGCCAGGCTGATCTCGCGCATTGCCGGCATCTTCGCCCAGGCCACCAGCTGGCGGCAGGCGCGGTGCAGGATCCAGCGACCCAGGGGCAGGATCAGGCCAGTGCTTTCCGCCAGCGCGATGAACGCGTCGGGCGCCACCAATCCTTTGCTCGGGTGCTGCCAGCGAATCAGCGCCTCGGCGCCGAACAGCCGACCGTGGCGGTCCACCTTGGGTTGGTAATGCAGGACGAACAGACGCTCGCGCAGGCTCTGGCGCAAATCGTTTTCCAAATCGGTACGGGCGCTGACCTCGGCCTGCATCCTGGGGTTGAAGTACCTCAGGGTGTTGCGCCCACCGGACTTGGCTTCGTACATGGCCAGGTCGGCGCGCTTGAGCAGCTCGTCGACGGTATTGTGGCCGTCGGAAAACAGCGCGATGCCGATGCTCGCGGTGCTGCTGTAGTGGCGCGCCTGTAAGGTATAGGGCGCGGCCAGGGCATGCAGAATCTTGTGCGTCACGCTGTCGAGCTGCTGGATGGCGGTGTCGCGATCCTGGCTCAGATTTTCCAGCATCAGCACGAACTCGTCGCCGCCCAGGCGCGCCAGGGTGTCCTGCTCGCGCACGTGTTCGAGCAGGCGCTGGGCGACCTGCTGCAGCAGGCGGTCGCCCATGTCGTGGCCGAGGGTGTCGTTGAGGTCCTTGAAGTTATCCAGGTCGATGAACAGCAGCGCGCCTTCCTTCTCGTTACGCGCGCGCTGCGCCAGGGCATGTTGCAGGCGGTCGATCAGCAGGCGGCGGTTGGGCAGGCCGGTGAGCGTGTCGT
>NZ_CAMPHN010000035.1 GCF_946885885.1 uncultured Pseudomonas sp.
CTATGCCAGCGATGCTTTGGAGCCGTAGGGTGGATCGCGCTTCATCGATCCACCTAGGGATGTCCCAGTGAAGGCAACGGTGGAAATGAACAGCGGTTTCCACCCTATGCGCAGCCAATTCGTAGCCAGAATGTAATCCGGGGGGAGCACCGCACAGACGCGTATTCCCCCGGATTTCATCCGGGCTACGAGTCCAGCTCTCTGGACTTTTATTTCAACAGCAAATCCATATTTCTGGACTAAGTCCATATATCTGGACACCAATGCGCACCTCCTCAACCCTCTCGCGCGTGGCATGAAAGCCTGAAACAACCGCCCTAGAGCAGTCAAAGCCCACTTCGAGCAAGCTCCCAGCACGACCTGGCACGGCTTTCGCTCTAGTCTGCTCAACGCTTCGTCTCGGTTACCTGGTTTAACGAGCAAGCTTATCGGCGTCGCCATAGAGCGCTGCCTAAAACAACAACAAAAGGAACCAACCATGGGTACCCTCGGTATTCTGATTTCCCTGGCGCTGTTGATGTACCTCGCTTACCGCGGCATCAACGTGCTGATCCTCGCCCCGCTACTCGCCCTGCTCGCGCTATTGTTCTCCGGCGATATCGCCATGCTGCTGCCGACCTACACCCAGGTGTTCATGAAGGCCATGGGCGGCTATGTGATTCAGTTCTTCCCGCTGTTTCTGCTCGGCGCGCTGTTCGGCAAGTTGATGGACGATTCCGGTTCGGCCCGCGCGATCGCCCACGGCATAGTCGCCAAGGTCGGCAGCCAGCGGGCGGTGCTGGCCATAGTACTGGCCTGCGGCATCCTCACTTACGGCGGCGTGTCGCTGTTCGTGGTGGCGTTCGCGGTGTACCCGATCGGTGCGGCGCTGTTTCGCGAAGCGGCTATCCCGAAGCGCTTGATCCCCGGCGCCATCGCCCTCGGCTCCTTCACCTTCACCATGACCGCCCTGCCCGGCACCCCGGCGATTCAGAACGCCATCCCCAACCCCTTCTTCGGCACCGATGCCTTCGCCGCGCCGGGCCTGGGGGTGATCGCCGGCTTGATCATGTTCGGCCTCGGCACCTGGTGGCTGAGCGCCCAGGCGAAAAAGCTCAAGACCGCCGGCGAAGGCTACGGCGAGCACCGCGACGACCCGATAACCCAGGGCGCCGGCAACACGCCGGGCTTCTGGCTGGCGCTGCTGCCAATCCTGCTGGTGATCGGCCTGAACTACCTGATGGCCAAGCAGATCCTGCCGAATATCGACGCCAGCTACCTGGCCAAGCCGGAGTTCGGCGGCCTGCAGGACGCCAAGTCGCTGATCGGCATCTGGGCGATCATCGTGGCGCTGAGCGCGGCCATCCTGCTGTTGATCGCGCTGCACTGGAAGCGCTGGATGGACCTGAAGAAAACCGTCAACGACGGCGCCTTCGGCTCGATGCTGCCGATCCTCAACACCGCTGCGGAAGTCGGTTACGGCACCGTGATCGCCTCCCTGGCCGGCTTCGTGATCATCCGCGACCTGGTGCTCGGCGTTTCCGACAACCCGCTGATTTCCGAGGCGGTGGCGGTGAACATCCTCGCCGGCATCACCGGTTCGGCATCAGGCGGCATGTCGATCGCGCTGAAAACCCTCGGTGAGCAATACCTGACCCTGGCCAACGCCGCCGGCATCAGCCCGGAGTTGCTGCACCGCGTCGCCGCCATGGCCTCGGGCTGCATGGATACCCTGCCGCACAACGGCGCGGTGATCTCGCTGTTGGCGATCTGCAAGCTGACGCACCGTGAGTCGTACAAATTCATCTTCATCAACACCGTGGCCTTCCCGATGGTGGCGTTGGTGGTGGTGATTACCCTGGGCACGCTGTTCGGCAGTTTCTGACAGGACTCTTTAAAGCTACTGCGCTCCACCATGCTGCGTTGCGCTCAGACTCGGACTGCTCATGTACTTCAGTACACTCCGCGTCCTCGCCTGAGCGCGCCTTGCCTGGTCGTCGCTCGCTACGCTTTAAAGCGCCCTGTACTCATCTTTGTTCAATCGATTCCGAGTCCCTGCTATGAGCAAGATCATGACCGCCGCCGCTGCAGTGGCGCGCATCCCGGACGACGCCAACCTCGCCACCGGCGGTTTCGTCGGCATCGGTTTCGCCGAGGAAATCGCCATCGCCCTGGAGCAGCGCTTCCTCGCCGAGCAGGCACCGCAAGGGCTGACGTTGGTGTATGCCGCCGGCCAAGGCGACGGCAAGGGCCGCGGCCTCAACCATCTGGCCCATGAAGGTTTGGTGCGGCGGGTGATCGGCGGCCACTGGGGCCTGGTGCCGGGGCTGCAAAAGCTGGCGGTGGAGAACCGCATCGAGGCCTACAACCTGCCGCAAGGGGTGATCTCCCAGCTGTTCCGCGATATCGCCGCAGGCAAGCCGGGGCAGCTGTCGCGAATCGGCCTGGGCACCTTCGTCGACCCCGAGTTCGGCGGCGGCCGGCTCAACGCCCGCACCACCGCCGAGCTGGTGCGGCGCATGCCGATCGATGGCGAGGATTACCTGTTCTACCCGACTTTCCCGATTCACGTCGGCATCGTCCGCGCCACCAGCGCCGATGCCGACGGCAACCTGTCGTTCGAACGCGAGGCCCTGACCATCGAGAGCCTGGCCATCGCCATGGCCGCGCATAACAGCGGCGGCCTGGTGATCGCCCAGGTCGAACGCATCGTCGAGCGCGGCTCGCTGAATGCGCGCGCGGTGAAGATCCCCGGCATGCTGGTCGACTGCGTGGTGGTGGCCGAACCGCACAACCACCAGCAGACCTTCGCCACCGCTTACAACCCGGCGTTCGCTGGCGAGACCCGCGTGCCGAGCGACAGCCTTGCACCGCTGCCGTTGGACGTACGCAAGCTGATCGCCCGCCGCGCCGCCCAGGAGTTGCGGCCCGGCGCAGTGGTCAACCTGGGCATCGGCATGCCCGAAGGCGTGGCTGCGGTGGCCGCCGAGGAAGGCATGATCGACCTGCTCACCCTCACCGCCGAGCCCGGGGTGATCGGCGGCGTGCCGGCTTCCGGCCTGGATTTCGGCGCGGCGAGCAACCACAGCGCGCTGCTCGATCAGCCCTATCAGTTCGATTTCTACGACGGCGGCGGCCTGGACCTGGCGTTTCTCGGCCTGGCTCAGGCGGATGCGGCGGGCAACCTCAACGTATCCAAGTTCGGCACGCGCCTGGCCGGGGCCGGCGGCTTTATCAATATCAGCCAGAGCGCCAAGGCGGTGGTGTTCGTCGGCACTTTCAGCGCCGGGCCGCAGGACATCCGTATCGAGAACGGCGAGTTGCGCATCGTCCAGGATGGCGAGTTGCGCAAGTTTGTCGCCGCGGTCGAGCACCGCACCTTCTCCGGCAAGCTCGCCGCCGAGCGCGGCCAGCCGGTGCTGTATATCACCGAACGCTGCGTATTCCGCCTGACCGGCGAAGGCCTGGAGCTGATCGAGATCGCCCCCGGCGTCGACCTGGAGCACGACATTCTCGCGCGCATGGACTTCGCACCCATAGTGCGCGAGCCGGGGTTGATGGACGCGCGGCTGTTTCTGCCGCCGCCTATCGGCCTGGGCCAGCGCCTGGAGAGCTTTTGAGCGTGATTTACGGGCCCGATGGGCCCGTTTTTTTTGCCACGGCTTTGGCGCTGTTCGTAGGGTGGATCACGCTTCACCGGTCCACCACGAGCAATCGAGACAAACGCTCATGGTGGAAATAAACAGCGATTTCCACCCTACACCCTCTCGCCCAACTTATGCCGCGCTGCGTACAAACAGACCATTTCCATCGCCACGGTGGCGCCGGCCAGGGCGGTGACTTCGGCATTGTCGTAAGGCGGCGAGACTTCTACCACGTCCATGCCGACTAGGTTGATGCCGCGCAGGGCGCGGAGGATTTCCAGCGCCTGGTGGGTGGAAAGCCCGCCGCACACCGGGGTGCCCGTGCCGGGCGCGAATGCCGGGTCGAGGCAATCGATATCGAACGTCAAGTACACCGGATGCTCGCCGACCCGCGCGCGGATCGCCGCGGCGATCTGCTCCGGGGTGCTGCGATGGACCTGGCGCGCATCCAGCACCTGAAAGCCCATGACGTCGTCGTTGGTGGTGCGCAGGCCGATCTGCACCGAGCGCGCCGGATCGACCAGGCCCTCGCGGGCCGCGTGATAGAACATGGTGCCGTGGCTGATGCCCTGCTCGCTGTCGTCGGCATCCGGCCAGGTGTCGCTGTGCGCGTCGAAGTGCACCAGCGACAGGGCGCCGTGGCGCTTGGCATGGGCCTTGAGCAGCGGGTAGCTGATGAAATGGTCGCCGCCCAGGGTGAGCATCGCGCAGCCGGCCTGGAGAATATGCTCGGCGTGGGCTTCGATCGCCGCCGGGGTCTGTTGCGGCTGCGCGTGGTCGAAGTTGCAGTCGCCGTAGTCGATCACCGCCAGGCGGTCGAAAGGGTCGAACTCCCAGGGATAGTGGCGCTCCCAGGCGCTGGTGATCGAGGCGGCGCGAATCGCCCGCGGCCCGAAACGCGTACCGGGTCTGTTGGTGGTCGCGGTATCGAAGGGCACGCCGCTGACCACCAGATCGACACCGCGCAAATCGCGGCTGTAGCGCCGGCGCATAAAGCTGACGACGCCGGCGTAGGTCGGTTCGGAGAAGGTGCCGTAGAGGCTGTCGCGGGTGATCGCCAGGTCGTTGCCGTTGAATGCTTCCATGATCGGTTCTCTTGAGTTGTGCGGTAGCGGGCGCCGTCGCATGACGGCGACATCCATCAATAGTGGCTGCGGAAACCGCTCCAGAGCCGGGTGCGCTCGCGCTGCTGGCGCAGCGGCAGCAGTTGTTCGCCAAACAGCCGGGCGCGCACCTCGGCGGCGGGATAGATATCCGCATCGCCAATGATCGCGGGGTCGATCAAGGCGTCGGCGGCGCGGTTGGCATTGGCGAAGAACACGCTGTTGGTCAGCTCGGCGATGGACTCGGGGCGCAGCATGTAATCGATAAAGGCATGGGCCGCCTCGGGGTGCGGGGCGTCCACCGGGATGGCCATGGTGTCGAACCAGAGCAAAGTGCCTTCGCGCGGTATGCGGTAGATCACCTCGAACGGCTGGCTGGCCTGGCGCGCGTTGTCCGCGGCCATATAGGCGTCGCCGTTGTAGGTCAGCGCCAGGCAGATGTCGCCCTTGGCCAGGTCGTTGATATGGCGGCCGCTGCCGACGTAGCTGAGGTTGGGCTGCAGCTCGGCGAGCAGCCGTTGCACGGCCGCCAGGTCGGCGGGCTCGCTGCTGTAGGGGGCCTTGCCGAGGTAGTTGAGCGCCACGCTGATCACTTCCTGGGGCGAGTCGATCACCGCGATGCCGCAATCCTTGAGCTTGCTGGCGTACTCCGGCTTGAACAGCAGATCCAGGCTGTTCAGCGGTACATTCGGCAGACGTTGTTCAAGCGCCTGCTTATTGATCCCCAGGCCCACGGTGCCCCAGGTATAGGGCACGCCGAAGCGGTTGCCCGGGTCGGTCTCCGCGAGCTTTTCCAGCAGCTCGTCGTCCAGGTTGGCGAAATGAGCGAGCCGCGCGTGCTCCACCGGCTGCACGGCCTTGGCCTGGATCGCCCGCCCCAGGCCGCTGGCTGCGGGGAACACGACGTCATAACCGCTGCCGCCGGTGAGCAGCTTGGCGTCCAGCGCTTCGGCGCTGTCGAAGATGTCGTATTTGACCCGGATGCCGGTCTCGGCCTTGAAGCGTTCGAGCGCCTGTTCGGGAATATAGGAGGACCAGCTGTACAGATTCAGGACAGGCTCTTCGGCCTGCGCGGCAAACCCGCAACAGAGCAGCAACAGCGTAACGAGCGGGCGCATGGCGGATACCTCATCGTTTTTTATTGGACCCGAGCATCCTGCGTTGCCGCTCACTTCGAATAAATATGAAGTGACAAAACCTGGCATTGCCATTTATCGATGTTTAACCGGACAAACCCGCCCGCCGACTAGTCTTGTAAAGACACTCTGGAGCGCCGCGCTATGTCCGAGTTGCATGTCGACGAAAGCTTCTGGCTCGATGCCAACCAGGCCAAGGGCGACGTGGACGGACTCTGCGCCGCTCTGCACCAGCGCGCGCAAAGCGGTGCGCCGATGCGCGGCTTCCAGCTCAAGCATGCGCAGCTCGCCGATATCGATCTGGTCAACCACAACCAACACAGTGGCTATGACCTGCGCGATAGCGACCTGTACCGCGCCGATTTGCGCAACGCCCACCTGTTCGCCCTCGACCTGCGCGGCAGCTCGCTGATGAAAGCCGACCTGCGCGGCGCCAACCTGCATTGCTGCGACCTTCGCGACTGCAACCTGCTGGGCATTCAACTGGGCGGCGCACGCCTGGACAATGTGATCTGGGACCGGCGACTGCGCCAGGAACGTCAGGGCCGAGCTTACCTGCGCCTGGGCGACAATGCCGCCGCCAGGCGCTGCTTCGAAGAGGCCGAGGAAACCTACCGCAACCTGCGCCTGCATCTGGAGAAAGCCGGGCTGTTCGAGCAGGCCGGGCTGTTCTTCCACCGCGAAATGGTCACGCGCCGTCTGCAACTGCCGCGCTACAGCGGCGCACGTTTGCTGTCCTGGCTGGTCGACCTGTTCAGCGGCTACGGCGAAAAACCGCTGAATGTCGTGCTGTTCTCCATCGCCCTGATCGTGGTCTGCGGCCTGCTGTACTTTCTGGTCGGCGTGCAGCATGCCGGGCAACCCCTGGGGCTGGCGCTCGAACGCGGCTGGCTGGCCAACCTGGACGACCTCGCCGACTGCCTCTACTTCAGCGTGGTGACCTTCACCACCCTTGGCTACGGCGATATCACCCCCCACGGCCTGGCCCGCCCGATCGCCGCATTCGAGGCCTTTACCGGCAGCTTCACCATGGCGCTGTTCGTGGTGGTGTTCGTGAAGAAGATGACTCGCTAGCAGGCCTTCTTGCATTGTAGAAAAGCCAAGTGATCTACTCGCACATCGATAGCCAGCGATGTTTGGAACCTCCATGCTCAGCCAAGTCCGCGACCTCGATCTGCAACTGCTGCGCCTGTTCGTCAGCGTGGTGGAGAACGGCGGTTTCAGCGCCGCCCAGGGCGAACTGGGGATCGGCCAGTCGACCATCAGCACGCAGATGGCCAAGCTGGAGACGCGCCTGGGCTTTCGTCTGTGCGAGCGCGGCAAGGCCGGCTTTCGCCTGACGCCCAAGGGCGAGCAGGTGCTGCTGGCCACGCGCAAGCTGTTCGGCGCCATCGAAGCCTTCAAGGGCGAGGCTCAGGGCATGGCCGACAAATTGCTCGGCAGCCTCAGCATCGGTCTGTCCGAAGCCCTGGACACGCAAGTGATGAAACGGCTGAGCGCGGCCATCGGCCGGTTTCGCCAGCGCAACCAGGCCGTGCAGATCGAACTGTTCAGCGCCGTACCCGGCGAACTCGAGCGGCGTTTGTTGCAGGACCAATTGCACTTGGCCATCGGCTACTTCTCCGACGCGCAGGCCGCGCTCGAACGCAGCCCGCTGTTCGTCGAGCCGCAGGCGCTGTATTGCGGCGCCGGCCACCCGTTGTTCGCGCAGCCGAACGTCAGCCGCGAGCAGTTGCGCCAGTACGACGGCGTGCATCATCCCTATCGTTTCATTCAGCTCGACGAACCCTGGCAGGCGGTCAGCAGCAGCGCGCGCTGCGAGCAGGTCGAAGGCAGTCTGGCGTTTATCCTCTCGGGCGCGCATATCGGCTATCTGCCCCGGCATATCGCCGCGCCCTGGGTTGCACGCGGACGACTGCGGGAATTGCTCGGCGAACAGCTTGGCTTCAACGTGCAATTTCACCTGGCCAGCCACCGCGGCCGTCAACCGAGCGAGGCGCAGAGCGCCTTTGTCGAGGATTTGCAGCAGGCGTTCGCCTGAGCCCAGCCCGGCGCTAGCAGGCCGGGAGCAGCGGCGGCATCGGGCAATCCAGCATATCGGCCACGGCACGCATCAGTTCGGCCTCGGCGTCGGTCACCTGGCCGTCATGTTCGATGCTGCAAGCCATCGCCTTGAGCAGCCGCGGTTTTTGCAGCGGCCACATCTGGTTGAGGCGGCCCAGGGCCTTGTCCAGCTCCTGCATCGGCGGCATGCCCTGGTCGGCGAACGCCAGGTGGTCGAAGGGCAATGCCGCGCGGGCGCGGGCGAAGGCTTGCGCCGCCTGGTCCGGCGCGGCGTGGCCGGCATGGGCCAGGGCGGACAGCAGCAGTGCGCTTTCCTCGGCCAGTTCCAGCAGGTGATACCTGCCGTTGAGCGGGCGCGGCCCCTCGATATTGCGCTGCAAGATACGCAGCAGCGTCCATTCCAGCAGCTCGATCTTGCGGTCGGCTTTGGCCAGCCCGATCAGGTTGCGCTGCAATATCGCCCAGTGCGTCTTGCTCAGTTGTTTCAGCGCGGGCATCGCCAGTTCCAGCAAAGGCAGACGCAACCCTTCGCCCAGTACGCTCAGCTCGCCATCCAGCGCATCGAGGGCGGCGGCGACATCGGCCTGCAACTGCGGGCGCAAGGCGTCGAGCTGGTGCATCCGCGTTGCGGGTTCACGGCCGAGCATCAAGCCATAAGCCAGCGCCTGGGCGCCGAGACAATCATGCGCGGCCTCGGTAAGCCGCGTGCCCAGGCGTTGCAAGGCGCTGCGCGCCTGCTGCAGATGCGCCGGCTGCGGCTCGCCGATGGCGTCGATCGATTGATCGAGCGCCAGCGGACTGAACGCCGCGGCCACGCCCAGAGTGGCCATTTCCTTATCCCAACTGCTGGCGACATCGGCCTGCGCCGGCGGCTCTGTCGCCGACGTGGCAGCCGCCGGCTCGTTCAGCCTGACGCTGGGGAACTGCCCGTCCCAGCCCGGATCGACCCGCCGGATGCGCTCGGCCAACGGCGGATGGGTGGCGAGCCAGCCGCCCAGGGCCGTGGCGATGCCTTGGCCGAAATACAGGTGGCTGAACTCCGCCGCGTTTCTGGCCTGCAACTGCGAGCCCAGCGGAAAACCACCGATCTTCTTCAGCGCCCCGCCGATGCTCTCGGGATTACGGGTGTACTGCACCGCCGAGGCATCGGCGAGAAATTCGCGCTGACGACTGACCGCGGCTTTGATCAGGTTTCCGAAAAAGGTGCCGGCATAGCCCAGCACCAGCAGCGTGCCGCCAATCGCCAGGATCACCAGAGCCGAATTGTCCCGGCTCGAACGAGCGCTGCTGCGCATGCTCATACCGCGCAGCACGAAGCCGCCGATCAGTCCCAGCAGCAGGATGCCGTGCAACAGCGAAATCAGCCGCATATTGAGGCGCATATCGCCATGGAAGATATGGCTGAATTCATGGGCGATGACGCCCTGCAATTCTTCCCGCGAGAGCAATTCGATGGCCCCGCGGGTGACACCGATCACCGCATCCTGGGGCGTCAGGCCGGCAGCGAAGGCATTGATGGCCAAGTCGTCGAGCACGTACACCGCCGGCACCGGCGTGCCGGCGGCGATGGCCATTTCCTCGACCACGTTGAGCAGACGCCGTTCTTCGAAGGTCTGCGGCTCCAGGTTGATCAAGCGTCCGCCGAGACGCTGCGCCACCACCTTGCCGCCGCGGCTCATCTGCACGCTTTTATACAGACTGCCGAGCGAGACCACGGCAACGACCGCCAAGGCCACGCCGCCGACCAGCGCCCAGTCGATCCCGACAGCGCTGGAATAGCCGTGGTAAACGTTCGACATGCGCAGTGCCAGGCCGATGGCCAGGCTGATCAAGGTGATCAGGCTGAGTACCGCCAGCGTCATCAGCAGCAGCAAAAGGCCGCTCTGGCGCTTGGCGCGATCCTGTTGCTCGAAGAAATTCATCGCGCGATCCGTGGGCAGGCGACTGAGGACGACGCCGTTTAGAACGACACCTTGGGCGCTTCCTGAATCGCCGCGCTATCGGCGAATTCGAGCAGGCTGGCGTCTTGCCCGTGGCCGAAGGTGGCGGCCAGGAGCACCGGCGGGAAGCCCTGTTTATAAGTGTTGTAGGTCATCACCGCATCGTTGTAGGCCTGACGGGCGAACGCGACTTTGTTTTCCGTGGTGCTCAATTCTTCGCTGAGTTGCTGCATGTTCTGCGACGCCTTGAGGTCCGGGTAAGCCTCCATGACCACATTGAGGCGCCCCATGGCCCCGTTCAGCAAACCCTCCGCACCGGCCAACTGCGCCATGCCCTGCGGGTTGCCCGGTTGCGCCGCGGCGGCCTTGAGGCCGGCAACCGCACTGTTACGCGCGGCGATCACCGCCTCCAGGGTTTCGCGCTCATGGGCCAGATAGCCCTTGGCGGTTTCCACCAGATTGGGGATCAGGTCGTAACGGCGCTTGAGCTGCACTTCGATCTGCGCGAAGGCGTTCTGGAAACGGTTACGCAACTTCACCAACTGGTTGTAGATGGCGATCACGTAGAAAATCAATGCGGCCAGGACGGCCAGAATAATCAGGGTGGAGACAGCCATGGTGAAGTCCTTGTCTGGATACGGAGAGAAACCGATGGTAACGGAAAAACGCCGGAGATGAGGAACGCCGTGGGGATTGGCGGCAGCCGAAAGCTTTGCGTTTATAACGCTTCGTGCCCGGATTCAGGCATTGATGAGGTTTAGCGAAAGGGAGAAGCGGAAACGCTATTATGCACCACAAGCACATGACAGCCTGGCTGTCATGTGTTCTCTTCTCCCGATGGCCAACCATCACCCCAGAGTCGCCAAACTGGCGAAAGACCTCGCGTACCGAAAAGGCGAGATTCAAACACTCAACGCAAGAGAAAAGGCACTGGTCGCGGAGCTTGCCGAAACCAGAGCTCAGAAGCAATTTGCCGAAAAGGCTGTGCTTGAGCTTTCAAGAAAGATCCAGGACTTTCATCTCAACCCGGATGACGTACGGACAATCCGGGCCACTCCCCGTTTAGACGGTGTTCGGCATGGGGTCTTCAGGAAAGAGTTGGCTCAGCTCCTACAGCAGACTGGCGAACCGCTTGGCACTGCCGAGATATTGGAGTTGCTACAAGGGGAAAATCAGGCTGGCTTCAAACTGCCAACCAAGCGTCGTGACGCCATGCACAGGATCGCCCGTGATTTGAGGGTGCTTAGAGATCGTGGCTGGGTGATTCGTGCTGATGGTGGCAGCGCAGGTGCTAAGGCGACTTGGCTATGGGTCGGCGAAAAGCCTACAAGCCAGGAATCGTCCTGAGTTCCCCTTCACGTTTGTTGCCCCGGACATAGTTTCGCCAATCCTTGGAGTGCGGGGTGTTGGTCACCTTGTAAAATAGGTCGGTAACCTGACCGAGCAAGTCTGTTCGGCGCATGTCCTCTCGCCAGTTCATCTCGCAGCTGTAGTCCAGCATATAGCGCGGCGTAATCCGGTGGAAAACGCCAATGAACGCCCGCCGCAATCGCGAGAAATAGCTCTCGGCCTGGTTCTGGTTCACACCCGCATCGGTTGAAAATTCGCGTGAGTGATTGACGGTTTCGTGGCTGAAGCCGATGTACTGGAGCTTCCGGTACGCGGGCAGTTCGTCTGTGTAGATTTTGCTGCCCTTCTTCACGTATTTCTCAATGAGTGGGACAACCTGGCTATCCTCGGCCTTGCAGATAGCAGTGATCGTACGGATAGCCCCTGGACGACCGCCTTGTTCGAGGGGGCAGGTATCACACTCCCTAAAGACGATGATGATGCGCCTGTTCTCGTGGAAAGGATTTTCCGCAGGGCCCACCTTATCCCGATGCTGGTACTTCTTAGCCAGCTTCGGTAGCTCCTTTTCCGCCACCTTTCTAGGCTTACGCTTTTTGCCGGAAAAGTGACCACCATCAATCTCCACATGCCCGGATAGGGGCTTGACCTCGGTGCTCAACATGATGGCTTCGCGGATCTTGTGCATCAGTAGGTAGGCCGTGCGGTACTGCACCCCTAGGTAGCGCCGCAGCGCTAGTGCGGAAAGCCCTTTCTGATTGATGGCGAAGTAAAACAGGGCCTTGAGCAGGGTGAGATACTTGAGTTTGTGCCCATGAAAGGCGGTTCCACTGGTCACCGAGAACGTGCTGAAGCAGTGCTTGCAGCTCCATTGCAGGCGCGAGCTGCGGAAATAATGCTTGTCGTGAGCGCCGCAGTCAGGGCACACCTGCTGGCTTTCAGATTGCCAACGCATCCCGGCCAGGAAGGCATGCGCCTGCGCCTCGGAGAGACCATCAAGGTCGCTCATCGAGGTCGTCAGAGCCTCCTTCTTAAGCCAGAAATACGCCGCCACTCAGTCACCACTGTATGCATAGACAGTGGCTAGTCTACCGCTAAAAAGAGAATGCGCAAGGCCAAGCGGAAGGCTCTACGGCGAGCGTTTCACGGTATTCTTGTGCTACAAAAATTCAGAGTAATGACCATGAGGAGAGAGTTAGCTCACTGCTCATTGGTGTTTTTAGCATCAGGCTTGTTGCTCTCGTGAGCGACCCATTTCTGTACGGCGTTGAACACATGAGCCTTAGCCTGATCGAATGTCATCCGAACCTGTGATCCAGTTCCTTTGGTGACGGCATGCCTTGCCTTATGCCCGATTGCTTCTGGGTTGTTGGCCACCGACGTCACTTTATCGAGCGTCTTCTTCAGTCCCCATTCTTTGATGGGTGCTCCGCTGGCAAGGATAATCTCGACGATCTTGTAGAGAGTTGACCAGTCCTCATTCTCCATTTTTGAGACAAGCCTCAACACCTGACGAACACGCGAATTCTGGGTTGCAGCGCCGGTCAGTGGCTTCGGCTGTGCCGGGGGCTCTGGTATTAGGTTTCCGTCCTTGTCGTAGCATTCGAAAGATGCGGAGACGGAGATGCTTATCGAGCAGGCACCTTCCATAAAAACATACTGCGTTGACTTCCCATCTGACTCATTACGGCGCAGACCTGATGGGGAGAAAAACCCGTTGATACCCTCAAGTCGTAACGCACCATTAAGACATTCCAGCAGTTCTTCCGCTTCCCGCTGAACCAGCCCAGGTGAGTGCTCCCGGTCAAAACCTTCGATAGGCAGGCTTGTAATGCCATCTTTTTCGACAAGGGGGAGTTCAATCCGCTGTTGCAAATGCTGGAGCTCCATTTCAGAACCATTCCAGCTCACTTTCATTTCCCACGCGGTCGAAGGTAGCTGTTCGCTCATGCTCATTTTCTAGCCCTGAAGTATTCGCTAATCCTGCGAAGCTGCTGCCATGGTTACTCGACCATGATGGGGCCAAACATCCCGGTGTTGATCAGGGCCTCCCAGATCTTCTTCATTTTCTGGCCAGTGTCTTGATTCACGAACAGCGACGAGCGACTGCCGTTCGGTTTACCCAAGAAATAGCCGCGCATGGTCTCCCATGTCTCGCCCACTTCCGCCACCTTCCAGAACTGAAGCTCCCGCTCAAGCAGCAACGGCATCGCCAGCGATATCGGAATCATATTGTTGGGCAGATCTCGCCCCCAGTCACACCTGACCAAAATGGCTGTAGTGTCGGGGTGGTAGAACTTCACATCGAGTCGTTCGGCTGAGATGTGGGCGACACCGGTTCGAGGAAGTTTCTTGACGGAGTCGATCACTGCCTGACCGTCGTTATAGGGGCAGGTGATGAATCCGTGGGCGAAGAACTTCGTATGGTCTAGCCCTTCGTAGCCGCATTCACGGCTCGGCCTTGTGACCGGGAAACGATTGCGGTTGTTGCTGACCAGAGGGTGCCAAGTAGGGTAGGCATCCACCACCGGCCCAAGCTCATGGGTAAGATCCCAAAGCGTCTCCTTGGCGTGTCTTCTCTCTATGTCATTCGCGTACATGGACGGAGGCACCAGGTAGCGCTCGGCTTCCTCGTAATTGCGTTCTGCTGATTCGTCCGCTCGGAATGCCATTGCTCACCCCATTGCTCTTGGTTGGTTGAAAACATGATTCTACAAGCTCGCGCACAAAGCAATGACTTTATGCGCTAAGTGTTGATTTCATGATTGGAGTGAGTTGAAATGGCGCTGCGAGGGGCGTCGGCAGACCCCTTCTATGTCCCTGTACGCCAACTCACCAAGGAAGAGCCATGACCGCTACGCTGTTTCGCGACATCATCATTCGCGACCGAGGCCAAGAGGCCTACGCGGACTACGCAAGCTATCAGGCGAATGACCTGAAGCTGATTGCTGAAACGGCAACGCGAACCCTCGCCTCCATTCCGCGTGCAGCTGGTCACTGCGTGATGATCAGTGCCGGCTTCGTTGCAGCTCTGCGGGCCAGTGATGTTCCTGCCGTCGTCATCCTGGGTGACCTCTTGATCGACGGAAAGCACGTTTTCCGCTGCTACGACAATCTGCCCCGCCCAACGCATGATGATGAGATCGTCGACGCAACCTGGGATGGGCACGCCTGGGTGATGATCGGAGACAGCATCTGCGATCTGTCGATCTTCCGGACTGCCTACGAGCTCGCGCAGCCGAATCGGCTCAGCGACTACATCCTGAGGTACTTCGGTGCCGGAAAAGGTGCTTTCATGTGCTACCCCCACCAGCTACCTCCTGGGATGGAATTTGTTCCCAAATTCGCCCTCACGGATGACCAGATTTATGGGCTTCTGGAGGGGTTGTCATACCAGGCGCGTGCACTACAGCAGCAATAGAGACTGCCCACCTAGGAGGGTGCTGTGAAGGACTACTTCACCGAAATTTTGTATGTGATCGCGCTTTCGAAGCGAACCCAGGTGGCCCTCATTCTGGGTGTCGTTTTCTTTGTGGGCATCAGCTTGGTGGGCGAGTTCTATGTGTCCCGGCTTCACTTCTCTGGCCCGCTCGCTGGGCTGGAGCAAGCCGTCATTCCGAAGTTGATGAAGCGGTACGACAAGGTCGCGCTGATCGCGCTGATTTCGTTCTGGGCCCTTGCGTTCAAGTTCTACCATCGCGACAAGCGCCGCTTTTTTTAGCTATGAGCGCCCTAGTGTGCTGAAGCTCTGCCCCTTTATTGCACCAAGTGCTAAAAGATATCCTCTATGAAACCGTGGGGTCGCTGCACGGCGGCCCTCATGGCGGGGGAGTTACGAAACTAGGGGCGATTCACCCGAGCGTTAATTTTTTGCAAAAAATGCAGCAGTGCTTCAGCGTCGGCGTTTGGAATTTCAAGCTTGATTGAACACATATCTACCCCTCAATGCCAAACACGCCACCAACCACAAGCAGGAACAGTAACTGCTTGAACTAGCCCTCTACTGCTCATTCCCACCGTAGCATGTGGTGGAGTAGTTTAATCAAGTTTCTTGTACTGACTGCTCATCCATTTGAGTAACGACTGTTGAAGATCAGAAACTCCGATACCAGTGGCATCGAAGTTTCAGAGGTTTAGCCACGAACTCAAACACCTAGACGAACAGCAATACGGAAATTTGGTGTCAATTTGGCAAGTGGATAGCTTCTGCGGCTAACTAGAAGCCAAGGTCACGTATAAGTTTTTCAGCGTTCTTTGGTCGTAGGTAACGGGCGCCTATGCGTGTTTTGAAAGTGAAAAACGCCATTATTAGGAACGCCACTAGGGCGAAAGGGGTAAGGCCAGCGGACTCAAGTACGTTGTCTAGTATTAGGATTAATAGAAAAAATGCCGCAATAAATAGCATTATTCCGTGTGTCTGGATATGGTGGCGCCAAACTCGCTTAGCATCGTCAAGTGAAAATATTGACCTTCCATTTGACTTCATTGCAAGCAGTGTATTTCTTTTGCCGTGACAGTGAAAATAAAACTCACCTTTCACGCCGGGATGAAAAAAGGCGCCAACGACTGATGGTACAGTTACGGACTTTAATTGTTCAATTTTCCCGTCGTCGTGAATCATTGTGACATGCACATATTCATTACCCATGTAGTTCGTAATGTAGGCCCCTGTAGATTGAATCTGCCCTTTAATTACTCGCCCATTCTTCATTTCGGCTCCTTAGCCTTTTAATTCATAACTTTCCAGTTAACGAAAGTCGCCACATATCTCAATGGATGCTTTCAATCTGACATGCCAGCGAGAAAATTGACCTGGTTTAGCAAGGCTCTGTGCAACCAAAACTGGAGGTAACGACCGAAGCAGCGTGCCTTCGTGGTTAATCTTCAGGCGAGGCAGGTAGATCCCTTGCAGTGGCTAGATTACAGTCAATACTACCGATACGGTAGTATTTGAGATGCGTTAACACCGGACGATCTCGTTCTTTGCCGACACCAAAGAACGTCATGTCCACTCTGTCGAAGAGACTCAAAGAAGCGCGACTGCGAGCGGGGCTGTCCCAGGAACAGCTCGGCCTGCGTATCGGCCTGGAACCTGCCTCTGCCAGTACCCGGATGAATCGCTACGAGCTGGGCAAACGTGCCCCCGACTTGGAGCTAGTCGAGAGGATCGCGGAGACGCTTGGCCTGCCTGCGGCCTACTTCTATGCCGTTCAGGACGAGGAGGCTGAACTACTCCGGCAATTCAGTGCGCTGAGTACCAAAGGTAGGAAGCGAGTGATGGATGTCATCGCGGAGGAGGCTTGATTTCAAGCTCCTCGATGACTCTGCGCCCACTGCTAATCGTCGGTCACGGTGGGCTGAAATATGCAGCAGCGGCTGAAAAAAAGGCGGCCTACTCACATAGGCCGCCTTTCAAACACCCGATCTAGCTGCTCCTCATTTCCTCAATCCAGCGAAACAGACGGCGGCAGCACTCACGAAAAACTTCTGATGCGGCCAACGCTGCGAGCCAGGAAACGATTTTTTTCAGCCAATCAGGTGCACCACGGCGAGCGCTCATAAGGGTCATTCCTATGCACGAGCTAATAGACGTGGGCGTTTCAGCCGATATTTTTGTGCCCTTTTGCGGGCACGGGACGGACAAACCATGAAAATGGTCGACGTCGAGGTTGATATCGCTCTCCGTCAGAGGCCTTTCGTCACCGATGGCCTTTGTCAGGAACTCGCATCAGGCACTCAATCCCTTGAGTGCGTTGAGCTTCTTTCTCTCACATCACGATAGATGAGGAGCGATTCGGTTCTCGATATCACCCGAGGTTCATATCGAGACCGCTGTTTTGGCTTCAAACCCAGCGCTGCCAAAGACATGCCAAGTCAAGCGGTTACCGTGAGACGCTGTTAAGGCGGTCTCCGGTGAAATTTCTGACCGGCTAATGAGCCTATCGTCAGCCCCGCTCGACATTACAGGTGCGCGAGGCAGGTTTTAGTATGTGCTCGGCGAACGGCGTGAACGCTTCGGTCGCAATCGGGCCTGTACCCTGAGCTAGCGAGAGTCCCAACCAATCCATGGCGGCACGCAACGCTGATATAGGAGTTGCATCAGATGCAGCGCTCCAGTTTTTCTAGAGCGCGCGCCAACAGAGCGCACAGCAGCTAGAGATTTTTATGCCTGGCCCGCCAGCGTTTGCTGGTTACCGCCTGGCTGGCCATGAGCCAAGTTTGGCTTGAAACAGCCCATTCAGAGCCTGAAAGTCCAAGCTCTCGCAAAAGTTTATCTGGCGCACCACCAAAGACGCAAGCCATGAGCTCGTAGCTAGGTTATCAGCGCATAAAGTAGATAATCTTGCCCCTCGGAGAGACCATCAAGGTCGCTCATCGAGGTCGCCAGGGCTTCCTTTTTGAGCCAGAAGTACGCTGCCATTGCGCTATAACTGTATGAATATACAGCTATTAGTCTACCGCCAAAAGACGATTGCGAAACCCCTATTCAAGTGCTCTAGGATGGTGGTTGCAGCCATTTTCTGTGGCACAAAAAATCAGAGCGTGGCGCCCCGTGATGGAGGCGATTAGCTGTTAGGCGCTCTCACTTGATACCGAACCGACATGCGGTGTTCAGATTTTTACCCACGTACGTGCTGGCCCGATGATATTGCCTGCCCGAGAGACTGCGGGTTATAAGGACGCATCTCGCAAAGATATGGATATCACTATGCAGTTCCCGGAATCTCTAAAGTCTCTTGGATTAATCGTCTCTGGCTTTACAGCGGGAATTGCGGCCTTTCAAAGCATCCTTACCATAGCCGGTTTGGAGGTCGGCCCTCGCCACTCCTCCTGCCCAAATGGCCAAGTCGCCCTGCGGGTCGAGTCCTATCCATTCGGGGCCAAGGTCGACATTAATGAGCTCGATAAGCCCTTCTATAACGGGATGTGCCTCAATCAGGGCCGCTATGGAGTTACCGTCCGAGCCGACCGGTATCAAGAAGAGCACCGAGTTGTGCAGCTTGGAGCGTCGGATCAGATTTCGCTCTTTTCCCTAAAGCCCAAGATCATTGTCCATCTGGACAAAGAAAACCTTATTCAAGATCGAAAATTCACTGGCGAAGCGATAACCATCAGATTGATGGATATTGACGTGCGATCTGCCGTCCAGCTGATAGCAGACTTTGCAGGCAAGAATTTCGTCGTTTCGAATAACGTGGAAGGGACGATAAGTCTAGCGCTGGAGAATATCCCTTGGGACTTGGCGCTGGATTCAATACTGATATCCACCGGAAATCAGCTTGAGGAAAGGAACGGACTGTTTTATGTGTCCAAGAAATACTAATGCCCTGCCTAGAAAAAGGGCTCGAAATGATTGAGAGCGAAATCCCTCAACCAAAGCCAGCCGATTTTTCGGCAACAGCCCTTGATGTCCAAGTGGGCGCGCCCGTTCCCGTTTTGGACAGGCTGCTAATTATGTCCTCCGACGATTGGGAGGACTTCACCCTTGAATTCGTGCACTACCTCAAGGAGCAATACAGGAAAGTCACTAAATGTGGCGGCGGCGGGGATATGGGACGTGACGTAATCGCCTATACCGCGAGTGGATGGAATAATTACCAGTGCAAGCATTATAAAGAAAAGCTTAGTGTTGAGGATGCCGTCTTAGAGATAGGTAAGATTTGCTATTACACCTACATCGGCGAGTACCTGCTTCCAGAGCGCTACTACTTTGTGACGCCCAAGGGCTGTGGCACCAATCTCATCAAAGCCCTACAAGACCCGCAAAAACTGAAATCTGAGCTTTTAGGTCGATGGGAAAAAACGTGCGCTAGCAAAATCACTAAATCCAAAATCATCGAACTGGATTCAAAATTTCTTGCACATATCGACTCCATTGATTTTTCGATCTTCGACGATATCCCTCCGCTGGCGTTGATTGAGCTGCACAGCCAAACCCCTTTCCATACGCTGCGTTTCGGGCTCTACAACAGAAGAAGACCCGAAATACCTAAAGCCCCTGAAACCATTGCGGCGTCAGAGCACATCTATACAGCGGCTCTGCTTGAGGCTTTTTCCGATAAGAAGGGAGAAGTCATAGACCTGTCCTCTATCGCAAGCCATCCAGATTTCAAGACTGAACTAAAAAGCGCCCGGAATAACTTCTATGCCGCCGAGTCCCTGGAACGGTTCTCCAGAGACTGGCTGCCCATCGGCTACTTTAGTGATTTGAAAGAGGAGTGCCACGAGGCCATTTCTGCAACCGTGAACCAGCAATACACAGACGGCTATGCGCGCTACTTAAGGACGTGTGAAATATCGGCTCTGGCAGAGTATAGCTCTCACCCACTCCATCCCTTTATAAAAATTCAAGACAAAAAAGGGCTATGTCACCACATCGTAAATGACCAAGTTTTTCGGTGGGTTAAAAAATGAATCTACCAGTCGAAATCTTCAATGGCCCTGTTGAGGTAGGCACTCGAATAGCGCTGATACTGGCCAACATTGAAAATATAGAGCTAAGTCTAGATGAGCTCGCCTTCTTTGACTACGTATTAATTTATTCTAAAGAGTTCAATGGCGTAGCCAACGTTCATCCCCCTCTCCCCAATCACTTTGCTGAGATCATCAAGCGAAGAGAAACACTTCCCGCCACGCTGGCCTACTTCATATCCAAGGGCATAATCACGACGAGCATTGGTCGTGATGGCATCAAGTACAAGGCTACCGACAAGGCGATTTACTACACAAGCGCGCTGAAATCCTCTTACTACAAAAAGCTTATTCAAAATCTCTCGTGGATTGAGAACAACATTGATGAGCTGTACCAAGAGCAGAAAAGCCTGTTTACTACAAGGGTTCGCTACAGATGATTATTCGCAGCCTTACTGTCAGCGGCGAGAACAAAGTTTCCTCTGCACTATTTTTTGAGCGTGGCGCTAACATAGTCGTGGGCGCGTCAGATACCGGAAAATCCTACGTTGTCCAGTGCATAAAATTTATTCTTGGCGCCGAAGATCCTCCCAAGCCTATCGATGAATCTACGGGCTATACCACGCTGACCGTTCAGTTCGAGAATGACGATGGATCTGGCTTCACTTTAACGCGGGAACTTAGCGAAAAGGCGCCAATATATCTGTATGAGCCAGGTTGCTCACCTCGCAAGCTCAAAACGAAGCATCAGTTTGGCGACCTCAACAATTTATCGAACTACTTCCTAGACAAGATTTCCTTAAGTGATAAGAAACTTCTCCAAGGAAAGGAAAAGTTAACCACCACCTCGCTGTCTCTACGAAACCTGGAGAAGGTATTCGTTATCGATGAGACGAGAATTGTGGCTGAATACTCGCCCCTCGGGACAGGGCAGAATAATGAGGCCACGTCAGAACTGTCGCTGCTGCGCACCTTACTAACCGGGGTGGATGACTCCGAGGTGGCGTCGATCAAGAAAGACTTGGCGTCCAAATCCACCCTGAAACAAAAGGTCTCCACCGTCGAGTACTTGTTGGAGCGGCTTTACCCTGAAGGAAGGGTGCCGTTGGAGACCGAGATTGATGAACTTGAAGAGAACCTGGAAGCACAAGAAACGCTCCTCGAACTCAGAGAGCGGGAGCTTAACGCCCTGATCTCCGAAAATGATCACCTATTGAACTTCAAGCAATCAATATCGATCAATCTTTCGGCGGCAGTTGAAACTCTTGCAGAAAACCAAGGACTGATGGATAGACTTGTCGCACTGCAAGGAAAATATCGCTCTGATGCGGAACGCCTTTTAGGCATAAGCGAGGCCTCTGGCCTGCTTGAGCTATACGAGGAGGTTCTATGTCCAACCTGTGGCAGCAAAGTTCCCCATGACCACTTAGAGAACTCCCCTACAGATATCCTGCCTGCTGTAGAGGCCGAAAGGGCAAAAATTGACTTCCACCTGAACGAACTGTCGGTTGCACTCGCTGACTTAGGCAATACGATTTCTACTGAACAAACCTCAATCAACAGTCTGAGGGATATTCTTTTAAACATTGAAACGAAACTTTCAATGTCCTTTACTGACGTGTTGGAAGCAGTGAATGGCATTAGAGATAACTGCAACGAGCTGAAGCGAAAAATCCTGGCACTCCGACATAAAGCCAGCTCCTTCGACGAGCTTGCCCGTGAGCTGGATCTGCTGAAAGGAAAGCTCGATGAGAAACAAGATGATTACGCGATTCCAGACTTTGACAGCGATCTCAAACAACTGGCCGCAGCCGTAGAAAATGTCCTGGAGCGCTGGGACTTCCCTAACCACAAGCCGACTGAGTTCGACACGAAGAAAAGAGACTTGGTGATCGGCGGTAAGAGAAGGCCTCACTTCGGAAAGGGTTACCGCGCCATCGGCTTTTCGTCGTTTGTCATTGGATTGATGCAACACCTTTCCCCGCTGGGTCGACACCCTGGTTTTGTAGTACTTGACTCGCCCCTGACCACGTACAAGCAGGCTGACCAAGACCGTGGCGAGGAGCAAAGCGAAGCTGACAAGATTGCCGGAGATATGGTCTATTCGTTCTATAGCGATGTTGCCGAAAATTACAATAATCGCCAGATCATCATCTTCGACAACCAAGAACCTGATGTATCTCTGATCCCAAGCGTGACCTATTACCACTTCTCTAAAAACAGGAATATGGGAAGATTTGGCTTCTTTCCTCCCGTTGATGGAAAGGATTACTCTAAAGCTAAAAGGCCATAGCACCAGAGCTGCGCGCTTGCGTTGATTAGCGCTTGCGGATGCAGTAAAAACATACTTTCAAGAAGCGAGACTCACCATGTCAATGATTGCAGAATATAAGGCCTTAGAAGCCCAAATCGCCGAGCAACAGAAGCGCCTCGAAGCCCTGAAGGGCGACGAGAAGCTAAAGCGCGAAATCGAGTTTGAAACCAAACTGCGCGGTTTGCTTGGTGAGTACAACTACTCCCTGAAGAACGTGATTTCCCTGCTCGATCCGCATGCAGGCAAAGGCACTGTTGCTTCTAAAGGTGCTCGCAAGGTGCGCGCGCTGAAGACCTACAAGAACCCGAACAACGGCGAAGTGGTTGAGACTAAAGGTGGCAACCACAAAGTGTTGAAGGCCTGGAAAGATCAGTACGGCGCAGAAAAGGTTGAGGGCTGGCGGCAATAAGCTGTTCAGTGTGTAGAGGAAGGGCCGCGCAAGCGGCCCTCTTTGTTTCTGTGGTAGTCACTCAAAAGCCCCTTTACACCCACTGAGACTTAAGCGCGCCTCTAAAACCAAGCCTGCACCCAACAGCCCTGAGGTACTTTCAAATATGCTTTCTCATCACACGTGCTATCGATGCATTCAAATCGTTCGCCGCACTGTCACATCGTAGGCGAGCATAAGCGGTTTCATTCAATGACTCGGTTCTTTCCAGCACCTTTTCAGGAGCAGAATACGATACCAGCTTGGTGAGAGTTGGTCGCCCTGCATCACGGCCTTCCAGAAGCAAGTGGGTGGACGCATAAATGGAAAATTCTTTGGCGCATTCAGAAAGATTATTTACTTCGACCGCGATGTCGTTGGCGTAAAGGTCACTTATCTTCTTGATGGCAAGAATTTCATCTTGATATTTATCAAATGCACTTGAATACAGAGCCATATGTAAATCAACGCTATTCTCGTCGAGTTTATTAATGGCTGCCGAGTTCAGGTTTAGCGCAAGCTTAGGTAGCAGCAAGGTCTTATCATATGCTACCTCTAGCTTCTCTCGAATAATTTTATCCCCCTCATTCGAGGCGCTCATAGACTGGCCAACATATACCCCACCTATACCGGCTGCGCCGGAGAGCAACAGGCTGGCTACCTTAAATAGATCTGGATAGATTTTTCGCCTCTGCATAATTCCTCTATTTTTAATTAAGCTTTACTGCTAATAAAATTTTCATTTTCCCGCTTCCGCAGCTATTTCGACGCGAGCATCGGCCAAACTTAACTGACTGCGCAAATGCTATCTGGTTGTAGGGAGAGACACCAAGAAAGCCCCGACCG
This sequence comes from uncultured Pseudomonas sp., assembly GCF_946885885.1. The sequence continues at coordinate 23,213 of NZ_CAMPHN010000035.1, forward strand.
GACGGTCTCTCGCCTGTTAAGAAAAATCACACCTCGAACACAGTTCGTGAGCTATTTCTTCTTCCAGTTCTGGAAATAGCTCTTTTAGATCCTGGTGTCTTGCAAGGCTAAGCTTACGGCACTTGCTTCGAATTCTATGCGCCGAGCTGAATGGATCTACTGGAAGCGCTTTAACTAACTCAAGCGCACGCCCGTAGAATTTGTCCGTAGGCGCTGGCATAGCATGATTCGTTTGCGTTCGAGACAGTTCAAGAGAAAAGGCAACCGCTATCCCTTCCTCAAGATAATTTGTAAAGCCTTCCACGGGATCGAGGAGGTGAATTGTTTCATGAGCCAGCTCATATAGCGCGGTAGGCCAATAATTAGAGGCATTAAAGCTCAATACTGCCCATGCGCCGTCCCCCTGGAACCGATTCATAATGAATGGCCCCTTACGGTCAAAAGTAGGTTGGAATATTTCTTTCTGTGGATCCCTTGGGCCAATGAGCTCCTCAGCCTTTCTAAGGAGAAAATTCTGGAGATTCCACATCTCGGGCTTTGACGCTATTGGAGACTGCGTCGGAAATTTGTACATACACTTCCCGTGTGACTAAATGAGCAATAAAATTATGCTAGCCCTACCGGTTAGGTAGAGTTGCGTGATTATTCATAATGCAACTCGCCAAAAAGACCTATCATCAGGTCTCCATTCAGGACTTCAAATGGGAGCATCACGTACTGATCAGGATGTCGAGGAATAGCCCTTCCATCGTGAGGAGCGTTCTTGGTATGTCCTTGCACGTGCTCACCACTCGCCTTGATATAAGGCAGCACAACGATTCGCCCATGATTCTTCGATAGGATCGTTCCCTCATGCCATAGAGTTGTCCCTTCTTCACCACTGGATTCTCCGCCCGTGCTTTTGACGATCCAGCGGGGTGCACCATCTTCTTCGTACCAAAAAACGAAACTTCCGATAACCAGTACTCGCTGGCCACGCAATCTTGCTTCGGCAAGCATTTGCTTAACACTAGCCAGTTGGAGCAGCTGATTTGCTCTCGGAAGTAGGATGGCGCGGATTTGCGCCTTTGTGCGCCCCCAGTGCTCCGTCCCCGAAAAGCCAAAACCTCGGGCAATTCGCTCACGGAAACAGTATTGAGAAAGCTTAGCGTCAAGCCTATTCAGATACTCCCAAGAAAAATGGTCTTTGCGCCGAAGGCAAACATTAAATTCCGGGAAAGCTATCAGCTGTAAATAAGGTGCAATACTGAGCTCCTGCGCTACAAGGCTTCTCAGGGCCTCTAGGCCTCGTGGAAGCTCCAGCTCATCAGCAGACGGGAGTACCATTGAAGCATTGCGCCGGAGGGCTTCCTGCTCCATCAGTTGTTCTTCATCACGAATCCGACGCCCTGCAATCAGCGTTTTTTCGACCTTCAGAATGATCGATTCTTGGGTGCCAGGAGAACTGGTTGCAAGGCGTACCCGCTCTCGGAACTGCTCATTGAATTCATAGGCAGCAGCAATTGCTTCATCGTAGCCCTGAAAAATCTGCGCCCTAGCATGGCCTTTACCGTTATCAACAAAATGATTCTTCCACGACAAGAGAGCATCAGGAAAGAGCTTGAGGGCACGCATTTGCCAATGCCATCCTCTCCTGAACTGCCGAAATGGAAGTACTGCCACGGTTGGCACGGCATGATGTGGCATTTGATCGAGTCGCATAGCTCCCTCCTTGAGTTATATAGGGCGGGGGTCTTGAAGTTTCGCTAGCAATTTTGGGGAATTAATCCTGACTTGTGCCTCGCTGTTTGATAGTGCGGCACTGTACTAGCAACGCTCAAAGCCAAATTGACAATCAGTCAAGGAAAATAGTAGAATAAAGAAAACCATTCAAGAGATAGGTCGCCACCATGCGTAATCTCTACAAGCCAAGTGTTGTAATCGGATCTGCTCCTAGATCGCTCCCAGACTCCCTGATCGAGTGGGCTGGAACAAGTGAGGCGCAAGGCCTTATGCGACAGGCTCTCGAAGACACTTTGCGTAAGCTTGCTGATCTAGATAAGGCTCGTGTTGTTCCTCGCGAATCCCTGGATCGACCCTTAAGTACTATCTGATCGTAGGGATTGAATCCATTGGGCTTTGATCTTCTACCCTACACCCCAGAAAATCTACTCAAATGCTTAGCCGATGAGTCAGGCCTTGCGACAGTTGATGCTGTCCAGGCTAAACGGCACCTAAAATATTTTGAAGTTTATTTCAAAGAGCTAAGCGCGAAAACCGTCATCGTGGAAAATGACTACATAGACCGAGATTACCTTCAGGACTATGCAGCCTACTACGATAGATGCTTTCATGATTACTCGCGCCGAACTCGTCGCCTGCACTTTTTCAGTGTTGAGTTTTCTGAAAAAGAATTTCAGGACGAACTTCTTTCCTCCCCTCAGAGCCGCCATAAGCTAAATTTACAGGAAAGTTATTTAGGCTTTATTGTTGTAAAGCCACTTCCACTGACTATCATTGGAAGGACTTGTCTCAAGACATATAGTAGTGATGGAGGTAGGCGGTCATTTCCTAGTTTACGCGCCTATCCAGTGAATCTCTTTGGTGTTCAGCTTGAGGTCACCAGCCTAGCCTATCAAGAGCAAGATACCGTTGTGGCGGCGTGCGCAACAAGCGCTTTGTGGACATGTTTCCAAGGAACAGGAAAGCTATTCCAGCATCGAATCCCTGCCCCTGTTGAAATTACAAGTTGGGCTGGAGAGCAGCTGCCTGACAATCTTATTGCCGCTGGGGCTCGGGCATTTCCCAATTGCGGGCTTACCGCGAGACAGATGGCTCAGGCGATTAAAGATGTAACGCTAGATCCATATGTCGTTCGGGCGGGTAACGCATATAACGTCAGTGCCATTATTTATGCGTACCTCCGAGGAAAAATACCACCAATTCTCTCGCTGCATATTTCAAGCTACGACCCTGATAGCGAGCGCTATATTGGGGCTCACGCAGTTGCAGTAACAGGATTCTCATTAGGGAGCGGAGATTTTAGAATTGAAAGCCCACTGGGGCTCAGTCTTAGGTCAAATAAAATTGATAAGATCTATGTGCACGATGACCAGATTGGCCCATTCTCCCGAATGGAGTGGAGCGTACTTCCTACCCCTTCGCAGGTTGGTGATGAATTTATTTACATGGGCTTGAAGAGTTCTTGGTCTGATCGCACATTTGCGTCACCAGACTTTTTGCTCCTGCCCCTATACGAGAAAATTCGCATCCCCTTCTCATTGATCCATGACTCAATGGCTGCGCTCAGCAGTATTTTAGAAATTCTACGGCGTAAGGAAGGCTCAAGTATGGAGTCTATGGAGCCAGAGTGGGATATTTTCCTTACGACAGTAGGTGACTATAAAACATCGATTCGAGAGGAGTATTTCAACTCTGGATTTAATTATATCCCCTGCCTTTATGTTGATCTGCCGCGCTTCCTCTGGCGAGTGATACTGAGGGTTAGTGGTGATGTTCATCTGGATATGCTTTTCGATGCAACAGGCATTGCTCAGCATAATCTTCTAGTTCATTTTTTCTCGACTGGCAAAGAATATCATCTGATACTTTCAAAAATTTCTGCGCCTGAAAACCTTGAACTTTTAAGTCTATTGCCGCTACAGGCAAGAGCTGTTGTAGCGGCAATAGAAGCATAGGCTGCCTTTGGCTCAGGCCTGCGCCTGCACAACCAATGATGCAGGGCTCCAGAAGTAGAAGATCACCAAAATCGCTAGAGCGCCACCTGCTCTTATCCAACCTTTTGCTTTAACCTCAAGAAAGCCGGGAATCACTGCACCTATACCTGCTCCGGCCAAGGATAGAATTGTTTGGAAAACCTTGTATTGAAAATCGGTAGGCTGCGGAATAAAAATTGCAACCACAAAAATTGCAATTATAAACGTCAGACCAAAGATGAAAGCTAATACTTTGTCTACCATAATGAAATTCTTTGCCTTATTGTGGAAGCCATATACTGGCAAGCGATTATCTTCAAATATCTTGCGCAGTGCCTCCTGTCTTTTTGGAAGGTACTGAACAACCATTCTCTGCATATTTGCAAAAGCGGTCGGAGAGGGCTCGCAACTTTCCACTGGGCTTAGCCCTAGATTGTTAAATTCGAGCCTTAAAAGCTCAAAATGCTGCACCATAGACTCTAATATGGTAGAGCAATCTTCCGCGAACCCTTGCGCCCAATGCTTGCTATGCCGCGCACCTAGCAATTCACTATCACCAACAAAATTCTCCGCACTATTGAAATATGCGGTGGCTTTTTGCTGATACTCGATCAAAGCCGATCCTTTTTTCTGTACGTCATTACGCTCAATAGAGCTAAACGTCTTTAGCGCCTCCATCATAGCTAGCCGCAGTTCACTTAACTTGGATCGTATTTTTACAACATCTTGTTCTGCGGTCACTTCCCGGAGCCCTTCGCACTTGCAATTGCCATACTCAAAAGGATTCGATAGTCAGAGTCATCAATCCCTTCGAAAACGTAAAAGTGCTGTTCTGGAAAAAAATCACCAAAAATTTCGGCGGCCTCGTTATACGTAGCCGGCTTTTTTTCCTCAAACGCTTTGGCTAGAGCTTCTAGATCCCTCTCTGACGGACTCCAGTTGACCGGCTTGAGGATGCTCTGAATGTGATCCTGGAATGAAGCCAATTTACGATTGGTCATTTTAGCCTCTCTTAGCATTAGCAATAGCCAGCGCGAGCAAGGTATTTAGATCTGAGTTATCAATACCCGAGTAACTCCAGGAGCCAGCTCCTGGGCAATATTCATTAACTGCCCGCTCCCAATCGGAGCGATTAGGCGTTTGCCCTTGATCTCGGATGCGTTTGATAGCTGCTTTGATGTTGACGAGCTGTGAGTCGCTGGGCTGCCCAGGTGGCAAGCCAAATTGCATACGTAGCGAATGCGCAAGCCGTTCATTTTCAGTCATGGGGCGATTATCCTTAAAATTGCGTCATGAAAAGCGATAACAGGTGGCTAGTAATCATCTGTTGAGCAGCATAGTGGGTGCTTGCTGGCTGATGCCATTATGATGGCATGGTTGTTTGAATCAATGGGGCAGGATGTTCTTCCATAGTTTTTACGTTTCCTGGCACATCTAAAGCGGGTGAAGAAAGGGGCTTCAGCGGAGTCGCTATTTGCGATAGGAGCCTGCACCATATTTAACCGGTTTGATCCAGTAACGCTCGACCGTCCTCACTGTCACGCTCAACTGGCGTGCAATCTCCGCCTTGGATAAGCCCTCGGTCTGCAAGCGGCGTGTTTCATTGCGTGTTGAATCAGCCTTCTGGCCTCGAACTCCCCGAGCTGCATCTTCCTGGGTGAATGGCTCAAATCGCCCTGCTTCCAGAAGCCCCCGAAAATGCTTGTTGCTTGCGATTAGGTGTCCCTTAACCTCGTGACGCAGCAGAGCGTGCCTCGGCGATCAAGAGCAGTTGGCTGGGCGGGAGGCAGCGCTGGGGGTGCTTGAGGCGGTGTCGGGGGCGCCTCTACATGAGATGGCAGGCAAGTCGCTGCAATGCTTCATCGGCGCGCTCTGAATTCTAACCACTGACAGCCTGGCGCTCCACAAGAGGGCTTATGAGCTGATGTCTAAATCGGGAAAACTGTGATGATTTTGTAGTGACTGCGATTGCAGTCATTAATCTGAAAAACGCCAGATAATGACTGGAAAGGCAGACATTGCAGCGATGTCTAAATTAAGCTGAGCAAGCGGGTAGTGCGCAATGCGGCCAAGCTGATCTGAACCGCCTAATTCAACATTGGCCGAATCCGTAACCCATTGAATCAAAAGCAGTTGTGCTCCTGGTGCATAATAGCGAGCGGAAAAAGAAAACCCCGCTGGTGCGGGGCTTTTGCAGACTGAGTACCGATATCCGTAATCTGCGCGCGATCCTGGCGTGCGATCCAATAGGCGTCCTTGTTGATGACTCTGCGCTTCCTGCGCTGCATCCATGGGCAGAAGATTAAACGCAGTGCATGGCCGGCAGTAGTGGCGATAACCAGCACACCTTGTAAGCCTTAGCCTACAAACCCGGACAGGCGTCCCAGCTCGGCCTTATTTTGTGACGCAGGTCTTGTTACACTCATTTCGCTTATAAGAAAAACAGTCCCTGAGCAAAGGGATCACCCCGGGGATCGAAGATGCGCGCAGTAGTTTTCGCTCTCGGTTGCGCCGCAACCGTCCTCAGCCTATCCAGTTGGGCCAACGGCCAGGACAGAATCGCCGATTTGCAGGCGAGCGAAAAACTGCTCTGGAGCGAGGTCTATCGAGACGGCGGCAGTTCGCTGTATTGCGCCAAACCCTTCAGCGAAAAAGGCGGTTTGTTCAGCGCCAGCCCGATCTACACCGGCCAACAACTGAAACGTTCGCTGCGCTGTGTCACCGACCGCCAATGCAGCATCATGAACCCGCGCTACCCTTATATCGCCGCCGATCTGCACAATCTCTATCCGGCTCTGACCCGCGTCGAGCAAGCCCGCGACAATGCGCAATTCAAAGAACTGGGCGCCGACGTGCCGAGCGCCTTCGAGGATATCGGCTGCGAGCTGAAAACCGCCTTCAAGGCCATCGAGCCGAGCGATCAAGCCAAAGGCAATATCGCTCGTGCGATGTTCTATATGCACATCGAGTACGACTTGCCCCTCCTCGGCCCGGCCGCGATGTACAAGAAATGGCACCAGCTCGATCCACCGGATGCCGAAGAGCAGGCGCGCAACGACAAGATCGAAACACTCCAGGGCACGCGCAATCGCTTTATCGACGACCCCAGTCTGGCGGATCGATTGATCGCCGACTGAGCCGTCTACGGCGACCACCCGAATAAACCAAAAAACCGGCGCAAGGCCGGTTTTTTAGTACTGCAAGGGACCGCTTAGAACTGCGCGGCGTCCAGCAGGTACAGGCTTTCGCTGCCGGCCTTGACCGAGGCGCTGAGCGAGTGGATGCGCGGCAGGATGCGCGCGAAGTAGAAACGCGCGGTGCCGAGCTTGCTGGCGTAGAAGTCGTCCTGCGCTTCCTTGCCCATTGCGGCACGTGCCATCAAGGCCCACATATAGGCATAGGCGGTGTAACCGAACACATGCAGGTACTCCACCGAAGCCGCGCCGATTTCATTTGGGTTGGCCTTGGCGCGTTCCAGCAGGTCGGCGGTCATCTGCTCGAGGTTGGCGATGGCGCCTTTCAGCGGCTCGACGAACTCGCTCAGGCTGCTGTCGGCCGAATCGGTGAAGGCTTTGATCTCGTCGGCGAAGTACTTGTAGAACGCCCCGCCGCTACCGATCACCTTACGCCCGACCAGATCGAGGGCCTGGATACCATTGGTGCCTTCGTAGATCTGGGTGATGCGGCAATCGCGCACCAGTTGCTCCTGACCCCACTCGCGAATAAAGCCGTGGCCGCCGAATACCTGCTGACCATGGATGGTGGTTTCCAATCCGAGGTCGGTGAGGAACGCCTTGGCCACCGGGGTCAGCAGCGCGACCAGACTTTCCGCGCGCTTGCGGGTGGTCGCGTCTTCGCTGTACTTGGCGGTGTCGAGCTGCATCGCGACATAGCTGGAGAACGCACGACCACCTTCGTTCAGCGCCTTCATGGTCAGCAGCATACGACGCACGTCGGGGTGCACGATGATCGGGTCGGCAACCTTGTCCTTGGCTACCGGGCCGGTCGGCGCACGGCTCTGGATACGCTCGCGGGCGTATTCGATGGCGCTCTGGTAGGAACGCTCACCGGTCGACAGCCCCTGGATGCCGACGCCCAGACGCTCGTAGTTCATCATGGTAAACATTGCGGCCAGGCCCTTGTTGGGTGCATCGACGATCCAGCCGGTGGCGCCGTCGAAGTTCATTACGCAGGTAGCGGAAGCCTTGATCCCCATCTTGTGCTCGATCGAGCCGCAGGACAGGGCGTTGCGCTCGCCCAGGGAACCGTCGGCATTGACCATGAACTTCGGCACCAGGAACAGCGAGATGCCTTTCGGGCCCGCCGGTGCGTCCGGCAGCTTGGCCAGTACCAGGTGGATGATGTTCTCGGTGAGGTCGTGCTCGCCGCCGGTAATGAAAATCTTGGTGCCGCTGATCTTGTAGCTGCCATCGGCCTGGGGTTCGGCCTTGGTGCGGATGATGCCCAGGTCAGTACCGGCGTGCGGCTCGGTCAGGCACATGGAGCCCGCCCAGGTGCCGGCATACATGTTCGGCAGGTATTTTTCCTTCAGCTCTTCGCTGGCGTGGGCGTTGATCGACAGGCAGGCGCCCGCGGTCAGCATCGGGTACAGGCCGAACGACAGGTTCGCCGAGTTGACCATCTCTTCCACTTGCGCGGAGATCACCTTGGGCATGCCCATGCCGCCGAACTGCGGATCGCCGCCGACGCCGACCCAGCCGCCTTCAGCATAGGCCTGGTAGGCCGCGGGGAAACCATCCGGGGTTTTCACCGCACCATCGCTCCAGGAGCAACCTTCTTCGTCGCCGCTGCGATTGAGCGGGGCGACTATGCCGGCGGTGATTTTTCCCGCTTCTTCGAGAATCGCGTTGGCGGTGTCTTCATCGACGACTTCGGCCAAGGCGGGCAGTTGGGTCCATAGCTTGGACACTTCGAATACTTCATTCAGTACGAAGCGCATATCGCGCAACGGAGCTTTGTAGTCAGCCATGGGGCAATCCTCGAACGAACTAACAGAGAGGCGATGTGAGGCTTAGAAGTCTAACCGAAGAACTTTTCAGAGACATAGGGTCGCGTTATGACTAAATATTAAAATCTAGTTCTATTTACGCAGAAAACCGCAAGCCACCCGCGCATAAGGGCTTGCGGCCCGTCATTACCGCCTGTCAGAGACCGAAATGTTCGGCCGGCAGGCTCATCATGCACTCGCTGCCGGCTTCGGCCGCAGCCAGATGACCGGCGGTGCGCGGCAACAGGCGCTTGAAGTAGAAGGCGCAAGTCGCCAGTTTAGCCTGGTAGAAGGCGGCATCGTCGCTACCCGCATCCAGCTTGTCCTGCGCGACCTTGGCCATGCGTAGCCAAAAATAGCCAAGAACGACATAGCCGGAATACATCAGATAGTCCACCGATGCCGCGCCGACCTCGTCGGCATTCTTCATCGCCGCCATCCCCAACTTTTGCGTCAGCTCACCCCATTGCCTGTTCAGCCCGGCCAACTGCGCCACGTAGCCCTTGAGCTGGGCGTGCTCGGCCTCGGCCTCGCAGAACTTATGCACCCGTTTGGTGAAGCCAAGGAGCAGCTTACCCTGGCTACCAAGGACTTTACGCCCGAGCAGATCGAGGGCCTGGATGCCGTTGGTGCCTTCGTAGATAGGCGCGATACGACAATCGCGCACCAACTGCTCCATGCCCCACTCGCGGATATAACCATGGCCGCCGAACACCTGCATGCCGTGGTTGGTCGCCTCCAAGCCGGTTTCGGTCATGAATGCCTTGCAGATCGGTGTGAGCAAGGCCAGCAGGTTTTCCGCCTCGTGACGCTGTTCTTCGCTTTCCCCGGCATGGGCCTGATCGAGCAATTGCGCGGTGAAGTAGGCCAGGGCGCGGTTACCTTCGTTGAACGCCTTCATGGTCAGCAACATGCGCCGCACATCAGGGTGCACGATGATCGGGTCGGCGACCTTTTCCGGCGCTTTCGGCCCGGTCAGCGCGCGCATCTGCAAACGCTCGTTGGCGTACTTCAACGCGCCCTGGAAGCTCGCTTCGCCGAGACACAGGCCCTGCATACCGGTGCCCAGCCGCGCGTGGTTCATCATGGTGAACATGCAGTTGAGGCCCTTGTTGGCCTCGCCGATCAGATAGCCGCTGGCACCATCGAAGTTGATCACGCAGGTGGCCGAGGCCTTGATCCCCATCTTGTGCTCGATCGAACCGCAGGACACTGCATTGCGTGCGCCCACGCCAGTGGCGGCGGGCATGTACTTGGGCACGATAAACAGCGAAATGCCCTTGGTCCCGGCCGGTGCGTCCGGCAGCTTGGCCAGCACCAGGTGGACGATGTTCTCGCTCATATCGTGCTCGCCGGCGGAGATGAAGATCTTGCTGCCGCTGATCGCATAGCTGCCGTCGGCCTGGGGCACGGCACGGGTCTTGATTAGCCCTAAGTCGGTGCCGCAATGGGCTTCGGTCAGGCACATGGTGCCGGTCCAGCGGCCTTCGGTCATCGGCGTCAGGTAAGTCTGCTTCTGTTCCTCGCTGCCATGCGCATGGATCGCCGACATGGCGCCGTGGGTCAGGCCGGGATACATGGCCCAGGACTGGTTGGCCGAAGCGACCATCTCGCTGACGATCAGGCCGAGCGACTGCGGTAGGCCCTGGCCACCATAGGTGGGGTCGGTGGACAGGCCCATCCAGCCGCCTTCGGCGTACTGGGCGAAGGCTTCCTTGAAGCCCTTGGGTGTGGTCACCACGCCCGCGTCGAACTGGCACTCCTCCTCATCGCCGGAACGATTCAGCGGCGCCAGCACCTGTTCGCAGAACTTGGCGCCTTCCTCGAGAATGGCGGCGACCATATCCGGGGTCGCATCGCTGGCGCCCTGGGCGGCATAGCTGGCGGGAA
>NZ_CAMPHN010000036.1 GCF_946885885.1 uncultured Pseudomonas sp.
AGCTACAGCGGCGGCACCGTTCTGCAAGCCGGCACCCTGCGTCAGGGCGTGGCGGGCGGTCTGGTCGGCAACAGCGCCTATACGCTCGACGGCGGCACCCTGGATCTGAACGGCTTCGACCTGAGCATGAGTTCCCTGGGCGGTAGCGGCGGCGTGCTGGCCCTGGGCAGCGCCCAACTGACGGTGAACCAGAGCGGCAACAGCAGCTACGCCGGCAGCATCAATGGCACTGGCAGCCTGACCAAGCAGGGTATCGGCACCTTGCAATTGGATGGGATCAACAGCTACAGCGGCGGCACCGTTCTGCAAGCCGGCACCCTGCGTCAGGGCGTGGCGGATGGCCTGGTCGGTGACAGCGCCTATACGCTCGACGGCGGCACCCTGGATCTGAACGACTTCGACCTGAGCATGAGTTCCCTGGCCGGCAGCGGCGGCGCGTTGGCGTTGGGCAGTGCCCACCTGACGGTGAACCAGGCCGGCAACAGCAGCTACGCGGGCAGTATCGGCGGCAGCGGCGGTTTGACCAAACTGGGCGCGGGCACCCTGACCTTGAACGGCAACAGCAGCTATACCGGCGCAACCCAGGTGGACGGCGGAAGCCTGTTGGTCAATGGTTCGCTGCTTTCCGCGGTGACGGTCGGCAGCGGCGCCATTTTAGGCGGTGACGGCAGCGTCGGTGCTACGCAAGTGGATGCGGGCGGCACCCTGGCGCCCGGCAATTCCATCGGCACGCTGTTTATCAATGGCGACCTGAGTTTCGACGGCGCCTCCATCTATCAGGTGGAGGTCGATCCGGCCGGTAATACCGACCTGCTGGTGGTCAGCGGTCAGGCCAGCCTGGCCGGAACCGTACAGGTGCTGGCCGGGGCCGGCGAATATGCCCTGGGCACTGTGTACAGTATTTTGCAGAGCGGTAGCCCGCTGCTCGGGCAGTTCGATGCGGTGACCAGCAACCTGGCGTTTCTCGACCCCAGCCTGACCTACAGCAGCGACGAGGTGTTCCTGACCCTGCTGCGCAACGACATCAGTTTCGAAAGCCTGGCCGCCACCCACAACCAGCGCGCTTTCGCCGCCAGCGCGCAGAACCTGCCGGCGAGCAACGAAGTGTTGCGCACGCTGATCAACCTGGACAGCGCCGCGGTGCCCGATGCTTACTCCAGGTTGTCCGGCGACGCCCATCCCAGCTTTGCCTCGGCACTGCTGCTGGACGATCTGAATATCCCCTGGATGCCGCTGGACAACCTGAGCAGCAACCTCGACGCGCCTGAGCGGGCGTTGCCGTTCTGGGTGCAACTGCAGGGCGGGCGGCAGAAAATCGAGGATGACGGCAACGCCGGCGAAGTCATCCTCGATCACGAAGGCTTGCTGTTCGGCGGCGACTGGCCGTTGTTCGGCAACTGGCGTCTCGGCGCGGCCTTTGGTTACGGCCCGCAGCAACTCGGGGTGAGTTCGCGTGACGCCAGCGCCGATACCGCCAGCTATCGCTCCGCCGTCTACGCCGGCAACCAGATGCCGCTGCCGGGCGGCAAGCTGAAATTTTCCTTTGGCGCCACTTACAGCGAGCACCAACTGGACAGCCGGCGCAACCTGCAGCTGGTTGATGGCCCGCAGCGCCTGGTCGGCGATTACGCGGTGGGCATCGCCCAGGGCTTCAGCGAACTGTCCTACCGCATGGGCGACGACCAGCAGGCTTACCTCGAGCCCTTCGCCCGCATGGTGAGCATCGACCAGCGCAGCGAGGGCTTCCGCGAGCGCGGCGGCAGCGCGGCATTGAGCGCGGCCAGCCAGGCCAGCCAATTGCTCAGCTCGACCCTGGGCCTGCGCGGCCAGCAGAAGTTCAAGCTGCTCGAGCGCGAGCTGATCCTCAAGGGCGCCTTGGCCATGCGTCAGCTGCAGGGCGATCTGCGTCCGGAGATGGAGCTGCGCCTGGACGAGGGCGAGCCGTTCGAAGTACTGGGCACCGAGTTGCCGCGAAACAGTGTGCTGCTGGATGTGCACGCCGATTACGCGATTGCCCCCGGCTTGGGCCTGGATATCCGCTACAAGGGCATGACCGGCTCCGGCAGTGAGGGCAATGCGTTCTCGGCCAGTCTGCGCTGGCGCTTGTAGTTTTCTAAACCTGGAAAAGCCGAGCCGATCAGCTCTTATCGGCGCAGCCGCTGGCCCTCTCCCTGGTCTGCTTCGCTGGAGGGTTTTTACTGCTTCTGTTGGGGCGCACTTCGATAAAGCAGCCTGCTTCCCTCAGGGCGTCGAGTAACGGGCCTTGCAGCGGCAGGAGGTCGCCGGCGAGGACTTTCTGGTGCGGCGGGGTCAGGTGGAAACGGTTGTCGCCGAGGATCAGGCTGTCCTGGCCTTCGACCCGGATCAGCGCCTTGCCGGTGTGCCCCAGGTCGTTGCCGGTCAGAACCAGGCGCTCGCCGCCGGCCGCCGGGTGGCGGAAGCTGATGGCGTATTCGGGGGGATCAATGGGGTCAGCGGATCAATGGGGTCAGAGTCATTGATTTTTCCTGTCAAGCGGGCCAAGCTATCTCCCTGTTCAATTTGGAGGGCGCCGCATGGCTCGCTTGCCCCGCCTCTACTTTCCCGGTTGCGCCCAGCATGTGATTCAGCGCGGCAATAACCGGCAAGCCTGCTTTTTCCAGGAGGCTGATTACAAAGCCTACCTGTCATTTCTCAAGGAGGCGGCAAGCAAATATCAGGTCGTCATTCATGCCTTCGTGCTTATGACCAATCATGTGCATCTGCTGGTTACGCCCAGTGATGAGCAGGGCGTCAGTCGGCTGATGCAGGCCCAAGGCCGCAAATACGTTCAGTACTTCAACTTCACTTACGGCCGCACGGGCACATTGTGGGAGGGACGATATAAATCGACGCTGGTCGATGCCGACAACTATGTATTGACGGTTTATCGCTATATCGAACTGAATCCGGTGCGGGCGGGCATGGTGGCTCATGCCTCGGAATACCCTTGGTCCAGTTATCAATCGAATGCCTTGGGCAAGTCGATCGAGCTGTTAACACCACATTCTCTGTATTTTCAGTTGGGTAAAACCCCAGAGGAGCGACTGAGTGCGTATCGGTCGTTATTCCGAGGAAGGATGCCGGAGCGGGAGCTGACAGCGATCCGGGATGCCACGAACAAAGCCTGGGCGTTGGGCGATGATCGGTTCAAGGCTCAAATTGCAGCCAAGGCCGGGCGCCGGCCAGTGCCGCTGGGGCGCGGAGGGGACAGGAAGTCTGCGAAGTATCGAGAGGATAGAAATCAATGACACTGACCCCTTTGATCTGGCGGGCGTGTAGGACGCGCAGCACGTCGATGCTGCCTGTTCCGACCTGATAAATCACCAGGTAGTTGGGATGCACGACACATTCGCGGGAACCTGGCACGCGGCCCGAGCGGAACAAGTAGGGAGCGGATGGAAGGCCCTCGACAGTCCGCAAGATGGCAGCATGTAGCGCCTCGGCCGCGAGAGGGTTGCGCTGCTCGATGTAGTCGATGATTTCCACCAAGTCGGTGGTGGCCTCGTCAGTCCAGCGAACGGTTTGCACGAACCTTCCTGCGTTCTTCCAAGGCGGCCTGTACCTTTGCCATTGCTTCGTCGTGGGGCAGTCGGGGTTTGGTGCTGTTCATGGCTTCCAACACCTTGGCGCGGAACCAGCGGTCATAACTGGCCGCTTGTTCTTCGGTCTTGAACTCAGAAACGATGGGGGAAAGCTGGGCGCTCATGGCGGGCCTCCGGTTTGCAATGTTGGTGAGTTTAACTCTTCTTCGCGGTAGCGGCGAAGTGTCTGGTCTGAAAGGGCGGCTTAACAACCACAGCCATGGCCTGATCGCCACCCCCGGCGCGCTGCTGCTGAACAGCCTGGGCAAGGTCGACAACTCGGCGGGCGGCGAAATCTCCAGCAGCCATGAGTCCCGTCCAGCGTCCAAATAGACTTCCCCGCCACCCTGGCGGGGAATTTTTCTTCCTCAGGCCACCCTGTTTTACCGCCTCAGTCGGTCATCCGTCGGTTTTTTCCGTGGACGGCCCGGCGTTTCCCCTCGAAATCCCGCCTTTCACCACCCAAGGGCCGAGTTGAGCCGGCCTGTCCATGGACAGGTGCCCGATGATCTCGCCCTTGTCTCGTTGACCGGTTTGTCCCGCTAAAAGCGCAAATGGTAACCCTGCAACAAGCCGTCCCAGGCTTCGAACCATTCCTCCCGTTTTGCGGGTTGCCGGTAAGGGTTTATTCCTAGCCAAGCTTCCAATGGGGTGAGCTCGTCAAGGTTCTGGTGCGGGATCCAGACCGTTTCAAATTCAGTGGCGATAGCCGAACGCAACACGCTATTGGTACATAGCCTTTTCTAAACCTGGAAAAGCCGAGCCGATCAGCTCTTATCGGCGCAGCCGCTGGCCCTCTCCCTGGTCTGCTTCGCTGGAGGGTTTTTACTGCTTCTGTTGGGGCGCACTTCGATAAAGCAGCCTGCTTCCCTCAGGGCGTCGAGTAACGGGCCTTGCAGCGGCAGGAGGTCGCCGGCGAGGACTTTCTGGTGCGGCGGGGTCAGGTGGAAACGGTTGTCGCCGAGGATCAGGCTGTCCTGGCCTTCGACCCGGATCAGCGCCTTGCCGGTGTGCCCCAGGTCGTTGCCGGTCAGAACCAGGCGCTCGCCGCCGGCCGCCGGGTGGCGGAAGCTGATGGCGTATTCGGGGGTGCCGCCGATGCGGTTGCCCGCGACATGGGCGCGCTTCACGTTGAAGGCGTCGATGCCGCTGTAGCCGCTGTTGAGAATGTGATTGCGCAGCAGCAACAGGCTGCCTTCGGCGCCGCTTTCGCGCAGCTGGATCGCGTTGCTGGCCGAGGTGCCGAGCAGATTGCCGGCCAGCAGCAGATCGCCGCGTTGTTCCAGCACTTCGATACCGGCTTTGCCGGTGGCGCTGATCACATTGTCTTCGATGCGCCCCGAACTGCGGCCGCGGATGCGTATGCCGCTGTTGTTGCGCACCTGGTCGATGCGGTTGCCCTGCAGCCGCAATTGGCTGTCGGCGATATCCAGGGCGTATTGTTGCAAGCGTTCGAAGCGGCTGTTGTCGACCCGCAGCAGCGCGTCGCTGGCATTCACCGCGGTGGAGAGTTCGTCGAACAGGCTGTCGCGAACCCACAGCCGGGCCGGCGGAATGCGCGTACCCTGCGCCGCACTGCGGGCGACACCGAGACCGCGGGCCAGGTAGGCGTTATAGCCGAGTCGCGACAGGGTCGAGTTGTCGACCAGGGTGACGCTGCCGGCCCAGGACACGATAAAGGGACGGAAGCCCCGCGGCGTAAGCTCTGCCGCTATCTCGTCCGTCTGCGTGCCACTCCAGCCCTGCACCATGGCGTGGCGCAGCACCAGTTGACCCTGGTTGATCAGTGCGCTGCCGCTGTTGGCGTTCAGGTACAGCGTGGTGTTTTCCACCAGCAGCGCGGCGTCGGCGGCAATCAGCAGCGGGTAGCTGAGCAGGTAGCCGTCCTTGTGCGGCCGCAGGATTTCGGGGTCGCCCACGGCGCGGTGCAGCTGCGCCAGGTCGATTTGCCCGCCGCCGATTTGCAGGGCCTGCGGGTGCGAGGCCTGGTAGCCGGCGATCACCCGGAACAGGCCGTTGTGCACGAAGGGTTCGAACGGCCAACTGCCGGCCTGGGAGGAGAACATCGTGCGTTTCGAAACCCTGGCCCGCGCGCTTGGCAGTTGGCTGCTCAGTTGCTCGGCCGTCGGGCCGTTCGGCAGCCCGGCTAGCAACTGCTCCAGCGCAACCTGCTGTTCGGCGCCGGGCAGGCGGCTGATCGTCTGGTCCGCCTCGGCAAAGCCGGCGGACAAAGATATGCAGGCGAGGGCGGCGAGCAAGAGCCGACGCATGAGGCCGCGAGAGGTTTTGCGCGGGCAGCGCAACGGCATGGCCGACGCTGGGTTGGCGACCATGGGCTTCACCTTTTAAGGGCTTCGAGGGTTGGATAAAGCGGGGCGATGCGTCCGCCGATCTGGCTGTAGCCGTCGACCGCGTCCGCTTCGGCCTGATACAGACGGTTGGCCAGTTCGTGCTTGGGGGAGTGGTTGAGGAAGGGGATCAGCCAGGCCATCTTGTACGGGTCCACCTGTTCCTGTTTTTTCCCGTCCAGCTCCGGCAGGCGCTGCGGCGCCAACACCGATTGCGCGGCGAAATTGGCCAGCAGGTCGAGGCGGCGCTCGTCGTCCTCGCTCAGGCGGTAGCCGTTCTGGCGCAGGGCTTCGGCCAGCAACACCAGCGGCACCAGGGCGTAGTGGGTGTAGTTGGCCGCCAGTTTGCCGCGCGCCAGTTCGTTGGGCAGGTAGGCATAGCGGCCGTCGGCGCTGGTGGTGATCTGTTGCAGCGCGCGGCGCATGATCCGTTCGCTGAGATCCAGGTAGCGCGGTTGGTCGAGGAGGATGCCGGTCGAGGCCAGCGCCCAGGCGGCCCAGTAATCGTGGTTATTGAAGTAGCGGAAATCGGGTGCCAGGCGCGGTGCGTAGTCGTCTATCACCAGTTTGGCCAGTTGGTTCAGCCAGTTGCGCTGTTCATCGCTCAGGCGCAGTTGGCCATGGCTGAGCGCCTGGGTTTTGAGAATTACCGAAGAGATCGCCGCGAGGCTCCATTTGCGTACGGCTATCCCGGTTTTACTGGCGTCACGGCTGGTCAGCGCGCCGGCTTCGGCCCATGCCTGCAGCCATTGGTCGATGCAGGCCAGGGCCATGGCCGCATGCCCGGGGGTTTCCGCGCGCAGGTAGTAGTCGGCGAAGCGGACCAGGCTTTTGGTGTATTCGCCGGCACTGCGGTAGGCGAGTTGCGAAGCCGCCGAGGGGCGTTTTTTGCTCAAGGTGGTTTTACTGGCGTCGCTCTGGTCGTACTTGCTGGCGATCTGCAAGGGCCCGGTATAGGGCGGCGGCACCTCTTTGCGGCAGGTCAGTTCGTGGTAATCGAGCGACACGGGCGCCGGCCCGCTGGGCTGCCAGATCGAGCG
The DNA here is from genome assembly GCF_946885885.1 of uncultured Pseudomonas sp. The sequence continues at coordinate 6,991 of NZ_CAMPHN010000036.1, forward strand.
CAGCGCCGCCTGTCCCGGAATACTGGTCAGGCCCAGGCAAGCGCTGATCAGTACGGCGCACAGGCGTCTCATCGACACAGTTGCACCTCCACGGTGGTTGGCGTTTCCAGGGCCTCGACCGGCTCCATGAACACCGACATCAGGTTGGCGCCGCGGTGTTCCGGGGCCTGGCTGAGTTCCAGGTAGTAGAGGCCGCCATCGACCACGCCTTCGCGGCGATACCAGACTTTGTCGCGGCTGCCATTGTCGTAGTAGGTGATGATGTAGAAGTCCTTGACCTTGCCGTCGGAGATTTTGATCTCGAGAAAGGCGCGGTGCAGGTCGTGCAGGTCTTGCCGCTGGCGTCCGGTATTGCTCAACAGTTCGATTCGTTCGGCGGTCTTCAGTTCGGCCAATTCCCGGCGGGCGCTGGCGAGCACTTTCGGCGAGTGGGCGCAGCCGCCGTTGATCGCGGGGATCAACTGGCGGTAGGTCAACGGGGCATCCAGGCTGAAGTTGGCGGGCAGCTCCCAGACGATCAGCTTGGGTGGCGCCTTGGGGTCGTAATCGCTGGAATGCAGGTACTGGATCAGCGAGCCGTCCTGGTCGGCGCCGGGCAGGGCGTAGTTGAGGATGTCGACGCTGAGATATTCCTTGAGGAAACCCTCGAAGTTGTAGTTTTTCGCTTCCTCGTCGCGGCTGGCGGAATTGCTGGTGCCGACCAGTACCACCTCGGTAGCCGCTTCATCGAATAGCGCGCTGGCATCGGCCTCCACGGGGATGGTGCGCAGCCCGCGTACATACTGGAAGCCGTAGTTATTGCCGCAGATGCGCTTGAGCCCGCGGTTCATGGTGCCGTCCTTGGGGATCATCACCCCCGGCTCGGTGCGGAACTGTTTCTTGTCCAACTGCGCGTGGACCGGGTGGGCGATGATGGCGTCGGCGACGATGCGCGCGGTGGTCCTGGCGCCGCTCGGGGTCCAATGATGGTCGCGGCGGAAGAAGTATTCCTGCGGCGGCGGGGTTTCCACCAGCGGCATGATGTCCGGCACCAGGGCACCGCCTTGGCGCAATTGCTCGATGTAAGCGGCGAGGTTGTGCCGGGCCACGGCGTAGTCGAAGCCGTGGGCGTGGTCCGGGCGGATCTTGTCGCGGTGCATCAGGCCGCGGGTCGGCTGTATGGCGATCGCCACCTGGATGTTCTTCGCCGCGAAGGTGGCCATCAGGCGCGCGAATTCCGGACGCATGGCTGGCGGCATGCCGAAGTCGTTGGCCAGGTCCACCGCCGAACGGAACAGCCATTTGTCTTTGCCGGGGGCCAGGGAGTCGAGCGACTTCATCACGCCTTCGGCATAGTTTTTCGGGTCGGACAGGCCGGGGCAGAGCAGGCACTCGAGATCGCAGACCGCCTCCTCGGCGCTGGCCGGTTGGGCCAGCGCCAGGAGCGAGACGACGGCAGCGTACAACCAGGGTTTTCTCATTGGGCGAGCGCCTCGTCGCGGCATAACTATTCGAGGGTATCCAGGCTGTTGGCCTGGCTGATCGCCCGGACGCTGCCGCCTTGGGGCACGACCAGGTAGCTGTAGGAACGGCCCTTTTTCAGTAGCGTCTCGTCGAACGTGGCCACGCTCTGTTCGCCGTTGAACGCGGCGAAACCGATCTTCACCTCGTTCACCGGGCGCACGCCGCTTTGGTTCTTGTCGATGCTCTCGACGATGGCGTGCTTGCCGTCCCGGGTCTTCAGGGCCAGGGGTTGGTCGGTCAGGTTGTAGAACGCCACCAGGGCTTTTTTCGGGTCGCTGGAGTAGGGGTCGACGATGCTCGCCAGGCCGCTGCCGTCGTAAACCAGGGTGTAGGCCGAGCTGGTCTGCAGGTCGACGTCCTGGGTGCTCTGGTTGACCTTGATGGTGCGGGTGCCCGGTGGAGTGAACAGGTAGGCGCCGAGTTGGCCGGCATTGATCTTCTGGCTTTTGCTTTTGCCGCTGAGCATCACCTCGGCCGGCGCACCGCTGAGGTTGAGTACCCGCACATAGGCGGAGTCGGCGGGGGCGACCGGGCCGTAGAGGCCGGCGCTGCTTTCCTGGGCCTGGCTGGCCAGTGGCGCGAGTAACAGCAAGGAAACGAGGCAGCGTTGCATAAGGGTGTTCATGACGTTCTCCTGAGGATTGCGAGCCTGCGGCTCAGAACAGTTGGTTGATGGCTTGCGTGCTTTGCTCGCTGGCCTGGCGGGTGAGCAGGGTGCGCACCGGAAATTCCCAGATCACCGTCTTGATGTTGCGGTTGTCGAGGTGTTCGCCGGCGAGGAACTGATCCATCGCATGGAAGGGGCCGAGCGCTTCGGTGGCGGTGGTCAGCATGTCGTTCTGCAACGACTCCTTGAGGAAGCCGGGGAAGTTCCAGTCCTCGATCTTGGTGTAGCTGGAGCCGACCAGCATGATCGACTGCGGGCTGTCGCCGAACAGCTGATCGGCATCGATCCGCTGCTCGGTGTTGATGGTTTCGTACAGCGGAATGGCATCGCCAGCGAACAACTGCGGGTTCAGCCATTGGCTGAAACGCAGGAAACCGAGCAGGTCGCCGTCGATGGTCTTTTTCGCCACCAGGCGCGAGCGATAACGGATCTGCCCTACCAGTTCCGGGTGCAGCCGGGCGAATTCCTTGGCGGCGAGGTTGGCGCCCTGGGGCGTCCAGTGGGTGTCGGTGCGCAGGAACAGCGGTTGTTGTTGCTTGCCGAGCAGGAAGCTCTGGCGCAACGGCGTCACCTCGATTTGGCGCTGGCGCAGGTAGTTGACGAACTCGCCATACAAGGCCGGCGTGCGCGGGTCCAGTTCGACCAATGCCCGGTCGGCATAGATGTCCACCTTCATCGGCACCGGCAACACGATCAGGCGTTTGTCGTGTTCGCGCAGGCGTTCGCCGACCTCGCTGATCCGCGCCAGGTGCTCAGCCAGAACCTCCTCATAGGCGCTCGGCACTTTGTATTCTTCGTTGGTGAACAGCCAGCCGTCCTTGCCCAGCACCACGCCGCTGGCGCCTTCCTTGAACAGCAGGTATTGCAGGTTGGCCCAGCCTTCCACCGAGATCGCGCGTAGCGGGAATTCGCGGTCGTAGGTTTTCTCGAACTTGCGGATCAGCTCGCCGTCGAGAAACAACGTCAGCGCCTGCTCCTGGGTACGGACGAAGCCCGCCACCTTGGGCACCGAATAGACCAGCATGGCGGCCAGCATGAGCAAAAACAGGATGCCGTTGATGCGGCTGGCGGAACTCATTACGGGAAACATGGCGACCTCCTCAGAACTGGAAATAAAGGAAAGGCGAGAAGGAATTGGCGGCCAGGCGCGTCAACGACAGCGCGAAGCCTGCCCACAACAGCAAGGCGCTGAAGCCGCTGACGTTCTGCATCAGGTAGCCGACTTTTTGCCCGGCGTAGTAGCGCCGGTTGATGGTGCCGGCGATCACCAGCCAGGCCACGGCCACCAGGGTGAAGGACACGGTGAGGCTGGAGGTGCCGAGGACGTAAATGTCCAGCGAGCCGAGGCCGTTCATCCCGAACATCCCGGCGTAGAGGCGCAGCGCATGACTGAGGTCGCCAGTGACGAACAGCGGCATGCACAGCACTACGCCGGTCACCGCGAGCATGTTGCGCCAGAAGTTGTAGGGATCGGTGACCTTGGTGGTCAGCTTGAGCTTGCGCTCGAGCACCATGAACACCGCGAAATACAGGCCGAAGAAGATGAAGGCGAAACTCGCCCCATGCCAGAAGCCGGACAGCAGCATGGTCAGGAACAGCGCGCCGTTGGCGCCGATCTTGCGACTGCGCACGAGCGGGGTATAGATGTAGTCGCGCAGGAAGTCGGCCAGGGTCAGGTGCCAGCGGCGCCAAAATTCGGTGAGGCTCTGGCAGAGGAACGGCTGGTTGAAGTTCTCCGGGAAGCGGAAGCCCATCATCATGCCCAGGCCAATGGCCATGTCGCTGTAGCCGGAGAAGTCGAAATACAGCTGCACCAGGGAGATGAACACGCCGAACCAGGCATCGACCATTTCCGGCTGCGCCTCGCCCATCAGCAGCGTGTTCATCGGCGCCAGGGAATCGGCGATCAGCACCTTCTTGATAAAGCCGAGCATGAAGCGGCAGGCGCCGAGGGAGAACAGCTCCAGCGAGTGGCTGCGCTGGCGCAACTGCTTGTCGACCAGGCTGTAGCGCAGGATCGGCCCGGCGATCAGTTGCGGGAACAGCGCGATATAGGCGGCGAAGTCGACGAAGCGCTTGGTCGGTTCGGCCTGCTTGCGGTAGATGTCGACGATGTAGCTGACCGCCTGGAACACATAGAAGGAGATGCCCAGCGGCAGGATGATGTGCTCCAGGGTGAAGGTGTCGATGCCCAGCGGCGCCAGTGCGCTGGCGATCACCTCGACGCCGAAGTTGGCGTATTTGAAGTAGCCGAGGGTCGCCAGGTCGCCGACCACACCGATGGTCAACAGGCGGAAAGCACCACGTTTATCGTCGTTATCCAGGCGGGCTTTGATGCGGATACCGAACCAGTAGTTCCAATACGAGATGGCCACGAACAGCAATAGGAAGTCCGGGCGCCACCAGGCATAGAACGCATAGCTGCCGAGCACGATCACATGGGAGCGCCAGGAGTCCTTGACCAGGTAATAAATCAGCAGGAACAGAGGCAGAAAGAGGAATAAGAAAACGTTCGATGTGAAGATCATGGCCGTGGTCCGTCAGTAGCGCACGACTGCGCCGAAGGAGAGTTGATAGTCGTCGTCCAGGCCGCGGATCGCATCGCCGGCCATGAAGTAGCCGCCGCTGAGCAGCAGGTCGAAGCTGAGTTGCCGGCCCGCCAGCGCGGTGGGGAACATTTCCCAGTAATAGTTGAGGTCCAACACCTGGCCGAGCGCCTCGTCGCCGGTGATGGCGCCGGGGGTGGCGAGCAGTTCGGGCGAGACCCGCAGCGGCAGTTCGCCTTCGCCATCGCGCAAATACAGGTCGGAAACGCGTATGTCGAAGTAATGCCTGGGCAGCGGTCGGGTCTCCACGGCGAGGCCGTAGAACGCCAGGTTGCGCAGGTTGATGCCGATGAACGAGCCGAGCAGACCGCTGGAATAGGTCTCCCGGCCACTGACCCGGTCGGATTGCAGGTCGTTGAAGCCGAAGCCTTCGAATGCGTTGCCCGGTTTATCGGTGATGCCGCCGCGCAGGGCGAAGCGCGGTTGCCACGGCCAATCGTCGAAGCGCTTGCCGATATCGCCGACGAAGGCCCAGCCACTGCTGTTGCGGCGTTCTTCCACGGCTGCGCTGTCGATGGTTTCGACACGTCCCTCGAGCGCTACCAGCTCCATCCGGTAATCGCTGATCACGCCCCAGCGCAGCGCGTCGCCATAAGCGAACAGGCCGGCGCGCCCGCCCTTGAAATCGCGGGGGTCGTCCACATCGGCGCCGGAGTGGTCGTATTCCAACAGCAGACGCAGGCCGGCCCAGTGTTGCGGGTGCCAGCGCCAGCTGTATTCGCCGAGTCCGTAGGCGATCGAACGGACATCCTCCGCGAGGCTGTTGGCGTCGCTGTTGTAGTTGTAGAAACGCTGGCCCACGGCGAAAAAGCCGCTGGCGAAGTCGTCGAGGTAGTTGAAGCGCAGGGATTCCAGGCTGTCGTCCCACCAGATGCCGTAGTAGTCGGCGTAACGCTGGCGGCCGAGGCTCAGGGAGAAACGCGGGTCGCCGCCGAGCAGGTTGCGCTTGAGGTAAAACTCGCGCAATTCGGCGTTGGCGTGTTCGACATCGGGCAGCTCGCGGGACGGGTTCTGCTCCTGGAACGGGGTGCTGGCCTGGCTCGAGCTGTAGTTCAGCCAGGCACGGGCGAAGCCCTGCCAGACCGGCCATTCGGCTTGCGGGCCGGACCACGACAGCGAGGGTTCGTAGCGCAGGCCGTAAAAGGGCTCGTAGTCCTCGCCGAGGGTCGAATCCTTGGGGCCGTAACCGCCCTGCACGCTGAATTTATGGTGGATCTCCAGGGTATCCGCCGCCGCGGTTTGCGCCGCGGCCGGGGCACCGTTATCGGCATCGGTCGCCGTCGGCTCCTCGGCCTCCTGCGCCTGGGCCAGTGCGCCGCCCATCACCAGGGCCAGGCCCAGGTAGCGCGCAGTTCCCTTGCCTGATTTGCTTGGTATACGGCTGCTTGGCATATGGCTGATCGGCATATGAATGGTCCCCATCGCTAGATTTTCACGGTTTTCAAAATGTCTTCACGGGCGTGCTCGGCGTTGGCCAACTCTTCGGGGCTGATTTCGCTTGCCAACTCGCTGAGAAACTTGCGCGCGCCCAGCTCGCCGTAGTCCACGGCGATGCGCGCGTAGGCATACGCCTTGGCTTTGTCGTTGCAGATGCCCTTGCCGTGGGCATAGAGGGTGGCGATGCGGTAGAAGGCCGAGGCGAAGCCTTTCTCGGTGAGCTGCCGGTAAGCCTCGATCGCCTGGCGCTGATCGACTTCGTCGAGGCCGCCCATGCTGTGCAGTTCGCCGAGGTTGAGGTAGGCGTTCTGGTAGCCCTCGGCGAGCAGGCCGAGAATCAGCTCATGGGCCTTGAACGGATCCAGCGTCGGCCAATTACGCACCAGGTAGGCCGAGGCCCGTAGGGCTCGGCCCTGCTGCGATCGCAGCGCCTCGATGCGGTCGATCAGGGCGAACACCTCGGCCGGTTGATATTGCTCGGCCAGGGACATCATGTAGCTGGCTTTGGCTTGCATCGCCGCCACCGAACCCCGTTCGCTGGCGTAGTTCAACCAGGCCAGGGCATCGTTGTTTTCCTGCTCGCCGGCGATGCCGCTGAGCAGGCTGCCGATGCTCTGCACCACGGGCAGCGGCAGTTCGTCCATGCGCTCGCGCAGGCTCTTGGCGAACACCGGGAATAGCTCGTCCTGATGCTCGCCGAGAACCCGGTAATAGCGCCCCACGGCGCGCGCATCGACCAGCACGGCGCGGCGGTAATAGCGCTCCGCCTTGGCCTGCTGGCCCTGCTGTTCGGCCAGTGCGCCGAGGTAGGTGAGATCGCGGCAATCCTCGACGCAGGCGCGCCGATACAGCGCGATCAGGGTTCCGACGCGTTCGGCCCGGAAATCCTCGGGGTAAACCAGGAACACCTCCAGGGTGGTCGACAAGGTGGTGAGATCGCGCTGCTGCGGGTAGCGCCGTACCGCCTCCTGAAAAAACGCCCGATAGCGCGCGCGGTAGTGGATATTGCCGTCGACCAAAGCCGCCAGGCTGCTCAGCGCGCCGAGCTCGCCACGCCCCTGTTCGAAAACGCCCTGGTACAACGCGATGGCTTCCTGCACGCGCTGCGCATCGGCGGAGCCGGACAGGTGGTTGGCGAGCAGCAGTTGCGCACCGCGTTCGCCGCGTGCGGCGAGGGCGCGCAACTGCGGTTCGACCACGGCGTGCGGGTCCTGGTGGAGCCGATAACGGATCTGCGCGAGGCTCTCTGCTTGCGCCGCGGCCGCCGTCAGCAGCGCCGCCAGGGCGCCTGCGCAGAGTCGCGAGAAGAGTCGCGAGAAGAGCCGCGAGAAGAGCGGCTTCAGCTGTTGCATGGCGCGCTCCTACAGATTGCCGAGCCGCGCGGCGAACGGCAGGCCGAGGTACACGTCCACCGCCAGCGGTTTGCGGTAGGTCTCGCGGGGCAACGGCTGGTTGGGCCGGATGGTCAGCTCCAGGGCCTGGTTGAGGGTATCGAGCGCCGAATCGACCACAGTGCCGCCGATGGTCGAATCGCTGCCGAACAGGCTGAGTTCGACCGAGGAAACCCGGCTGACATCCTTGAGCCGTTCGAAGGGGAAGCTGGCCTTGACGAAGAGGTCCTCGTCGACCGGCAGCAGGTGCGCCAGTTCGTCGAACTTGTAGGCGTAACCGTCCCGGCGTTTGCCGGGGAAATACACTTCGCAATCGCACGGGCTGGCGATCACCGTTTCGACCAGCGTGCGGCCGAGCAGCGCCTGACTATCGGCCGGTGCGAGGCGCACCAACGCTTCGAGATCCGCCGGGGTGTTGATGCTGGTGGCCAGTTGCGTCGATACGCTGGCGATCGGCTGGCCCGCGGGTACCCGCTGATTGGCTTCGACCAGCAGCTTGACGTAGCCGTTCTCCGGCATGCTGACCACGTAAGCGTTGCTGCTGACCAGCGCCTGAGTCGCCGCCACATGGAAAAACAGCAGGTACAGTTTGTAGAACAGCAGGCCGGCCAGGCACATGCCGGCGCTGAGGAACAACAGGCTGCCGAGGCCGGCGCGCAAGCGTTCCCAGCCGCAGCGCGGGCTGCCGAATTTCTGTTTGCGTTGCTTGATGTGGTTTTCCCGCTGCAATACATGCAGCAGGCCATTGATGTCGGCGATTTCCCCGGACATATAGGCGCTGATGATATAGCGCAGGATGTCGCGCTTCTGCTCGTCGAGTTCGATGAACTCGATGCCCAGCAGCCCGTCGTACTTGGACACCACTTTGACCCTGGCGTCGATGTTCAGAACGATGGCGTTCATGCGCAGATGGATGGAGGCGAACAGCAGGCTGCCGAGCTTGAACGTTTGCTCGCAGTGCAGGCCGGCGCCGCCGAGGGAAATGTTGTCTATCTGGCATTCCACAGGCGCGATGCCGCCGCTCAGGGTGACCTTGGCGGGTAGCTTGGTGCGCACGTGCTGACGCTCGTCGACCGCTTCGTGAACCATATTGGCGGACAGGTTACTGATGGTGTTCATGGGTGTTCGCCTCGCGACTTAAGATTGGGTGGCTTGCAGCAGCAGGGCGACTACGCCGAAAAATAGTGAAACGGCCGATGCCAACATGGCTTTCGACGTCCAACGGTTGAGCGCCAGATCGAGCCCGGCGGCACCGCCGCTCAGGGTGGTCTTCTGCCGGGTCCAGCTCTGCTGGTCCATATGGAACAAGGCGTAGACCTTCATCAGCGAACCGAGGATCTGGTTGTAATAGAGAACCAGCGGGTAGAGCGGGTCGACACGGTGCTTGCTGAGCAGCATCGACAGCGTCACCAGGGTCCGCGAGAGCAGTACCCAGAACAGATAGGCGAGCAGGATCTGCGCGCCGAACAACATGGCGCCGATCAGCGACGCGGTCAGCCCGAGCAGGCTGGTCCACATCGACACGCGTTGGTCGTACAGCACATACATGGTGAACAATCCCAATTGACGGAAGCCGAGTAGGCGGGTGGCGCGAAAGTTCTGGCGCAGCGAGTTGCCGTACCAGCGGAACATCAGTTGGCGGGTGGCGCGCAGGAAGTTGCTGTCCGGCGGATGCTCGACCGTGAGGGTGTTGCTGTCGGGTACGTAGAAGGTGTCCCAGCCAGCGCGCATCAGGCTGAACCAGGAAGATTTGTCGTCGCCGGTGAGGAACTGGAAGCGCCCGAGCCGCCAGTGCTGCAGGAAGTCGGCTTCGACATCCTTGATGAAAGCCGGATCGGTCACCACGCCAGCGCGAAAGAACGACAGCCGCCCGGTCATGGTCAGCACGCGCCGCGACAGGGCCATCGAGCACATATTGATATGGCGCTGGACGAAGCGCAGCGCGTGCCATTCGCGGATCAGCTTGCCGCCCTCGACCTGGCAGAATTCGTTGGTGGTGATGCCGCCGACATTGGGCAGGTAGGCGAAGAACTTCACCGCGTTTTCCACGCAGTGGGGCAGCAGCATGGTGTCGCCGTCGACCACCCCGACCACCGCGTCGCTGTTCGGCATCTGCCGCGACAGAGCGCGAAAGGCGTGGGCCAGGCCGTCGCGTTTGCCGGTGCCGCGGGCGCGCACTATCACCAGCTTGATATCGCGGCGCTCGCGCACTTCGCGACGCATGATCTGCTTGATCAAATCCTCGTCGCCCTTTTCGACGATCGAGGCGATCACCGTGCAGGGTGCCGGCAGGCGCTGGATTTCCTGGAACACCGATTGGTAAACATTGAAGGTGGTCTGCGAAGGGATGCGGAAACTGGTGACCACCATGAACAGCTGCGAGGGCAGGGCGGCGGGGCCCAGACGTTCCACGGCCTTGCGCATCGCCGGAAAGCGCCAGTGCAGGAAATACATGCCACGCAGATAGTGGTTGATGGCGTTGCCGTACCGCCAGGCACCGAGGACGCCGACCAGAAACACGAATTTCTGGTGCTGCGGGTCGAACAGCGCCGGGTCGAGCAACTCGCCGAACAGGACCAGGCAGGTGAATAGCAGGCTCCAGCCGAACAAGCGCATGCAGAAGTCGTGGCGCCGTTGAGCCCTGTCTAGCCTCGCCGATTTATGCATGATTGCCGGACTCCTCGATGGCGCACAGGGAGGTGGGCAGAAACTGCCGGCACCACGCGCCTTCTGGCTGACGTGCACCGCTGTTCATAGGTCGTCCCATTCCGATACTCATAGCCGTGCCTCTCGTCCCGAGAGGCTTATCCAATGTTGTTCCCCGGTCGCGGAGGTCTGCTGAAGCGTACGATCGAGGCTTCCTTGCGCTGGGCTTGGCGCCGTTGTGCGGCGCTGGTCGCTGTTCTGGCCGCGTTGCCCGCAGGCAACGCGGCAGGTTCAAGATTTGATCAGCATGGGGGCGGCGTTCCCGCGTTGTTCGCCGGTACGTCCGTAGGCGTCCTCCAGTCGCTCGATGTCGTCTTCGCCGAGATAGCTGCCGGACTGCACTTCGATGATTTCCAGGGGGATCCTTCCCGGGTTGGCGAGGCGATGCACCGCGGCGATGGGGATATAGGTCGATTGGTTTTCGGTGAGCAGAAACGTTTTGTCGTCGCAGGTCACCCGTGCGGTGCCCGAGACCACGATCCAGTGTTCGGCGCGGTGATGGTGCATTTGCAGCGAGAGCTGCGCGCCGGGTTTGACCGAGATGCGCTTGACCTGGAAGCGCGAGCCGATATCCACGGAGTCGTAAGCGCCCCAGGGTCGGTAAACCTGGCTGTGATTGCGGGTTTCCGTGCGGCCTTGCGCGGTCAGGGTGTTGACCAGTTGCTTGACCTCCTGGGCGCGCTTGCGCGGGGCGATCATCACCGCATCCTTGGTTTCCACCACCACAAGGTCGTCCAGGCCGATCAGCGTGACCAGCTTGTCGGTGCTGTGCGCCAGGCAGTTATGGCAATTCTGCAGCAGCACGTCGCCTTTGCTGACGTTGCCCTGGGCGTCCTTGTCCTGCACGTCCCACAGCGAGGCCCAGCAGCCGATATCGCTCCAGCCGGCGTCCAGCGGGACCATGCAGGCGCGCGTGGTTTTCTCCATTACCGCATAGTCGATGGAATTGTCCGGGCAGCAGGCGAAGGTGGCCGGATCGATGCGCACGAAGGACGCATCCTCGCGGCTGCGCTCCAGGGCCAGCACGCAGGTGTCGTAGATGTCCGGTTCGTGGTGCTTCAACTCTTCCAGGTAACGGCTGCAGCGGAACATGAACATGCCGCTGTTCCAGAAATAATTGCCGCTGGCAACGAACTCGCCGGCCTTGCTTTGGCACGGTTTCTCGACGAAGTGCTCGACCGCCAGCACCCCCGGCGGCAGTTGTCTGCGTCCGACACGGCTCTTGATGTAGCCATAGCCGGTTTCCGGTTTGTTCGCCGGCACGCCGAACAGCACCATTTCTCCCCGCTCGGCGGCGATGGCGGCAAGCGTGAGCGCCGCTTGCAACGCCTCGCGATCCTCGATCAGGTGGTCGGCGGGCAGCACCAGGAGCAACTCGTCGCGGCCCTCGGCGATCAGCTTCAGTGCGGCGATGGCGATGGCCGGCGCGGTGTTGCGGCCGAAGGGCTCGAGCAGTACGGTCGCGGCATCGCAACCGATGGCGGCGAGCTGCTCGCCGACGATGAAACGGTGCTCCTCGTTACACACCACGATGGGCGCGGCCATGTTCGCGGCGTCGAGACGCAGCAGCGTCTGCTGGAGCAGCGTGTGCGGCCCGGACAGTGCCAGAAACTGCTTGGGATACAGCTTGCGTGACAATGGCCAGAGCCGGGAACCGCTGCCGCCCGAGAGGATGACTGGGATCATGGTCGTGCTCCTAAAATGTGTGATGCCGGCCTTCCGTCGGTCGCTGCTACCAGCAGATACCCTGACGACTGGCGCTGGAGGTGCTGGGCAGGAAACCCACCAGATCGATGATGTGTTTGTCACCGTCGACCCTGTTCAGCACATCGGCAAAGCGGCTATCGCCGTTGCCGATGATCAGCACATCGGATAACTCGACCACCTCGTTCAACTCGGCGTGCAGCAGTGAGGAGACGTGGGGGATTTTCGACTCGATGTATTCCTTGTTGGCGCCGATGACCCGGGCGTATTCGACGTTGCTGTCGAAGATGCGCAGCTCGTAGCCCTTGCCGATGAGCATTTCCGCCAGCTCCACCAAGGGGCTTTCGCGCAGGTCGTCGGTGCCGGCTTTGAAGCTCAGGCCGAGCAGGCCGATCTTGCGTTTTTCGTAACTGGAAACCATGTCGAAGGCGCGCTGCACCTGAATGCGGTTGCTCGGCATGATGGCGCTGAGCAATGGATGCTGGATATCCAACTGTGCGGCGCGGTAGGTCAGGGCGCGCACGTCTTTGGGCAGGCAGGAACCGCCAAACGCGAAGCCGGGTTTCAGGTAGTACTTGGACAGGTTGAGTTTGTGGTCCTGGCAGACCACATCCATCACTTCGCGCCCATCGACGCCGACCGCTTTGGCGATGTTGCCGATCTCGTTGGCGAAGGTGACCTTGGCCGCATGCCAGACATTGCAGGTGTACTTGATCATCTCGGCGACTTCGATCGATTTGCGAATGATCGGCGCGTCCAGCCCGCTGTAGAGCTGTTCGAGCAGGTCGCCCGATTGCGTGTCGAGTTCGCCGATCACGGTCATCGCCGGGAAGTCATAGTCTTTGATCGCGGTGCTTTCGCGGAGGAATTCGGGGTTGGTCGCCACGCCGAAGTGGATTCCGGCTTTCTTCCCGGAAGCCGCTTCGAGCAGCGGAATCACCACATTCTTCACGGTGCCCGGTAGTACGGTGCTGCGCACCACCACGGTGTGCCGGTCGCTTTTGTCGCGCAGCGCGGTGCCGATCTGCGTGCACACCGACGCCATATAGCCCAGGTCGAGGTCGCCATTGCGCTTGCTCGGGGTGCCCACGGCGATAAAGGATAATTCGCTGGCCAGGACCGCGGCCTCCACATCGGTGGTGCCGTAGAGAAATCCCGTATCGACGCCGCTGTGCAGCAATTCGTCCAAACCCGGTTCGACGATCGGCGATTTGCCCTGGTTGATCAGAGCGATTTTGGTCGGCGAGATATCCACGCCGATCACATGATGGCCGCGGGCCGAGAGGCAACCCGCACAGACGGCACCGACATAACCCAACCCAAAGATACTGATACGCATTGGCCCATCTCCCTACGGTTCCCATACGCTGATCGATTTCAAGGCGAACGAAGCCTGCTGTCGTTACGCCAGTCGAGATCAGTTTGGGCAGGTAATCACCACTTTCATGTGGCGTAGGGCGAGCGACTGCAGAGGATGCAGCTAAGGTCTGCCGCCCTTTCGTTAGACGAACTGCTTATTTTTTTTGCTTTGATGCCAGCGCCTGAATTTCACTCGTTTCATTGCGTATGAGTGTGAGTTAGGCTGTGTTGCGTCAAGAATACGTCTTTAGGCTAACAGCGTGCCGAAAGTAGTCAATAACTTGGCATAGAAGAAGTGGTTATATGTGATTTTGATCTCATTCCGCCAGGAAAGGTGGTGAGTGGCCATCATTACGCGCGCATGTGGGCAACCGAAATGCCCGGCGTTGCGCTTGAGTGTGGCTCTAACCCGTGGTTTTCGGCCGGTAGGCGCAGTAACCCGGGCGCGGCCCGATCTTCGGGTGGTTGCGGCAGGTGTCCGGGCGCTTGTCGTAAATGGTGCACAGGCGTGATTTGCGATCCAGGTACAGGCAATCGTTATTGCTCATACGAATCAGGGTGAAAATCCCCGACTTTTGATTGAAGCGCTCGACGATGCCTTCCTTCTGCAAGCGCTTGGCGATGTTCTTCGGCGGTTCGCTGCGCTCGAACTCGTCGACTACACCGATCCGGATCAGGTCGTTGATACGCACCTCCACCGGCAAGGTGCAGCAGCTGGATATGCAGCTATGGCACATGTCGCTGGTGTATTTGGCCCAGGTCTCCAGGCGGTCGAGTTCGGCGGCGGCGATCAGGTTGTTTTTCATCGTGTCGGCGTGAGTCAGCAGGACGGCGGGCGATGATAGCGGCCTTGGGCCATTTATGAACGACTATCCGCCGGTTGGTCGTGTTTTGCCATTGGCGAGGGCTCCGTTCGGAAAGGGCACATCGGCACGTGCTCGTGGCCCGTATAAGCGCCAGCGCAATCCGGGACTGCTTTCCCCGGCTGCAGTGGGTAGCGCGGGCAACAAGCACAAAGGGGATCGGGCCGCACAATCGCATTCGCCCGGCTGGGAGCGGATGAGCCCGGCTGGCGCTTGGTCGCAGCGACTATCTTCTGTGTCTGTGATAGAGCCGGCATCGTCTCTATGGGTAGCAGCGGGGCGAGCCTCTATACTGCGTGCCAGTCCATGCCCTGTGGCTGGCTGGGAACCCTGAATTACCTGAGTAGGAACGCACTGCATGCAATGGATCTTCATGCTGGTAGGGTTGGTGTTGGGCGCGTTGGCCGACGAGTCGGTGATCGGGGCGATTCTCGGCGCCGTGGTCGGCTTGGCCATCGGCCAGGCGCTCAAGTTGCAACAACTGGAAAAGCGCAACCTTGCGCTGACGGATCAGCTCAAAGCTTTTTCCACACGCTTCGAACACGGCACCACGGCGCTGTACGAGCGGCTGCTCAAGCTGGAACAGGCCGCTGCGCCGAGCCCGGCCGAGGCCGCGCCTGTCGCGCCCATATCGTCGGTCGCCGAGCCGCCAGCGGCGCCGCAGCCTGCGCAAACCGCCGAGGCTCGGCCTGAGCTGGACTGGAGCCTCGATTTCAACCTGCCCGAAGCCGATCCGTCTGGGACACACTTGTCTGGGACGCACCCGTCTGGGACGCACCCGTCCGAGATCAGGCCGTCCGAGGCAAGTCCGCCCGAAATCGATCAGCGCATCGAGCCGGTCGCGGTCGCCGCGAAGGTGGCCGAGCGGCCGCCGGTCGCCCGTCCCGCAGTGCCGAAGCAGCCGGCGAAACCGCGCGAGCCGTCGCCGATCGAGCGCGCCATCGATCTGGCGCAGGCCTGGCTGTTCGGTGGCAACACGGTATTGCGCATCGGCGTGCTGCTGTTGTTCCTCGGCCTGGCCTTCCTCCTGCGTTACGCCACCGAGGGCATGGTGGTGCCGGTGCAGGTGCGTTACGCCGGGGTCGCGGCCAGTGCCGTGGCCTTGCTCGGCCTGGGCTGGTGGCTGCGCCTGCGCAACCCGGGTTATGCCTTGATGTTGCAGGGGGCCGGCATTGCGGTGATGTATTTGACGGTGTTCGCCGCCATGCGCCTGCACCCCTTGCTCGAGCCCAAGGCCGCGCTCGCCTTGCTGGTGATAGTCACTGTCTGCTCGGCGATTCTCGCGGTGGCGCAGAATGCCCTGGGCCTGGCCGCGGCGGCGGCGCTCGGCGGTTTCGCCGCGCCTATCCTGACCTCGACCGGCAGCGGCAACCATGTCGCGCTGTTCTCCTATTTCATCCTGCTCAACAGCGGGATTTTCGCCATCGCCTGGTTCAAGGCCTGGCGCTTGCTCAATCTGATCGGTTTCGTCGGCACCTTCGGCATCGGTTTCGCCTGGGGGCTGCGTTCCTACACGCCGGAGTTGCTGTGGAGCACCGAGCCGTTCCTGGTGCTGTTCTTCCTCATGTACGTGGCCATCGGCCTGCTGTTCGCCCGGCGCAAGCTGCGCGAGGCGGCGGATGCGCCGGCCGAGCGCAACGAGCTGCTGCGCTGGTCGGCGCGCCAGGGCGATTATGTCGACGGCACCGTGCTGTTCGGTCCGCCATTGGTGGGCTTCGGCTTGCAGTACGCGGTGGTCCAGCACATCGAGTTCGCCGCCGCCTTCAGCGCCCTGCTCCTGGGGCTGTTCTATATGGGCCTGGCGTTGTTGTTGAGTAAGCGCACCGAAGGGCGTGCGTTGCTGTTGGTGGAAACCTGCCTGGCCCTGGGTGTGGTATTCGGCACCCTGGCGATCCCCTTGGGTCTGGATGCGCGCTGGACATCCGCGGCCTGGGCGGTGGAGGGTGCAGGGATCTTCTGGCTCGGCCTGCGTCAGCGACGCAGTCTGGCCCGCGCCTTTGCCCTGCTGCTGCAAGTGGGCGCGGCGCTGGCGTTTATCGGCGAGCTGCGTCAAGGCGTGGAGACGGTGCTCGTGGGTCCCGCGCTCGGTGCATTGATGCTCGGCGTCGCCTTGCTGTTCAGTTTCTGGAATCTGCGCCAGGCGAGCGATGAGCAATCTTCGGCCTGGGAGCGGCGCTGCTTGCCGTTGTTGGCCTGCACGGGGTTGGCCTTCCTCTACCTGATCGCGCCATTGTGCTTCGACACCGAGGCCACGGCGATCGGTTGGGCGCTGGCCGGGCTGGCCACTATCTTCGTTGGCCTGCGTTTGCAGTCGCGCGCCTTCCTGTTCAGCGCCTTTGCCGTGCAACTGCTCGGCGGGGCGCTGTTCCTGCTGCGGTTGGATAGCGCGTCGGGTATCGGTTCCGCTGGCGGCGACGGTTGGCGCGGCCTGATAACCGCCTCGCTGATCGGTCTGGCGCTGATCGGCGGCATGCTCCTGGCCGCCCGCGACGAGCAGGTCAGCAGCGACAAGGGCTTGATGCGCGGGCTGTCGCTGGTGCTGCTGGTGGGGCTGGTATTTATCAACCTGGCGGTGCTGTTCGTTCTGCCTTGGCGCAGTGCCAGTGCGGTCTGGGGCGGTAGCGGTCTGTTGATCGTCTGGCTCAGCCTGCACTTGCAGCAGCGCGCCAGTTTCGTCTTCGGCCTGCTGTTGCAGGTGTTCGGCGGTCTGTCGTTTTTGCTGGCCGGGCCGTTGCTGTTCGGGCAACTGAGCGGCGAAGGCTTGCGACCACTGGCGCATGCCGGCTTCTGGACGCCCGCGGTGCTGGCCATCGCCGCGTTGATCGGCGCTTGGCGTTTGCAGCAGGTGGCGCGCCGCGAACAGGCCGGTGTGCTGGGCACGCTGGGTCTGCAACGGCTCTCGCAATTGTTGCTGGTATGGGGCGCTGGCTGGTGGGCGTTGAGCCTGGCAAGCGAGATCGTGCGCTTCGCCTCGCTCGAGCTCCAGGCGCCTTTGCTGCTCAAGGTGGCCGCCGCCAGCGTGGCATTGTGGACGCTGATCGCCTCACGCACCCAATGGCGCGCCATGGCGTTGCTGTGCACGCTGCTGGTGCCGGCCGCCGCGGTGATTCTGCTGTACGCCGGGCATTCGACCTATCACCCGGCGGCGAATTTCGGCTGGCTCGCCTGGGGCGCGCTGTTCGCCGTGCATCTGCTGTCGTTGCGCCGCTTGAGCACGCTGTTACCGGTAAGCGCGTTGAGTGCGGCCCATGTGCTCGGTTGCTGGTTGCTGCTCGGCGTCCTGGCCCTGGAGTTGCGCTACCTGTTGTATATGCTGTCCGAGCACTACAACGCCTGGCGTTGGCTGGGCTGGGCGCTGTTGCCGAGCCTGTATCTGCTGCTGATGTCGATGCCGCGGCAATGGCCTTGGCCGGTGGCGGCCTATCCGCGCGAGTACCGCCTGCTGGCCGCCGCGCCGTTGGCGATGCTGATGCTCGGTTGGTTCTGGCTGGCCAATATGGTCAGCGATGGCGCCGCCGATCCGCTGCCGTATATACCGCTGATCAACCCGTTGGAGCTGGGTTTGCTGATTACCCTGTTCGCGCTCTATGAGTGGTTGCGTGGCGCCTTGCCGGCGCTGGGCTTGGGGCATTGGGGCGGTGGGCAGTTGGTGCCGGCCGTTGCCGGGCTCTCGCTGTTCGCCCTGCTCACCGCCGCGGTATTCCGTACCGCTCACCATTGGGGCGGGGTGGCTTATCAACTGGATGCGTTGCTGGCGTCGATGCTGGTGCAGGCGGGCTTGTCCATCGTCTGGACCCTGATCGCCTTGCCGCTGATGATCCTCGGCCACCTGCGCACGCGCCGCGAACTGTGGCTGGTGGGCGCCGTGCTGATCGGCGTGGTGGTGGCCAAGCTGTTCTTCGTCGAGCTGGGCAACCGCGGCGGTCTGGAACGCATCATCTCCTTTATCGGCGTGGGCGTATTGCTATTGGTCGTCGGCTATTTCGCGCCGTTGCCGCCCAAGCGGCCGGCGCACGAGGCGGAGCAGGTAAAGGCATGAGCGCTATGAAGCTAGTACGTGGAACCCTATTGGCGCTGGCGGCGGCGCTGCCGTTGTTGGCGCAGGCGCAGGAAACTCCCGGCGATTATGCCCGGCAGGTGCCGCTGACGTTGAGCGGCGAGGGCCCCTGGTATCGCCTGGAACTGCCGATGGAATTGCACCTGGCCGCGCGTTACGCCGATTTGCGCGACCTGCGGGTGTTCAACGCCGAGGGGCAGGCCCAGGCCTATGCCCTGACCCTGGGTAGCGCCCGGCAAAGCGAGACGCATAAGGACACCGCGGTGAAGTGGTTCCCCCTGCGCGGCCCGCTGAATGCCGAGCAGACCCCCAGCGTGCGGGTGCAACGCAGCACCAGTGGCACCCTGGTCGAGGTGGTGCCGGAAGCCGCGCACGGGGCGAACGAACAAGTGCTGCGCGGTTGGTTGCTCGACACCAGCGCGATAGACGCGCCCATGCATAAGCTGATCCTCGATTGGGCGTCCGAAGGCGACGGCTTCCAGCGTTTCTCCATCGAGGCCAGCGACGATCTGCAGCAGTGGCGCGCCTGGAACGATGGGCAGATCGCCCGGCTGTCGTTCGCCGATGAACGTATCGACCAGCGCGAAGTGGCCTTGCCGGGGCAGTCGGCGCGCTACCTGCGTCTGCTCTGGAGCAGTCCGCGGCAGGCACCGCAATTGCTCGCCGCGCGGGTGCTCAGCGCCACCAGCGACACGCTCCCCGCACCGCTGACCTGGTCGGCGGATTTACCGCCGAGCAGCGCCAAGGACGGGCAATACACTTGGGAATTGCCCTTGGCGCTGCCGTTGCAGCGGGTGCGGATCGAGCTGGCCCAGGCCAATACCCTGGCGCCGGTGAGCCTGGCCGGTCGTCATGAAGGCAAGGTGCAATGGCAGCCGCTGGCGCGCGGTCTGCTCTACCGCCTGCCCCAGGACGGTAAGGAGGTGCTGCACGACGAACTGGAACTGTATGGCGCCCCGGTGCGGCAACTGCGCTTGCAGGTGGACGAACGCGGCGGCGGCTTGGGCAGCGAGGCGCCGAGCATTCGCGTCGGCATCCGCTCGACCCAGGTGGTGTTTCTCGCCCGCGGCACGCCGCCCTATGTGCTGGCCATCGGCAATCCTATGGGCAAGGCGGCCAGTCTGCCGCTGAGCACGTTGATCCCCGGTTACGACGATAAGCGCCTGGCCAGCCTGGGCATCGCCCGCGCGGTCGAGACGCCGCTGGTCGAGGCCGGTACGGCCAGCGCCGAGCAGGCGGAGCGCTTCGACTGGAAGCGGCTGGGCTTGTGGGCGGTCTTGCTGATAGGCGTCGGTCTGCTCGTGCTGATGGCCCTGAGCCTGTTGCGCAACAAGCCCGCGGCGCCTTGAGCGAGGAGCGATGCGCTGAACTCAGGGCGATCGCGGTGGTCGATGATAAACCGAAGCCCGGTGCCAGGCGTGTGTCTGGCATCCTTCCATCCTGGGGCAGAGGCGCCGTTGTCCCGAACAGGTTAAACTGCGCGCGATTTTCCTTCCTTCCCGGAGCCTTCCATGTCCCGCGTTACCCTGAGCCGCTATCTGATCGAACAGACCCGCAGCCATAACACCCCGGCAGATTTGCGTTTTCTTATCGAAGTAGTGGCGCGGGCCTGTAAGGCCATCAGCCATCAGGTCTCCAAGGGCGCGCTCGGCGGCGTACTCGGCAGCATGGAAACCGAGAACGTGCAGGGCGAGGTGCAGAAGAAGCTCGATGTGCTGTCCAACGAAATCCTTCTCGAAGCCAACGAGTGGGGCGGTCACCTGGCCGGCATGGCCTCCGAGGAAATGGACAACGCCTACCAGATTCCGGGGCGTTACCCGAAAGGCGCCTACCTGCTGGTATTCGATCCGCTGGACGGCTCGTCGAACATCGACGTCAACGTCTCCGTCGGCACCATCTTCTCGGTGCTGCGTTGCCCGGAACGCAATGGCGAGAACGGCGATCTCGGCGAGGAAGCCTTCCTCCAGCCGGGCACCGCGCAAGTCGCCGCCGGTTACGCGATCTACGGTCCGCAGACCATGCTACTGCTGACCCTGGGCAACGGTGTCAAAGGCTTCACTCTGGACCGCGAACTGGGCAGCTTCGTGCTGACCCACGACAACATCAGCGTGCCGGAAACCACTCAGGAATTCGCCATCAACATGTCCAACCAGCGCCACTGGGAAGCGCCGGTGCAGCGTTATGTGAGCGAGTTGCTGGCCGGCGAAACCGGGCCGCTGGAAAAGAACTACAACATGCGCTGGATTGCCTCGATGGTCGCCGATGTGCACCGTATCCTCACCCGCGGCGGCATCTTCATGTACCCGCGCGACAGCCGCGAGCCGGAAAAGCCCGGCAAGCTGCGTTTGATGTACGAAGCCAACCCGATGTCCTTCATCATCGAGCAGGCCGGCGGCGCCGCCACCAATGGCACCCAGCGCATCCTCGATATCCAGCCGACCTCGTTGCACCAGCGCGTTGCGGTCTTCCTCGGTTCCAAGCAGGAAGTCGAGCGCGTTACCGCCTACCACCAGGAATGACCCGTGACGGCCTGGCAAAGCGTGCTCGATTGGTGGTTCGGCAGCGCCAGCAGCTCTGCCGAAGTGGCCGCGGCGCGCGGTACGCTCTGGTTCGGCAAGCGGGATAGCCAGGATCAAGAGGCGCGCGAGCGTTTTGCCGGACTGGTCGAGCAGGCTCTGGCCGGCGAGCTCGAGGACTGGAAGCAGCAGCCTGAAGGCTGGCTGGCCCAGGTGCTGTTGCTCGATCAACTGCCGCGAATGATTTTCCGCGACACCCCGCGCGCCTTTGCCGGCGACAGCCGCGCCCAGGCGCTGGTGCGTGCGGGCATGGCGCAGGGATGGGATGCCCGGCTGACGCCGATTCAGCGGGTATTCATCTACCTGGTGCTGGAGCATGCCGAGGACCTTGCGGTGCAGGACCATGCGGTCGCTTGCTTTCATGCATTGCGCGACGCCGCACCGGAAAGCGAGCGTCAGCTGTTCGACGATTACCTCGATTATGCCGAGCGCCATCGGCGGGTGATTGCGCGTTTCGCGCGCTTTCCCCACCGCAATGCGATTCTCGGGCGCGTCTCCAGCGCCGCGGAACTGAGCTTCTTGCAGGAGCCCGGTTCGCGCTTTTAGCTGGCCATTGAAAAACACAGATAATTCTCAGCGCTCTGCGAGCGCATTCCGCGCGGAGCCGTCAGGCCTGTGCCAAGCTCTGTACGTTCAACCCACCAGGAAGTTAGCCATGTCGCTGCGAAATCTCATGTTGCTGTGCGTCTGCCTGTTCCTCGCTGCGTGCAGCAAGGTCAATCAGGAGAATTACTCCAAGCTCAAGAGCGGAATGCCCAAGAGCGAAGTCGAAAGCCTGCTCGGCAAGCCCAGCGAGTGTGCCGGCGCCATCGGCCTGACCAGCTGCACCTGGGGCGACGAGAAAACCTTTATCAGCGTGCAGTTCGCCGGCGACAAGGTGATGATGTTTTCCGGCCAGGGGCTGAAGTGAAACGCCTTGGCGATGTTCGTCGCGACAACGAAATGTCGGTTAGTCGCGGCCCTTACCCATGTGCCGCGATCCCGTAGGGTGGGTTAGGCGCACGCGGCTGATAGCGATGAACCAACAAGTTCCGTTGCGCCGTAACCCACCATTGGCGCAATGAAGGTATATCGTCTGGTGGGTTACGCGGCGCGCCACGATGACAGTGCCGGCTCGTCCGGAGGCTGGCGCCGCTCTACAGTTATCCGGCACATCATGATTGTCGTGACATTAGGGTCTGTTGAGGTTTCATAGCGAGCCACGTTACGCCGGCCAATGGCGCCACGCACGACGCGCAGCGAAACCCGACCGGCAAGCGCGCAAAACCAGCGGCCCCGGACCCTCTTCCGGAGGGCGTGCGTCAGCTCACACCGGCCACTGCCCTCAGCGCTTGGCCCGGGCGTCGTGTAACTCGATCTGCAATTCGGTATCGCCACCGCCATGTTCGAACAGGCAGGCCAGCGGCGTCGGCTTGCCCCTGGCCAGCGGCGGATTGGCGGAAAAACCCACCGGTTCGAGCGGCACGCCCCGCGGGCTGAGGTCGAGTTGGCCGTTGCCGTTGTCGTCGCGGTACAGCTGTAACGCATAACGCCCTGGCGGCACCTCGGCGAACCGGGCGACACCATCCTGCGCCTGTACCTGTCTCAGCGACATTGCCGGCCACTGCGCCTGGTCGGCCAGCACCAATGCCAGGTACACCGGAGCGTTGGCCTGTTCGGCGTCGACATTGACCAGAATGTCGCCTGCATGGCTCGGCGAACAGACCGATACCAGGGTAAACAGAAGGCCGTAGCGCAGGCGGGTTACGGTTTGAAGAATTCGCTGTGGCATAATCCGTTCATTTTGTGGGTAGTTGCTAGGAATGCGACAGGTTCTGGTGGTTCATTATTCCCAAACGGGACAGCTCGACCGGCTGATGCAGTCGGTCTGCGCGCCATTATTGCAGCGCGCCGATATCCATGTGGACTTTCTCGCGCTGCAACCCGCCCAGCCTTATCCCTTTCCGTGGCCGTTTCTCGGTTTCTTCCGGATTTTCCCGGAAACCGTGCTGATGCGTCCGCAACCCCTATTACCCCTGGCCGTCGATCCGTCGCAGCGCTACGACTTGGTGATACTCGCCTACCAGGTCTGGTTCCTCTCGCCGTCGCAGCCGATGACCAGCTTCCTCGCCTCGGCCGAAGCCGCGCAACTGCTCAAGGGTACTTCTGTGGTGACCCTGATCGGTTGCCGCAATATGTGGCTGATGGCCCAGGAAAAACTCAAACAACGCCTGCACGAGTTGGGCGCGCGGCTGGTGGACAATATTGCCCTGACCGACGCCTGCGGCACCGCCGCGAGTTTTCTGGCGACGCCGTTGTGGCTGTTTACCGGGCGGCAGAAGCCTTACGCCTGGGTGCCGCGCGCCGGCATCGACGAGGCCGAAATAGTCGCCGCCAGTCGTTTCGGCGAGGCCATGGCGCAGCGTCTGACGGCCGACGCGTTACCGATCGAGCAGCCGATGCTCAAGGGCCTCGGTGCGGTGCGCATCGACGAGAAGCTGATCGCCAGCGAGAAGGTCGGCAACCGCAGTTTTCAGTTATGGAGTCGCCTGCTCGCCGCCCTCGGGCCAGCGCAAAGTCGACGACGCGCTGCTGGCCTAGTGCTATATATCGTATTTTTGTTGTGCCTGATCGTGACCGTGGTACCGCTCAGCGCACTGTTGAAAAAGCTTTTGGCGCCCATGTTCAAGGCGCGCACGCAGCGTGAGAAAGCCTACTTCGCCGGCCCGTCCGGCGAGTAATGTTGAGGGATTGTCGTGGCACAACCGGTATTCATTAATCGCATCAGCGCCTTCCTGCCGCACGATCCGGTCGGCAACGAACAGATGGAAGAGCGCCTCGGTCTGGTCGGCGGCAAACCCTCGCGGGCACGCAAACTGGTGCTCAAGCGCAACGGCATCCAGCAGCGGCATTACGCGATCGACCCGCAAACCGGCGCGCCGAGCATGAGCAATGCGCAGATCGGCGCCGCCGCGGTGCGCGGTTTGCTCGGCCCCGGTTTCGAGCTGGCCGAACTGGACTGCCTGGTGGCCGGCACCGCGTCGCCGGACCAGGTGATGCCGGGCCACGCGGTGATGCTGCAAGGCGAGTTGGGCAACCCGCCGTGCGAGGTGGTGACCACCGCGGGTATCTGCCTGTGCGGCATGACCGCGCTGAAATACGCCTGGCTCAGCGTCGCCAGCGGCGAGAGCAAGAACGCCGTGGCCTGTGGCTCGGAGCTGGCCTCCAGCCTGATGCGCGCGGATAACTTCAATGCCGAGTACGAAAGCCGCGTCGAACAACTGCAGACTCAGCCGGAAATCGCTTTTGAAAAGGATTTCCTGCGTTGGATGCTCTCCGACGGTGCCGGCGCGGTGTGGCTGCAGGGCCAGCCCAACGTCCGTGGTCTGAGCCTGCGTATCGACTGGATCGATGTGTTGTCCTTCGCCGACAGCATGCCGCCGTGCATGTACGCCGGCGCCGAGATGCAGGACGGCCAGTTGCAGGGCTGGAGCCGCTACGACGGCGAGGCACGCAACCGCCTGTCGGTGATGGCGATCAAGCAGGACGTCAAACTGCTCAACGAAAACATCGTCAAATTCACCGTCGAAGAGACGCTCAAGCGGATCATGGCGCGCCGCGAATTGCGCGTCGCCGATATCGATCATTTCCTGCCGCACTATTCCTCGGAGTATTTCCGCGAGCGTCTGGCCGAGGGCCTGGCCAATATCGACCTGCCGATCCCCCAGGAGCGCTGGTTCACCAACCTGACCAGCAAGGGCAATACCGGCGCGGCCTCGATCTTTATCATGCTCGAAGAGCTGTTCAACTCCGGCACGCTGCGCAGCGGCCAGCGGCTGTTGTGTTACGTCCCGGAAAGCGGGCGTTTCTCCAGCGCCTTTATGCAGCTGACCGTAGTCGGTAATCAGGGAGACGACGATGAAGCTCGATGAAGTGCCCCAGGACCATAGTTCCACCTACGGCGGCCACAGCAAGCTGGTCTATGCGGTGGACGCCAGCGGTCATTACCAGGGCGCACAGAGCGATGGCTGGGAGCCGGAAGCCTATGCCACCCAGTTGGCCGTGGCCGAGTTGCAGGCGCAGGAAGCCGAGGCGCTGGCGGCCTGGCAGCGCGGCGAGCAGTCGCCGCTGAAATGCCTGATGTACCGCTACCGCCTCGACGAACCGGCGCTGGCGCAGATCAGCGGGTTATGGCAGTGGCGCATTCGCCGGCACTTCCGCCCAGCGATTTACCGGCGTTTGTCGGCCGCCATCCTGGCGCGCTATGCCGAGGCCTTCGGCCTGCCGGTCGAGCAGTTGATCGGCTACCAGCGGGATAGGGCGTGAGCCTGTCGTCACCGACCAATTTTCTTCCGCGAACCGTGCTCTGCGCACGGCGCTACGGGGCACCGACTTGAGCACATTCCCTGATTTCCAACACCGCCAGAGCGCCCACTGCGAAAGCGGCGTGATGGCCAGCCTGTTGACTCACGCCGGCCTGCCGATGAGCGAGCCCATGGCTTTCGGTCTGGCCTCCGGCCTGGCCTTCGCCTACCTGCCGATCGTCAAACTCAGCGGCATGCCGCTGATCGCCTATCGCATGCCGCCCAAGCACCTGATCAAAACCCTGAGCAAACGCCTGGGCGCGCGCCTGCACAGCCGTACCTTCGGCAACCCGGAGCAGGGCCGTCTGGCCCTGGATGCGGCGCTGGATGGCGGGCGCCTCGCCGGTCTGCAGAGTTCGGTGTTCTGGCTGCCGTATTTCCCGCCGGAGATGCGTTTTCACTTCAACGCCCACAACCTCTTGGCCTATGGCCGCGAGGGCAACGAGTACCTGCTCAGCGACCCGGTGTTCGAAGCCCCGGTGCGTTGCGCCGCCGAAGATTTGCAAAAAGCTCGCTTTGCCAAAGGCGCGCTGGCCGCCAAGGGCCTGATGTACTGGCTCGACGAGGTGCCGCTGGAGCAGGACTGGGAACGCCTGATCCGCACCAGCGTGCTCTCCACCACGCGGATTCTCGACGGCATGCCGCTGCCCTGGATCGGCATTCGCGGTATCCAGCACCTGGCCCAGCGCATCGCCAAGCTCGACCCGGCGCAGAGCAAATACAACCGCCTTTACCTGACCCATATCGTGCGCATGCAGGAAGAAATCGGCACCGGTGGCGCCGGCTTCCGCTTTATGTACGCCAGCTTCTTACAAGAGGCCGGGGATAAGATCGGCGCTGCCAGCCTGCGCGAAGCCTCGACGCAACTGACCGCGATCGGCGACGACTGGCGCCAGTTCGCCTCGGCCTGCGTGCGCGCCAGCCGCAACAAAGGCGAAACGCCGGACTTCGCCCCCATCGCCGAACGCCTACGCGGCATCGCCCAGCAGGAGCGCGCGTTAATGAAGGAGCTGGGTGCCTGGGCCAAGCGTAAGGGGTGAGGCGGTTCGGCCTCTAGAAGACCGGTAGATTTCTACGTTTATACGCAATCCCTGAATTGTCTCCATACCTTGAAGGCATGAACCATACGTAGGGCCAGTAGAGGGTTTTGTAGGGGGAAACTGAGGTGTTGTAAGTCCTTTGCCATGGCTGGCTGAAATGTGATCCAGTCGATATTTTCGACTAAGGACGCCCAGCGATTTACGAGTACCATGCCGCCCTTATTTATGGCGTTTTGCTATCTCGGTAGCAGCGCTCAGTCGTTGTCAGTGCATGGACGCAATAGATGTCGAATGCTCCCTCGTTCAATGAGCCCGATGCCGGGCTCGACACCGGCCTGGCCTGCCTGGTGATGCTCGCGCGTTTCCATAACGT
>NZ_CAMPHN010000037.1 GCF_946885885.1 uncultured Pseudomonas sp.
CAGGCAATCTGGCACATCGCGATGCCGTCCGTGGGAGGAGGAGTCCATCCCATCAGATGAAATCCGGGGAGCGGTGGCGCATGCGGAGATTTTTCCCGGATTGCATCCGGGCTATGGGGAGGCGTCAATGTGTAGCCCGGATAAGCGCCAGCGCAATCCGGGGCTGGCTTACTTGGTGCGAAAACGAAAAAGCCCTGAAATTTCAGGGCTTTTCCACGAAGCGGGATAATCAGGCGCGGCGGCGGAACAGCGGTTGCGGCTGGTCGCTCGAGGCCTGGTAGACCTCGGAGAAATCCGCGAATGCTTTGAGCGCATCCTCGGGGTCCTTGTCCTCGCGCAGGGCGAAGGCGTCGAAGCCGCAGCGCTTGAGGGCGAACAGTTGATCGCGCAGCACGTCGCCGATCGCCCGTACTTCGCCCTTGTAGCCATAACGCGTACGCAGCAGGTAGGCGGTGGAGCAATGGCGGCCGTCGGTGAACGACGGGAAGTTCAAGGCGATCACCTGGAAGTTATTCAGCTGTTCGGCGATTTCCTCGATTTCCTCGCCGGCATCCAGCCATACCCCCAATCCGCCGTCTCGGGCTTTCAGCGCGTGGGCGTGTTCGACCCACAGGGCCAACGGCACGATCAGGTCGTCGCAGTTGCTCAGGCCGTCCATGGTGGTGTCTTTGGGCAGCAGGTGCCAGGTTTCGTCGACGATCTGGCCGTTCTTAATGATTCGCTGCATATACACGCTCCTTGAATGGGGCGACGCCGATACGGCGGAAGGTGTCGAGGAAGCTCTCTTCGTCGGTGCGCTGCTCGACGTAGACCTTGATGATCTTGTCGATCACATCCGGCATCTCATCCTGGGCGAAGGACGGGCCGAGGATCTGCGACAGGCTGGCCTCGCGGCCGGAGTTGCCGCCGATGGACACCTGATAGAACTCCTGGCCCTTTTTGTCCACGCCGAGAATGCCGATATGGCCGACGTGGTGGTGGCCGCAGGCGTTCATGCAGCCGGAGATGTTCAGCTCGATATCGCCGATGTCGAACAGATAATCGAGATCGTCGAAGCGGCGCTGAATGGACTCGGCTACCGGGATCGACTTGGCATTGGCCAGGGAGCAGAAGTCGCCGCCCGGGCAGCAGATGATGTCGGTCAGCAGGCCCACGTTCGGTGTGGCGAAGCCCAACTCGCGCAGCTCGCCCCACAGGGTGAACAGCTGCTGTTGTTCGACGTCGGCGAGGATGATGTTCTGGTTATGGCTGTTGCGTACTTCGCCGAAGCTGTAACGGTCGGCCAGGTCGGCGATGGCATCGAGCTGTTTGTCGGTGACATCGCCAGGGGCGACGCCGGTCGGCTTCAACGACAAGGTCACGGCCACGTAGCCGGGGCGCTTGTGGGCGAAAGTGTTGCGCTGACGCCAGCGGGCGAAACCCGGGTGCTCGGCATCCAACTGCGCCAGCTCGGCGTCCTGGTCCGGCAATTGGCGGTAAGCCGGATCGACGAAATGCGCGGCGATGCGCTGCACTTCGGCTTCGGTGAGGGTGGTCGGGCCGTCTTTCAAATGCGCCCATTCGGCGTTGACGCGCTCGGCGAACACCTCGGCGGTCAGCGCCTTGACCAGAATCTTGATGCGCGCCTTGTACTTGTTATCGCGGCGGCCATAGCGGTTGTACACACGCAGAATGGCGTCGAGGTAACTGATCAGGTGCTGCCAGGGCAGGAACTCGTTGATAAAGCTGCCGACCACCGGGGTACGACCCAGGCCGCCGCCGACGGAAACGCGGAAGCCCAGTTCGCCGGCCTCGTTTTTCACCGCTTCCAGGCCGATATCGTGCACTTCGATCGCGGCGCGGTCGCTCACGGCGCCGTTGACGGCGATCTTGAACTTGCGCGGCAGGTGGGTGAATTCGGGGTGGAAGGTCGACCACTGACGGATGATTTCGCACCAGGGGCGCGGATCGATAATCTCGTCCTTGGCCACGCCGGCGAACTGGTCGGTGGTGGTGTTGCGGATGCAGTTGCCGCTGGTCTGGATCGCGTGCATCTGCACGGTGGCCAGTTCGGCGAGAATATCCGGCACGTCTTCCAGATCGGGCCAGTTGAACTGCACGTTCTGGCGGGTGCTGATATGGGCGTAGCCCTTGTCATAATCACGAGCGATCTTGGCCAGCATGCGCACCTGGACGGAGGACAGCAGGCCGTAGGGCACGGCGATGCGCAACATGGGCGCATACCGCTGAATGTACAGGCCATTCTGCAAGCGCAGAGGACGGAACTCTTCACCTGAGAGTTCGCCGGCCAGATAGCGGCGGGTCTGATCGCGGAACTGCTTGACGCGTTCCTCAACGATCCGTTGATCGTACTCGTCGTATACGTACATAGATATCCTGTGAGTTCAGGCTACTGCTTTTATTTAGACAGCTAACAGGCCGTTGCAATGGCGGCGCGAGGCAAAACACTCGCGGCCTTTACAAGGGCCGTTTTCGGCTTTCTGCACACACGGCTGCGCACTCCCGGCGGAGGCGGGGGAAGATACCAGTTCGAGCGGGAGGGCAAAAGTGATGTTTGCGTATATGTACTTAACCAATGGCACTAAGAAAACTTCGCCGTTGATGCGCAACTGCTTGAGCGGAAGGTCTTTGTGGTCTTAACTGGGCTGTGCAATCCCTTTATTACCATGACTAAGGACGATGCCATGAACGACCACTCCGAATCCAACGAACAAGACAGTGTTGTCGATGCATGGGCGATTTTTGCGCTGATCCTGCTCGCGGTGGTCACCGCGGTGTTTTGGGTGAGCAACCAGTAGCCTTCCTGGCCCTCTCCCCATGGGGAGAGGGCGTGCTCGCTCAGACGCCCGTGAGGTGCAGCACCAGCTTGACCACGGCAATGATCATCAGGACGAAAACCAGGGTGAATGCCACGCCCAGAATGATGAAGTGACTGGGTTTGCCGCGGCTGAAATCCCGACTGCGGTTCTTGCCGCTCTGCACGCCGATAGCCGCCGCTAAAATGCTTTGCAGCATTTCCCAAAGAGTCAGCGGCTTATCGTCGTCTTTTTCGCCTTGTTCGCTCATTGAACCCCCTGTCTTTTATGTCGCGGCGGGAATCAATCCCGCAGCTCGGCCAAATCACGGAACAACGCCAACGCCTGTGGATTAGCCAGGGCATCGGTGTTTTTCACCGGCTTGCCGTGCACCACATTGCGTACCGCCAGTTCGACTATCTTGCCGCTGATGGTACGCGGAATATCGCTCACGGCGATAATCTTCGCCGGCACATGACGCGGCGTGGTGTTGGCGCGAATCGTCTGGCGGATACGCGTCTGCAACGCATCGCTCAACATCACGCCGTCGCGCAAGCGCACGAACAGCACCACACGCACATCGTCGTCCCAGTCCTGGCCGATGGCGATGGATTCCAGCACTTCTTCGACTTTTTCCACCTGACGGTAGATTTCCGCGGTGCCGATGCGCACGCCGCCGGGGTTGAGCACGGCATCGGAGCGGCCATGGATCACCAGGCCGCCATGGGCGGTTTCCTCGGCATAGTCGCCATGGGCCCAGATGCCGGGGAACGTCTCGAAGTAGGCGGCGTTGAATTTGCTGCCGTCGGCATCGTTCCAGAAGCCAACCGGCATGGACGGGAAGTGTCGGGTGCAGACCAGTTCGCCTTTCTCTCCGAACACTGCTTGGCCGTCGTCGTTCCAGACCTGCACATCCATGCCCAGGCCCTTGCACTGCAATTCGCCACGCCATACCGGCAGCAGCGGGTTACCGAGGGCAAAGCAGGAAACGATATCGGTGCCGCCGGAAATCGACGACAGGCATAGGTCGGCTTTGATCTCGCGGTAGACGTATTCGAAGCTTTCATGGGACAGCGGCGAGCCGGTCGAGAGGATGTTCTTCAGGCGCGTTAAGCGGTGCGTGCTGCCCGGCTTGGCGCCGGCTTTCTCCAACGCGGCCAGGTACTTGGCGCTGGTACCGAAGACGCTGATATTTTCCGCATCGATCAGGTCGATCAGGCGTTCGGCCCCCGGATGGAAGGGCGAGCCGTCGAACAGCACCAGTGTCGCGCCCAGCGCGAGCCCCGAGACCAGCCAGTTCCACATCATCCAGCCGCAGGTGGTGTAGTAGAACAGCGTGTCCTCGGCGTGCAGGTCGGTGTGCAGCCCGAGTTCTTTGACGTGTTGCAACAGCACGCCGCCGGTTCCGTGGACGATGCACTTGGGCACGCCGGTGGTGCCGCTGGAATAGAGGATATACAGCGGATGGTCGAAGGCGACAGGGGTGAACGCAGGCGTGCCGCCTGGCTGATAGAAGTCCGCCCAGAGCGCGACCTGGGCCGCGGAGTGGAAGTCTTCGACCTGCGCCTGGGCATTGGAGTAGGGCACCACGATCAGCTGTTGCAGCGATGGCAAACGTTCGAGGATTTCGTTGAGTTTACCGGTCAGGTCGATATTTTTGCCGGCATAGCGGTAACCGGCCGCGGCGATCAGTACCTTGGGTTCGATCTGACCGAAGCGGTCGATCACCCCCTGGGTGCCGAAGTCCGGCGAGCAGCTCGACCAGGTCGCGCCCAGGCTGGTCGCTGCGAGCATGCCGACCAGGGTTTGCCAGGTATTGGGCATAAAGGCCGCGACCCGGTCGCCGCTGCCGACGCCGGCAGCGGCTAGGCTGCGCTGCAAACCGGCGACATGGGTGGCCAGTTCGGCATAGCTCAGTTGCTCGCGCGAACCGTCTTCGCCAATGGCGACCAGCGCAGGATGGTCGTCGCGGCGGCGCAACAGGTGTTCGGCGAAGTTCAGTGTTGCGCCGGGGAACCAGTGGGCGCTAGGCATGCTGGGGCCTTCCTGCAACACCTGGCGCGGCGGCTGGCTAAAGCGCACCTCGAAGAAATCGGCGATGGCCTGCCAGAACGCCTCGCGCTGCGCCACGCTCCAGGCGTGCAGGGCCGGATAGTTGGACAGGTTCAGGCTGTGGCGCTGATTGACGAAGTGGCGGAAGGCGTCCATCCGGGTGGCCGCGATACGCTCGGCGGATGGCGTCCACAGGGGCTGTTGCATGTCGGTTCCTCATCGTTCTTGTTAGGCCAGGCATGTTGCATGGCTGAATCTTGCAAGCCTACTGGCTGGGCCGGGCCATGAGTCGGCGGTGTCAGCGACCTGTAAGCGCCCAGGGTGCGCCAACCTGTAGCCCCTTTGCACCGCAAGTCGGTGACATATGCTAGGCCTGACGACGATGCTTTACAGGCTGTAAAGAAAGTCTGCCGTACAAGCCGTAGCCCAGATAAGCGTTCGCACAATCCGGGGGCTCTTACACCTTTCGAATTGCTCCCGGATTGCGCCGCGTGTTGCGGCTTATCCGGGCTACTGGCTTTGCCTTGCCCGCGCCACCCGCGAGCCGTTGGGTTTGCCCAGTACCGTGCAGATGCGCTGGCCGGCGGCGATCAGTGCCTCCATATCGATGCCGGTGTCTATCCCCAGGCCGTTGAGCAGATAAAGCACATCCTCGGTCGCCACGTTGCCGGTGGCGCCTTTGGCGTAAGGACAGCCACCCAGGCCCGCCACCGAGCTGTCGAATACGCCGATGCCTTCCAGCAGGCTGGCATAGATATTGGCCAGTGCCTGGCCGTAGGTGTCATGGAA
This sequence comes from uncultured Pseudomonas sp., assembly GCF_946885885.1. The sequence goes on from NZ_CAMPHN010000037.1 coordinate 5,637, forward strand.
ATGCCCGGCCAATTTATCGCGGGCGATATCGCGGCCGACCACCTCGAACAGGCGCCGGGTCTCGCCGGCCGTGCCGGTGCCGATGGTGTCGCCGAGGGACACTTCGTAGCAGCCCATGGCGAACAGCTCGCGGGCCACGCTGGCCACTTGCTCGGCAGGTACCGCGCCCTCGTAGGGGCAGCCGAGCACGCAGGAAACATAGCCGCGTACGCGCACGCCTTGCTGTCTGGCGGCATCCATCACCGGCACGAAACGTTCGAGGCTCTCGGCAATCGAGCAATTGATGTTCTTCTGCGAGAAAGCTTCGCTTGCTGCGGCAAATACCGCGACTTCTTTCACGCCCGCCTGCACGGCGGCTTCGAAGCCTCTCAGATTGGGTGCCAAGGCCGCGTAGGTAACGCCTGGCAATTGCTGGATCTGGGCGAAAACCTCGGCGGAGCCGGCCATCTGCGGTACCCACTTGGGCGAAACGAAGCTGCCCACCTCGATATGACCGAGGCCCGCGGCGGACAATTCATCGACCAGGTGCACCTTGTCGGCGACGCTGATCGGCTGTTTTTCGTTCTGCAGGCCATCGCGGGGGCCGACTTCGACCAGGCGCACCTGTTTCGGTAAGTTCATCTGCATCCTCATTTCAATGACCGTTGTGATCCGGATGTTGGGCTTCGCAGGCTCAGCGCCAACCTACATGCGTTCGCAGCGAGCATTATGCGTCGTAGGTTGGCGCTGAGGCACGAAGCCCAACAGGACGTTCAAACCTCATCCAACTCCACCAACACCGCGCCCTCGGCGACCATCTCGCCCTCGACGCAGTACAGCGCCTTGACCACCCCGGCATGGGCCGCACGGATGCTGTGCTCCATCTTCATCGCTTCCAGCACCACCAGGGCGGTACCGGCTTCGACGGTTTGCCCGGCCGCGACCAGCACGCGAACGATACTGCCGTTCATTGGCGCGCTCAGACCGCCATGCTGCTGGTGGCCGGCCTGCGCTTCGGCAATCGGATCGACACGTTGCACGCTACGCAGCTCGCCGGCGAATTGCAGATAGAGGGTGTCGCCGCGACGGATCGCCAAGTGTTGGCGGCGCACACCGTTGCGCTCGACCACCAACTGCTCGCCATGCAAGCGAACCTCGGGCTGTGCGCTGTGACGTAGGCGCACCACTTGGCGCTCGCCTTGGCAGAGCAGCTGCACGTCGTTCTCGGCGGGCAGGCCCAGACGCAAGCCGTTGTTCGTCGCCCAGGGCGAATGGATATCGTCGTCGCGCCGCCGAATGGTTTCGCTCTGCACAAATGCCTCGGCGGCCAACTGCCAGAGCTCGGCGGGCAGCTCGGCAACGGCGGGTAGCAATTGCGCCTCATGACGCGGGATAAAACCGGTATCCAGCTCGCAGGCGGCGAAGGCGGGATGGGCCAGTACGCGCTGTAGAAACGCCAGATTGGTTCTGACCCCGCCGACGCAGGTTTCCGCCAGCATCGCCAGCAGGCGCAGGCGGGCTTCCTCGCGGTTTTCGCCCCAGGCGATCAACTTGCCGAACATCGGGTCGTAGAACGGCGAAATCTCGTCGCCTTCGCAAACCCCGCTGTCGACCCGGCGTCCCGGTCCGGTCTGGGCTTCGCGGTACAGCGCCAGGGTGCCGGTGGCCGGCAGAAAATCGTTGTCCGGGTCTTCGGCGTACAGGCGCACCTCGATCGCGTGGCCGTTCAGCGGCACCTGCTCTTGACTGATCGGAAGCGGCTCGCCACGGGCTACGCGAATTTGCCAGGCCACCAGGTCGAGGCCGGTGATCGCCTCGGTAACCGGGTGTTCGACCTGCAGGCGGGTGTTCATCTCCATGAAGAAGAAGTCGCCACGCTCGTCCAGCAGGAACTCCACGGTACCGGCGCCGACATAGCCGATGGCTTGCGCGGCTTTCACCGCGGCTTCGCCCATGGCGCGGCGCAATTGCGGGGTCAGGCCCGGAGCCGGCGCTTCCTCGACCACTTTCTGGTGGCGGCGTTGGATCGAGCAGTCGCGTTCGTTCAGGTACAGGCAGTTGCCGTGCTGGTCGGCGAACACCTGGATTTCCACGTGGCGCGGTTTGAGCACGTATTTTTCCACCAGCATGCGTGCATCGCCGAACGATGATTGCGCTTCGCGCTGGGCGCTGAGCAGGGCTTCGGCCAACTCGCTTTCCCGTTCGACCACCTTCATGCCCTTGCCGCCACCGCCTGCGGCGGCCTTGAGCAGCACCGGATAGCCGATCGTTTCGGCGGCGACGCGGAAGGTTTCCACATCCTGGGCTTCGCCGTGATAACCGGGTACCAGCGGCACCCCGGCTTGCTCCATCAAGGCTTTGGCCGCGGATTTGCTGCCCATGGCCTCGATGGCGGAGGCGGGCGGGCCGAGGAAAATCAGCCCGGCCTGTTCGATGGCGTGGGCAAAGCCGGCATTCTCCGAAAGAAAGCCGTAGCCCGGATGAATCGCCTGGGCGCCGCTGGCCTTGGCCGCTTTGAGCAACGCGTCGATACGCAGGTAGCTCTCGGCCGCCTTGGCGCCGCCCAGGTCGATGGCGATATCCGCCTCGCGCACATGGCGGGCGCCGCGGTCGATGGCGCTGTGCACCGCCACGGTGGTGATGCCCATGGCTTTCGCGGTGCGCATGACCCGGCAGGCGATTTCGCCACGGTTGGCGACGAGCAGTGTTGTGATCATCGATTCGACTCCGTTGTCGCGGGGGCGTGCGCGTAGGTTGGGCTGAGCTGTGCGAAGCCCAACATCGGGCCGGGATGGCGTGCTCCACCCACCTCGTTGGGCTTCGCTGCGCTCAACGCCAACCTACGGATCGGGGTGGGCATCATTCTTCTCCCTGCCAGCTCGGTTTGCGTTTGTCGAGGAAGGCGCGCAGGCCCTCCTGACCCTCGGCGCTGACACGGATGCGGGCGATAGCGTTTTCGGTATAGCGGCGCAGGGCGGGGGTCAGTACGCCGCTGCCGACTTCGCGCAGCAGGTCCTTGCTGGCCTGCATGGCCAGCGGGCTGTTGAGCAGCAGATTGTCGACCCAGTCTTCAACGGCTTGATCCAGCGTGTCGGCTGGATAGCATTCGGCGAACAACCCCAGCTCTTGGGCGCGCTCACCGCTAAAGCGTTCGGCGGTCAGGGCGAAACGTCGCGCCGCGCGCTCGCCGATGGCCTGCACGACGAAGGGGCTGATCACCGCCGGGGCCAGGCCGATGCGCACTTCGGACAGGCATAACTGCGCGTCTTCGGCGCCAATGGCCATATCGCAGCAGCTGATCAGGCCCAGGGCGCCGCCGAAGGCCGCGCCTTGCACCACCGCCAGGGTAGGGATCTTCAACTGGTAGAGGTTGTGCATCAGCTCGGCCAGCTCGCGCGAGTCGGCCAGGTTGGCGTTGTAGTCCAGGGTCGCGGCATGTTGCATCCAGGCCAGGTCGGCGCCTGCGGAGAAATGTTTGCCACGGCCGCGTAGGAGCAGAAAGCGCAGGCGCTTGTCGGCCATCACCGCGTCGAGGGCGAGAATCAGCTCGCGGATCATCTCGGCGTTGAAGGCGTTGTTCTTGTCGGCGCGATTCAGCCAGAGGGTGGCGAAACCGCGCGGGTCTTGTTGCAGTTGTACGGTGGTGAAGTCGGTCATGGTCTGCTGCTCTGGGGTATCTGATTTTGTAGGAGCCAGCTTGCTGGCGATCCGTCGCGGCGAAAAAGCATCGCCAGCAAGCTGGCTCCTACAAGGGCTCTACATGCGGAATACGCCGAACTGGGTCGGCTCGATCGGCGCGTTAAGGCTGGCGGACAGCGCCAGGCCCAATACCTCGCGGGTTTGCGCCGGATCGATAACCCCGTCGTCCCACAGCCGCGCGCTGGAATAGTAAGGATGGCCCTGGCGTTCGTACTGCTCGAGGATCGGCTGCTTGAGCTTGGCTTCCTCCTCGGCGGAGAAATCGTGACCGGCACGGGCGGCCTGCTCGTGCTTGACCTGCACCAGCACGCCGGCAGCCTGTTCGGCGCCCATCACGCCGATCCGCGCGTTCGGCCACATCCACAGAAAGCGCGGATCGTAGGCGCGGCCGCACATGCCGTAATTACCGGCACCGAAGCTGCCGCCGATGATCAGGGTGAACTTCGGCACCTTGGCGCAGGCCACCGCGTTGACCAGCTTGGCACCGTGCTTGGCGATGCCGCCGGCCTCGTACTTCTGCCCGACCATAAAGCCGGTGATGTTCTGCAGGAACAGCAGCGGAATGCCGCGCTGGCAGGCCAGCTCGATAAAGTGCGCGCCTTTTTGCGCCGACTCGGCGAACAGGATGCCGTTATTGGCCAGGACCGCCACCGGGTAGCCCTGGATATGCGCGAAGCCGCAGACCAGGGTGGCACCGAACAGCGCCTTGAACTCGTCGAACAGCGAACCGTCGACGATGCGTGCGATCACTTCGCGCACATCGAACGGCTGCTTGGCGTCCGCTGGAATCACCCCGTACAGCTCGGCGGCGTCGAACAAAGGGGCGATGGGCGCGCGGCTGTTGAGCACGCCGAGCTTGCGCCAGTTGAGGTTGGCGATGCTGCGCCGGGCCAGGGTCAGGGCGTGTTCGTCGTTGTCGGCGTAGTGGTCGGCAACGCCCGAGGCCTTGCAATGCACGTCGGCGCCACCGAGTTCCTCGGCGCTGACCACTTCGCCGGTGGCGGCCTTCACCAGCGGCGGGCCTGCAAGAAAGATGGTGGCCTGATTGCGCACCATGATCGCTTCGTCGGCCATGGCCGGCACATAGGCGCCGCCGGCGGTGCAGGAGCCCATGACCACGGCGATCTGTGGAATGCCCATGGCACTCATATTGGCCTGGTTGAAGAAGATACGGCCGAAGTGCTCGCGGTCGGGGAACACCTCGTCCTGGCGCGGCAGGTTAGCGCCGCCGGAATCCACCAGGTAAATGCACGGCAGGCGGTTCTGCTGGGCGATGGCCTGGGCGCGCAGGTGCTTCTTCACGGTCAGCGGGTAGTAGCTGCCGCCTTTCACCGTGGCGTCGTTAGCCACGATCATGCATTCGACGCCTTCGACCCGGCCGATGCCGGCGACCACGCCAGCGGCGGGCACGTCCTCGCCATACACCTGATAAGCAGCCAACTGGCCGATCTCGAGGAAGGGCGAACCGAGATCCAGCAGGCGGTTGATCCGTTCGCGGGGCAGCAGCTTGCCGCGGGAGGTGTGACGGTGCTGAGCCTTCTCGCCGCCGCCTTCGTGAATGCGTGCGAGCAGGGCGCGCAGGTCGTTGACCTGGGCGAGCATCGCCGCGCTATTGGCGGCGAACTCGGGTGAGCGGGTGTTGATCTGGGTGTGCAGGATGGCCATAACCTACTCCGTAGGAGCTACAAGCTTCGAGCCGCAAGCTGCAAGAATGAGCACCTGGGCGCTTCTACTTGCAGCTTGAAGCTTGCGGCTTGCCGCTTATTTCGTTTCGTTGAACAGCTCGCGACCGATCAGCATGCGGCGAATCTCGCTGGTGCCGGCGCCGATCTCGTAGAGTTTGGCGTCGCGCAGCAGGCGGCCAGTGGGGAATTCGTTGATATAGCCGTTGCCGCCGAGGATCTGAATCGCCTCCAGGGCCATTTGCGTCGCGCGCTCGGCGGTGTAGAGAATCACCCCGGCGGCATCCTTGCGGGTGGTCTCGCCACGGTCGCAGGCCTGGGCCACCGCATACAGGTAGGCGCGGCTGGCATTGAGCTGGGTGTACATGTCGGCGACCTTGCCCTGGATCAGTTGGAATTCGCCGATGCTCTGGCCGAACTGCTTGCGGTCGTGGATGTAAGGCACGATCACGTCCATGCAGGCCTGCATGATGCCCACCGGGCCGCCAGACAGCACCACACGCTCGTAATCCAGGCCGCTCATCAACACGCGCACGCCGCCGTTTTCCAGTCCCAGCACATTTTCTTCCGGCACTTCGACGTCGTCGAAGAACAGCTCGCAAGTGTTCGAGCCGCGCATGCCCAGCTTGTCGAACTTGTTACCGCGGCTGAAGCCTTTCCAGTCGCGCTCGACGATAAAGGCGGTGATGCCGTGGGGGCCCTTGTCCAGGTCAGTCTTGGCGTAGATCACGTAGGTGTTGGCGTCCGGGCCGTTGGTGATCCAGGTCTTACTGCCGTTGAGCACGTAGCGGTCGCCCTTGCGCTCGGCGCGCAGTTTCATGCTCACCACGTCCGAGCCGGCGTTCGGCTCGCTCATCGCCAGGGCGCCGACATGTTCGCCGGAGACCAGTTTGGGCAGGTACTTGGCTTTCTGGGAGGCCGAGCCGTTACGTTTGATCTGGTTGACGCAGAGGTTGGAGTGGGCACCGTAGGAGAGGGCGACCGAGGCCGAGCCGCGGCTAATTTCCTCCATGGCGATGACGTGAGCCAGGTAGCCGAGGCCAGAGCCGCCGTATTCTTCCTCGACGGTGACGCCGAGCAAGCCCATCTCGCCGAACTTCTTCCACATGTCCATGGGGAACTGATTGCTGCTGTCGATCTCGGCGGCGCGCGGCGCCAGCTCGGCGGCGACAAAGGACTGCACCTGCTCGCGCAGCATGTCGATGGTCTCGCCGAGGGCGAAGTTGAGGGACGGATAGCTCATGGTTCCACCTGTCTTAATCTAAATTAGATTTACTGTGTAATCGTTTGTTTGTTATCGGTTTCATCTAATGCTTTTAAGCAACGCTCTTCGGCTGTATCCAATTCCAGCTGCATTTGTCGAATATCCAACAACTGCTGTTCCAGCTGGGCGCGGCGCTCGGCGATCTTGCGCATAAAGGTTTCCAGCTGCTTGCGGTTACCGTGAACCGGGTCGTACAGCTCGATCAGTTCCTTGCATTCGGCGAGGGAGAAACCGATGCGCTTGCCGCGCAGAATCAACTTGAGGGTGACCTTGTCCTTGGCGCTGTAGATGCGCTCCTGGCCGCGACGCTCGGGGCTGAGCATCTGCTGCTCTTCATAAAAGCGAATGGCGCGGGTGGTGATATCCAGCTCGCGGGCTAGGTCGGAAATGGAGTAGGTGATGGCGGACATGTTCGCGGCGCTCCCGTTTACCTTTACGTTAACGTAAGCCTGCGGCGAAATTTAGTCAACTTTCACAAGCGAGTGCTCCATTAATGTGATTTCTAGGATAATAAGTTTTCTTTTAAATCAAATGCTTAACGATATTAGTTAAACAATTTCTAAGGACTTGAGCAGTGCAAGGGCGTCGCTGGCCCGCAGGATAAGGATCAGGGCCGACTCGATGGTAAATAGCGGCGCACCCGGGCGTTCAGCAACTCGATCAATGCCGGATCCATAAAGTCGTAATCGTCGGGGATATCCAGACAGACGATGCGCTTATTGGCCAGCTGCGCGCGGAACTTGGCGGCCAGCTTGCTGCGATGAACCCGCTGCATCACCAGGATCAAATCGGCCCAGGCCAACAGCTCGGGGCAAACCGGCGTGTCGGCGTCGTGGTTGACCCCGGCGGATGCGGTTTCCACGCCCGGCCAGTCGGCGAACAGCTGTTCGGCGGTGGGGCTGCGCAAGCGGTTCTTGGCGCAGATAAACAGCAGTTTCAGCGGCAAATCGACACTCCCGACCGGGTGATCAAGCGATTTCCTTGATTTCGAACACATTGACGATCTGCTGCAGCTTGCCGTCCCACACATAGCGCAAATGCACGCCTTGCTGCGGAATGCTCGCCGCCGGCGGACGGAACAGCGCGGCACATTCGCCACCGGGGTGCCTGACGCTGCGGTAAAGCAGGCCCCAGGAGCGCTGGTTGCGCAATTCGGCGGCGAAACGTTGGGCGACCGGATAGGCGCTCAAATCCGGATCGTGCAGATGGTCGTAATCGTTGCGGATATCGTGCAACGGCTTGACGATGCGACACACGTAAGTGCGCAGGGTCAGTTCCAGATTCGGTTCGGCGGTGGCGCGCAGGAAGCGCTCGCGGTGGAAACGGGTTTCCGCCACCGCGGCCTGCAAGCTGTCGGCGCAGTAGTAAACGCCATACTGCCCGGCGGTAAAGCGGCTGACCGCGCCAACATGGGTAAACGCGGCCATCAACGGCGATGAGCCGGGGCCGCTGACACGATCCTCGGCGACCACATGGGACAGCAGGCCGGCTTCTTCGCGAAGGCGGTCGTTGGTCAGGCCTTCGATCAGGTAGGCCAGCTCCAGGTCCGCGGGATCGAGCACATCCTCGAATATCGAAATCGGTGGAAAGGCACTGGAGACCAACCGATAAGCCCGTCGCCAGCCGGGCACGACCAGCGTTGGTTCCGCGCTCAACCCCGGACCCCGTCGAGATAGCGGCGCACATCGGCCAGATCGACCACACCGCCGGCCAGCATCAGTTGCAAGGCGCTGTTGCCGTTGAACGGCGCTTCGCTGTTGGCTTTCTTGACCCATTCGTAGGTCGAGGGCTTATCGCCGAAGAGGATGCGCAGGGACTTGTGAATACCCATCAAATAGGACACCCGCTCCATGGTGTCGCGCGGCAGGCGCACCTCGGGCAACTGGCGGTATTTATACAGGGTGCTGCGCCCGATTGAGCCCAGCAGCACCATTTGCTGTTCCAGGGTGCAGTTCCATTTGTCCATCAGGTTGAAAAAAAACTTCAGGGCGACCTGACCGGCCTTGGTCGAGTCGGGATCGAAAGCAGGGGTGCTTTTCTGCATGGCAACGGACATGAGCGTTCTCTATATATGGACTATAAGTCGATACTATTCTCGATGTGGAATTCAGGCAATGCGTTGTTGCGACTTTTTGCGCGAGCGGCGCCCAGCAATTTATATTCATCGCAGGTCGACTCAATCACAGGGGTGTCGAATAGCTTGGTCAGCGCCAACATCGCCGCGCAATACGGCACCGCACCGATGTCGCCCAGGAGAAACCATGCAGACTTCAAACTCCGCCACCGTAACGCCGGCCCGCCATACCCTGGTGGTGATGGGCGTTAGCGGCTCCGGCAAGACCGAAATCAGTCAGGGCGTCGCCCGCGAACTGGGTTGGCGGCATATCGAAGCCGACAGCTTTCATCCAAGCGAGAACATCGAGCGCATGCGTGCCGGCATCGCCCTCAGCGATGAGGACCGCATCCAGTGGCTGGATGTCCTGATCATTGAAATGCAAAAAGCCTTAGCCGAGGGCCAGGGTTTCGTCTTGGCCTGCTCGGCGCTCAAGCGCGTTTACCGCGAGCGTTTACGCCGGGCGGTGCCGGGTTTGCAGTTCGCCTACCTGAAAATCGATCGCGCCACCACCTTGCAGCGCGTCGGCGCCCGTCCTGGGCATTTCATGCCGGCCTCGCTGGTCGACAGCCAGTTCGTAACCTTGCAGTCGCCCGAGGGTGAGCCTCACGTGGTGTCGGTCGACGCGACCAGAAGCCGTGAAGAGGTGATCGCGGAAATTTGCCAATGGGCCATGCGCGACTCTGCGGGGAGACTATCGAAGAGCGGAGCGTTCTTTCCGCGAACTCGATAGTGCCCAGGCCGAGCTGACCAAAGCGCCTCAGGCTTACCGGCGGCGGCCTGGTTGCAGCCAGTCCTGACCAGGTACGCACCACTCGCGGGCACATCGGTCAGTTGGCTGGGGACCCTGAGGCGCGGCGAGCCGCCGGCGCAGCACTGCATCGATGTCGGTTTCGAACTGGTGCTGCGCGACAGTGCGTAAATAGCCTGCTAGGGCTGCTGATAGCGCTCTAACAGGCGCGGAATATCGCCATTCTCGTAGCCTTGGCGAATCACCGCGTTGAACTCTTCGAGAAACGCGCCCATGGCCAGACGTTTATGGAAACCGAGGTAGTTGGCGTCGCGTTTGAGCGGCTGTGACAGAGTCCGGATATCGTCGGCGTGTTCCACCAACTGCGGGTCCTGGGCGATGGCCCGTTGCAAACCGGCCAGGCCGGGGTTGATCAGGGCCGCGTCGATGCGCCCGGCCAGCAGCTTTTTCAGCCGCGAGACCGGACCATTATCCTCATCCACTTCGAACAAACCACGTTGGCGCGCCTGTTCGAACTCTTCGCCGAAACTGCCACCGGCGCCGATACCCACGCGCCGCCCCGCGAGGTCTTCGATACCGCCGAAGGCGAACTCCTCACCGTGACGCACCACGACCAGCACTTCATCGTAGAACAGCGGTTCGGAGTAATCGAAAATCTGCTGACGTTCGGCCGTCCAGCTCAGGCCGACGATGCCGGCCTGGCCGCGTTCGGCCATCTGATAGGCGCGTGCCCAAGGGTAGAGGTGCAAAGTAAAACGGTGTCGGGGCATGGCTGAATCGGCATACCGCAGTATGTCGACCAACATGCCCCGTGGCTCTTGGGCTTCGCTATAGATTTTCGGTACCGAATAGTTGTTACCGACAATCAGCAGCTCCTGGGGCTGAGCCGCTCCACAGAATAGAAGGCAAAACAGTAACAGATGGCGCATCCGGCACGACCCAGCAAGTAGCTCCTCGTAGGTGCAAGATAAGCCCGGTCCGCCGGTTTGCCCAGTCTATTTTTGTGGATTCTGCGGCCTTATTCCGGCGCCTTGTCGAGCTTCTTTTCCTGCGCCGTGACGTGTTGGCAGATTTCGATGATCTGCTCGCGCATCCAGCGGTTGGCCGGGTCCTGGTCGGTGCTTTCATGCCAGTACAGATGGGTTTCCAGCGAGGGCACGTCATTCACCGGCAACTGCACGTAGTGCAGCTCGTTACGCCGGGCGAAGCGTTCCGGCACGGTCATCGCCAGATCGGTATTGAGCATCACCGTGGAGGCCATCAGGTAGTGCTGCGAACGCAATGCCACGCGGCGTTGCAAGCCCATCTTGCCCAGCGACAGATCGATATAACCCAAACCGCTGCGGCGGCTGGAGATATGGATATGGGTCAGGGACAGGTATTCGTCCAGGCTGATCTTGTCCTTGGATAGCGGATGGCCTTTACGCATGGCGCAGACGTAACGGTCCTCCATGAGCTTGACGTGACGCACCTGGGGGTCGGTATTGAGCGGCGCGTCGACGGCGAAATCCAGCCGCCCGGCCGCCAGTTCTTTGGTGGTGTCGCGGCGCCGCGAGAGCATGCTTTCGATCGTCACGTTCGGCGCCAGGCGGCGCAGACGCTGGAACAACGGCGGCAGCACCACGGCCTCGGTCAGGTCGGTCATGCTGATGCGGTAGGTCTTGTTCGCCTGGGCGGGGGTGAAGGTGCGGCTTTCCTGCACCGAGATGCGCAATTGCTGCAGGGCGTTGCGCACCGGACCGATGATGTTCTGCGCCATCGGCGTCGGCACCATGCCTTGCGCGGTGCGCACGAACAAGGGGTCGTTGAAGGTTTCGCGCAGACGGGCGAGGGCGTTGGAAACCGCCGGTTGGGTAATGCCGACGATCTGTCCGGCACGGGTCAGATTGGCTTCGGTGTAGATGGCGTCGAATACGATGAAGAGGTTCAGGTCGACCTTGTTGAGATTCATTCCAAGCGCGCTCCGAGGGTTGTCCGCATCAGTGAATCATATATCGGTGATGAATGTTTATACACGACGAAAATAGGTTAGATAAATCCAGAACCCTGATCTAGCATCGTCATCACATTGAAAAACACCACCAGACACCCGTAGAAGGTAGCCCATCATGGATTTCGCCTACTCCCCTAAAGTTCAGGACCTGCGTGAGCGCGTCACCGCGTTTATGGAGACCCACGTCTATCCCGCCGAGGCGGTGTTCGAGCAGCAGGTTAACGAAGGCGATCGCTGGCAGCCGACGGCGATCATGGAAGAACTGAAAACCAAGGCCAAAGCCGAAGGCCTGTGGAACCTGTTTTTGCCGGACTCGGAATTGGGCGCCGGCCTGACCAATACCGAATACGCGCCCTTGGCGGAAATCATGGGCAGCTCGCTGATCGGCGCCGAACCGTTCAACTGCGCCGCACCCGATACCGGCAATATGGAAGTGTTGGTGCGTTACGCCAACGAAGCGCAGAAAGAACAATGGCTCAAGCCGCTGCTCAGCGGCGAGATCCGCTCGGCCTTCGCCATGACCGAGCCGGGCGTGGCCTCGTCCGATGCCACCAATATGGAAGCCAATGCTCGCCGCGAGGGCGACGAGTGGGTGATCAACGGCCGCAAGTGGTGGACCTCCGGCGCCTGCGATCCGCGCTGCAAGATCATGGTCTTCATGGGGCTGACCAACCCCGACGCGCCGCGCCACCAGCAGCATTCGATGATTCTGGTACCGATGGATGCGCCGGGCGTGAAAGTGATACGCCCGCTGCCGGTGTTCGGCTACGACGACGCGCCGCACGGCCACGCCGAGGTGCTGTTCGAAAACGTCCGGGTACCTTACGAGAACGTGCTGCTGGGCGAAGGTCGTGGTTTCGAGATCGCCCAGGGCCGCCTCGGCCCGGGCCGGATTCACCACTGCATGCGTTCGATCGGCATGGCCGAGCGTGCCTTGAAGTTGATGTGCGAGCGCGCCGTCAGCCGTACCGCCTTCGGCAAGCCGTTGGCGCGTCTGGGCGGCAATATCGACCACATCGCCGACTCGCGCATGGAAATCAACATGGCGCGCCTGTTGACCCTCAACGCCGCCTATATGATGGACACCGTCGGCAACAAGATCGCCGCCAGCGAAATCGCCCAGATCAAGGTGGTGGCGCCGAACGTCGCGCTCAAGGTGATCGACCGCGCCATCCAGATCCACGGCGGCGCCGGCGTCTCCAACGACTTCCCGCTGGCTTACTGGTACGCCATGCAACGCACCCTGCGCCTGGCCGACGGCCCGGACGAAGTACACCGCATGGCCATCGGCAAGTTCGAGATCGGCAAGTACATGTCCAAGGAGATGAGTAAAACCGGCCGCTGATCCAGCCGGTAATACCGACAAGGCCCGCACTCGCGGGCCTTGTCGTTTGCGCAGATCGCCCTGCGTGCGCCCCTTGCGCCAGCTCCTGCCGGTGAGCGGCGAATTGCCATCCCACCCGCAGGATGCGACGCCGATGTCTATAGTGGTATTGCAGCGATTCGCTCTGTACCAGGACGCAAGGGGGAGCTATGCAGATGCCGCAGCGCACTGCAGTAATGGATGCCTTGGCTCAGGCGGTGAGTACGCACTTGACTCCTTGTTTGGCGGCCCTGATCGATGCCGCGATTCATGCCCTGAAAGAGCATCGTTTGGCCGCCCGGAGCAATATCGAAGCCCAGGGTTGCGAAGATTTTTTGCGTGTATGCGGCGCCCTGCGCGAAAGCGCCGTCGCGCAGACCGTGGAAGCCATTCTCGAGTTGCTGCCTGTCGGCATCACGCCTCTGGCAACGGCTCCGGCGAATGCCACCGAGTGGCAATTGGTGGATGACGCCGAAGTGGAGGAGATGCTCGAGGCGCGCCGCTTGGTGCGTCAATTGCGCGAAGCCCTGGGCGCGATGGAATGGCGCAGCTGCGCCCGCTTGAACGCCGTGACGGGGGCGGCGGCCAAGGATCGCGAAAGCCCGCTGTCGCTGGAGTTCATGGTGCGTACCTTGCAAGCACGGCTGCATTTGCGCGAACAACCGCCGAGCGTACGCGACCTCTTCTATCATGTGGCCGCGCAAGCATTGAGCTGCACATTACAAGCCTATTTCCAGCAATTGGATGGGCTTTTTGCCCAATTCCAGGTCGAGCCGCGGTTCGATCCGCTCGAACATCCGGCGAGCGGGCATCGCCGCGAAAGCGCCAGGCATGCCGCGCCGGATGCGCCTTACCGGGCGATTCAACACCTGCGCGCTTTTGGCGCCGGGGCGACGCAAGCGCAATCGGTGTCGCAGGAACCTCCAGGGAAGCCGGTGGACGCCGCAGCGCTGGAAACGGCTCTGGCCACTTTGCAGACCCGCTCGCCGCCCGCGCAGGGGTGGTCGGTGCAAAGTTTCCTGCAACAACTGGGCGCCGAAGGCGCCGTCCTGTCGCCTCGTCAACGCGACGACGCGGGGGTGGTTGCCGAACTCTTTCAGCAGATCGAACAAGAGCCGGCGATCGCCACGGCGATAAAACCGGCGTTGCAACGCCTGATGCTGCCCGTGGTCCGGGCTGCGATGCTCGAGCCCGCGGCTTTTGCCGATAGCACCCACCCGGTGCGTGTCACCTTGGATAAGTTGATACGCCTGTGCGATTTTTCCGAGCCGCCCAACCACGTCATGGAGAACCGTGTACAACAGCTTATCGACGGTATCGTCAACGACTACCGCGGCGACAACCAGGTGTTCACCCGTTGCAATCAGGAACTCGAGCAATTGCTCGCCGTGCAACAACGCGCCTACAGCAACAATGCCGATCGGGTGCGCCAGTACAGCCGCGGCCGCGATGCCCTGGAGCGCGCGCGTGAACAGGTCGGTCGCGAACTGGCCAAGCTGTTCGGCAGCCATGCGCCGAAAGTGTTGCTCGATTGGCTGGATGTGGGATGGCGCGAATTGCTGGTGCACGAGCTGATTCGGCAGGGCGAAGAGAGTTCGGAATGGCTCGACGATCTGGCGGTGATTCGCCAACTCAACGCTTGGTTGCAAAGCGAGCCGAATGGCGAGGCCGGCGAGATCAACCCGGTAGAGCGCGCCTATGAGGTCGTGCCGGTTCTGGAGTTGTTGCGCAAACGTATGGAGAGTTTTCTGCCCGGGCAGTACCGCCACAGCAGCACCCTGAAACAGTTGCAGCAACAACTGCTCGGCGAAGAGCCGGTCGAGTGGCTGGCCTTACCCGAGCCACCAGCGGAAGAGGTCGCTCCCTTGCTCGATCCCGCCCAGCAACGCTGGCGCGAGCGGGTGCAACAGTTGCGTGTCGGCGACTGGTTGGTGACGCAGCGCGGCCAGCACCTGCAACTGATCTGGGTCAACCCTGCCTGCGATCACTATGTCCTGGTCGACCGCCAGGGTTGCGAAGCCGGCAGCTTTACCGCCGAAGGCCTGATGGAGCAGCTCGCCAGCGGCTGGATCGGCAGCGCCGCACCCGAGCCCCAGGGGGTGATTCAGGAGCACCTGCAGAATATCGTCGGCAAGCTGTATCGCGATATCGCCCATGTCCGCAGCCATGACGAACTCACCGGTCTGCTCAATCGCCGCAGTTTCGAGGCGGCAGTGGCGCAGGCCCTGGCCGCCAGCGAATCCCATGCCTTCATCTATGGCCACATCGATCAGTTCAGTGTGCTCAATTCCAGTTTCGGCCCCTTGGCGGGCGATACCTACCTCAAACAAACCGCCAAGTTGCTGGCGGCTCATCTACCCGCGACGGCGAGTCTGGCGCGGATCGGCGGCGTGGATTTCGCCGTGGTCCTGCCGTATAGCGACGAGTACCCGGCAGGCCTGCTCGCCGAAACGCTGCGCGCGGCGATCGAGGCCCACCCGTTGGAATGGCAAGGCCACTCGCACGGCATGACCATGAGTGTGGGCATGGTCCTGACGAGCGAACGACACGATGTCATCAACCTGTTCCGCGACCTGCAGACCGCCTGCAATAGCGCCAAGGAAGAAGGGCGCAATCGCGTGCACATCTACAACGACGAGATCGACGGCGCACGCACCGGCCTGATGGCCATCGCCGGGCGCGTGGACGATATCGTCGAACGCGGCGAACTCAGCCTGCGGGTGCAGCAAATCGCTCCGGCGCGTGCGGCCGCCGATCAACTGCCGCACTACGAAGTGCTGCTGGTGATGCAAAACGAGCTGAAGTTGCTGGATTTCATCGGCGCCGCCGAGCGCTATAACCGCATGACCAAGGTCGACCGCTGGGTGCTCAAACGGGTGTTCGCCGAGTTGGCGCAATATCCGGGGTTATGGGCGCAATGCAGCGGCCTGTCGATCAACTTGTCGGGCAGCAGCCTCAACGACGACAAATTGCTCGAATTCATCGAGACGCTGTTCGAAGACTACGCGGTGCCGCCGGAGAAAATCTGCTTCGAATTGACCGAAACCGCCGCGGTGGCCAACCTGACCAAGACCGCCGATCTGGTGCGTTATCTACAGCGCTTTGGCTGCACCTTCTCGATAGACGATTTCGGCACCGGATTCTCCTCTTTCGAGTACCTCAAACAACTGCCGGTGGATTACGTGAAGATCGACGGCAGCTTCGTCAAGGAAATCGAGCGCTCGCCCAGCGATCTCGCCATGGTCAAATCGATCAACGAAATCGCCCACGTACTGGGCCGCAAGACCATCGCCGAGTACGTCGAAACGTCCGGCATCCGCGAGCGTCTGGCCGAGTTGGGCGTCGATTACGTGCAGGGCTATGGCGTCGAACTGCCGCGGACCCTGGGCGAGTTGCTCGCGAGCTGAAAAGTCCTGCGTAGGCCAGTGCAGGAGGCTGCTTGGATGACTGCCGATCAGGGCTCGCCGTTGCTCAATTCGTGTAGCCAGAGCAGGCGCATATGCAGCTGCGCGGCGAAGGCGCGGGCGGCCTGTTCATGATGGAAGGTCAGGCTACGTCGGCCCATGCGCACTTGCCAATGCAGCTTGCCGCGCTGCAACAGTGGTTCGATAACGATGCTCGGTGAGCTCAAACGATCAATCCTTGCGCTTGGGTGCGCGAGTTCTCAGCAGCGACAGTATCACCCCGCCGACGAGCAGACCGAGGGTCATGCACAGCGAGAGCAGGGCGGGCACCTTGACGATATCGTGGAGAAATATTTTGCCACCGATAAACATCAGAACCAATGCCAGGGCGTACTTCAGGTAGATAAAGCGGTGCATCAGCGCCGCCAGGGCGAAGTAGAGCGCGCGCAGGCCGAGAATCGCGAAGATGTTCGAGGTGTAGACGATAAAGGGGTCCTGGGAGATGGCCAGCACCGCCGGCACGCTGTCCACGGCGAACACCAGATCGGCGAGCTCGATCAGCACCAGGGCCAGCAGCAACGGCGAGGCATGCAGCAGGTTCTTGCCCGACTTTCTATCCGGCTGGCGCACCAGAAAACGCCCGTCATGCATATCCTCGGTCACCCGCAGGTGCCGACGTAGGAACTGCAGCAAGCGGTTCTGGCTCAGGTCGGGGTGCTGTACTTCTTCGGCCGAGAGCATTCGTATCCCGGTGAACAGCAGGAACGCGCCGAACAGGTACAGCACCCATTCGAAATTCTGCACCAGCGCGGCGCCCAGGCCGATCATGGTCGCGCGCAGTACGATCACCCCGAGGATGCCCCAGAACAGCACCCGGTGCTGGTAGCGCCGGGGGATGGCGAAGAAGTTGAGAATCACCGCCATGACGAACACGTTGTCCATCGACAGCGACTGCTCGACCAGAAAACCGGTGTAGAACTCTAGCGCCTTAGTAACCCCGAGCTGCCAGCAAATCCAGCCGCCAAAGACCAGGCCTACGCTGAAATAGCCGCCGTACAGCAACAGGCTTTCGCGCATTTCGATTTCATGCTGATCGCGGTGCAGCACGCCGAGATCGAGCACCAGCAAACCGAGGATGATCAGGATAAAGGCCAGCCAGAACCAGCCAGGGGTGCCGAACAGTGGGGTGTTGAGAATGCTGGCCAGGCTATCCATGGAGCCACCTCGAATGTCTGCCTAAGTTGAGAATCAACTCAGTGACTCCGACATCACGGTGAAGACTCACCGCCAGAGGGGCCCGGCGTCACGCTAATTAAGCAATAGGCGCTCCAGACAAGCTTGGCAAGTGCATTAGGGTCTGTTGCCGTTTCAGCGCAAGCCGCGTTGCCCATCCTGCGCTTGCTTAGGCTTAGCAGGCCGTTGAAAAACTACCTGCGTTGCCATCGCGGCGTTAAAAACAGGCCGGGACTCGGTGTCTCAAAATGCTCATTTACAGCTCGTAAAGTCGAGTGCGACCCCAGTCGCTTTTTCGCCTGTTTTTGCCTTGCGCCTCGCCAACGTTTTTCAACGGCCTGTTAGTAAACCCAGACTTCCACCCGGCGATTTTTGATCCGACCCTCATCCGCGTCGTTCGCCGCCACCGGCAACTCTTCGCCCAACCCGGTGATCTGCTTAAAGATCACCCCTTGCCTGGCCAATTCACGGCGCACCGCCATGGCCCGTAGCTTGGATAGCAAGGTGGCGCGCGCCGGGTCGGCTTTGCTATCGCCGAAACCCACGAGCACGACTTTCTGCTTCATCTTGTCCTGTTTCTTCAGGTACAGGAGAACCCGCTCGACGTCACGCAAGGCCTTGTTGTCCAGGCTGGAGCTGCCTTCCTGAAAGCGGAAGTTGACCGACAGGCGCTGCGCCTCGCGGGCCAGGGTCTGGTAAGCGGCGGGCATGGCCGTACTGGGGCTGACGCTGACCGCTTGCACGGTCTGGGCGATAAAGCCGCTTCGATCGACTATCGCCTGGCCGCGGGGGCTGTGGGCAAAACGCACCAGCGCTTGGCCCCAGGGGTTTTGCATATCCGGTTGGTTATACAGGAACAACCGGCGCGACAGTGGGTAATCCTCGGTAGCGATCAGGGTCACGCTCGGCGGCATCGGTTGCGACTCGCCGACGGCGATGGCCAGGGCTTTGGCCTGGCGGATATAGGGCAAACCGATAAAACCGATACCCTGAAAATCCCGACTGACCGAATCGGAGAGTTGCTCGCTCGATTCGAAACGCTTGGCGCTTGCGCTCAGGCTTTTGCCATGGGCATTGAGCACCAGCTCCTTGAAGGTGTCGTAGGTGCCCGAGTTGCCATCGCGGGCATACAGATTGATCGTGCCCGGCAGGCCGCCGAGCTCGGCCCAGTCTTTGATTTCACCGGCAAAAATCTGTGCCACCTGGTCGCTGCGTAGCGACCCGAGCGGATTATTCGGATGAAGGATGATCGCCAAGCCATCGAGTGCGATCACCTGCTCGGCTTCACGGCTTTTCAGGTCGCCCAAATGCGCCAATTCGCCGGCTTCGCTGTCCTTGATCGGCCGTGAGGATGCCGCCAGGTCGGCGCTGCCGTTTTTCAGCCCGACGAAACCGGTGCTGGAACCGTGGGCCGCCACTTCTACGCTCACCCTACGGCCATCGGTGGTCATGCCGATGATTTTCTGCTCGTTTTCGACCGCGCCGGCTTCGGTGCGAATGGCGCTCAGCCCTTGTTCCTCGAACAAGCCCTCGACCAGGGCCGGGCCGAGCTTAGCCCCTATGGTGTTGGAGCCCTGGATACGCAAGACGCTACTGTTATCGGCAGGGATCGGCAGGGCGGCGGAGGCGGTCCCGGATAGGCTGTGACAAGCGACTGCCAATGCCAGAAAAGCGAGGGTACGGCTCAGGGTTTTACGATCGCGAATGGACAGGGCACGCGGCATGCGGCAACACCTTCTAGGAAAAGTGCGGCGACGATAAGACAAAAAGATGACTGTTATGTGACAGCGGGCGCCGGCCATTGGCCATGCGCGAAGCGGGGGGAGGCGAGACGGGGTGCGGCGCCTTGAGGACGTCTTAAAAGACGCCCTCGGGGCGGGTGGGCGTCAGCGTCGGATCAGCTCAATTCCAGCCAGATCGGCGCATGGTCAGAGGGTTTTTCCATGGCGCGCAGGTCGTAGTCGATACCGGCATCCTTGATCCGCGCTTGCAACGCCTGGGACGCGAGTATCACGTCGATGCGCAGACCGCGTTTCGGCTCGTCCTCGAAACCGCGGCTGCGGTAGTCGAACCAGCTGAAACGATCGGCGACCGCCGGGTTGAGATGGCGGAAGCTGTCGACCAGGCCCCAGGCTTTCAGGGTCGCCAGCCATTCGCGCTCTTCCGGCAGGAAACTGCACTTGCCGGTGCGCAGCCAGCGCTTGCGGTTTTCGTCGCCGATACCGATATCGCAGTCTTCGGGGGAAATATTGATATCGCCCATCACCACCAACGCCTGCGCGGGCTGGAACTGGCCCTGCAACAAGCGCTGCAAGTCCGCATAGAAGCGTTGTTTGGCGGGGAACTTGATCGGGTGATCGCGGCTTTCGCCTTGAGGGAAATAGCCATTCATCACGGTGACGGGGTTGCCGTCGGCATCGGCGAAGGTGCCGTAGATAAAGCGCCGCTGCGACTCCTCGCCATCGTCGGGAAAGCCCTTGTGCACGCTCAGCGGCGCTTGGCGCGAGAGCAGGGCGACGCCGTAATGGCCTTTCTGGCCGTGGTAGTGCACGTGGTAACCGAGCTGGCGGATCTCCGCTTCGGGGAATTGCTCGTCGGCCACCTTGGTTTCCTGCAGGCCGATCACGTCGGGCCGGTGTTTCTCGATCAGCGCCGCCAATTGGTGAGGGCGCGCACGCAGGCCGTTGATATTGAAGGAGACGATCTTCATGGGCGGAAAGTCCTGGGGCCTAATTCGATAAGGCTAGCGATGCTAGCCGATCCTTACGGCATACGGCCAGTTCTAGCGGGCAGGCGAATGCAGTGCTAGGGTGCCTTCAGGCCCGATATAAATAACAAGAAAATGGAAAAAGCCCGAGGTCACGACCATGCCGCATCGTACCGCTGAAATTCGTATGCTCGACGGGGGCTATGCCCGTGAAGCGCGCTCGCTGCTGTACCACGCCTACCGCCACGAACCCACCTTCGCCTATTTGTTCGAAGCCGAACGCCCCGGCTACGACCAACGCGTGCGCGCCACAGTGCGCGAGTTGGTGCAACAGCATTTTCGCGAGGAATTACCGGCCATCGGTCTATTGGTCGATGATCGCTTGATCGGCATGGCGCTGATCGCACCGCCGCAGCGCCGCCTGGATATCACCGAGAGTTGGGCCTGGCGCATGCGCATGCTGTTGACCACCGGCTTTCGCTGCACCAAACGCTACCTCGAGTACCACGATGCGGTGCTCGCCTGCCTGCCGCCAGGCCCCTATCACCTGTTGCCGCTATTGGGCGTGCACCCCGAATTCCAGGGTCAGCACTTCGGCGAGCAACTGCTCGAAGCGCTGCATAATTGGTGCGCCGACGACGCCAGCTCGCAAGGCGTGGTGCTCGATACCGGCAACGCGCGCTACCTGGATTTCTACAAGCGCCAGGGTTACGAGGAGCTCGGCGAAGTGGCGGTTGGCCCGATCATCGAGCACGTGTTCTTCCATCCCAACCCCCAGCCGGTGCTTAAAGCCAGCGCGTGAGAAATGCGTAAAAACCTGTAATAAAGGAGCGCGCGGTACTGCGCCATTGGCTCTAGCCCGGTACTTGGCTCGTGTTAGCATCCGGGCATGACTGTGCTTAGCCCACTGTGCGCTGCTCTCGCGCTTTTATTGTTCAGCGCCTCCGTTGTTGCGGAAGCGCGTTTGCAGGTGCACGTGCAGCCGGCCAACGCGGCCCTCAAGGAAAACGTCGAAGGCTATATCGGCAGCTTGGACGATAAGGATGTCGAGGAGCTGCAGCGTTTTCGCCGCACCGCCGAGGCCCGGGCCGCTACAGCCCTGCAGGCGTTGGGTTATTACCAGGCACAGATCGGCAGCGAAGTAGCTGCCACTACCCCTCCGAGCCTGATCCTCGATATCGCTCCCGGCGAACCCGTGCGCTTGCGCGACGTCGAGGTGCGCATCGAGGGGGCGGCGCAGCAATTGCCCGCGTTTCGCCTGCCCGCCGATATGCGCATGCAGCCCGGCGATGTGCTCAACCATGGCCGTTACGAGGCGGCCAAACGACACCTCCAGAATCAGGCTTCGCGCTACGGCTTTTTCGATGGCCGTTTCGCTCGTCAGCAGCTGCGCATCGACCCCCAGGGCGGGGTCGCCGATATCGAGTTGGTCTATCTCAGCGGCCCCCGTTACCGCATGGGCGAGGTGACGTTCAGCGGCGATACGCCACTCGACGAATCCCTGCTCCAGCGTATGCTGCCCTTCGAGCAGGACGCCCCTTACGATGCCGAGTCGATAGCCGAGCTGCACCAAGCGCTGCGTTCCAGCGGTTATTTCGAGTCGGTACGGGTCGATGCCGATCCGCTCGCCGCGCAGGGCGAGCGCGTTCCCGTCACCGTTCATTTGCAAATCCGCGAACCGCGCAGTGTGGCCTTCGGCCTGGGGTTCGCCACCGATGTCGGGCCCCGTGGTCGGGCCAGTTGGACCCGCCACTGGGCCAACCCGCAAGGCCACAGCTACGGGGCGGAGATGGCGCTGTCCGCGCCGCAACAGAATATCGGGCTGTGGTACGACATCCCCGGCGATCCGCCCTTGACCGACAAGTGGCGCTTCGTCGGCGGCTATCAAGCCGAAGATATCGCCGACACCGACAGTCGCAGCAAACTGCTGAAAGTCGGGCCGGAATGGCATTCCCAGCTGGACAGCGGTTGGTTGCGCATCCTCTCGCTGAAGTGGCAACACGAGGAGTACGTGCTGGGCGACGACACCGGCTTGAGCACCTTGCTGATGCCGGGCGTCAGCTATGCCTATTTGCGCAGCGACAACCCGATCGATCCTAACCAGGGTTATCGCCTGCAGTTCGATCTGGCGGTCGCCAAAGAGGGGCTGTTGTCCGATGCCGATGTGATCCACGGCAACGCATCGCTCAAGGGCCTGACGACCCTCGGTCGCCGGCATCGCTTGCTCGGCCGGGTGCAGTTCGGCGGCACCGAATCCAACGGTTTCAACGCCGTGCCGCCGTCGTTGCGCTTCTTCGCCGGCGGCGATCAAAGCGTGCGCGGTTACGACTACCAGAGCCTGTCGCCGGACAATGGCCAGGGCGACAAGATCGGCGGGCAGTACCTGTTCGCCGCCAGTGTGGAATACCAATACAGCTTCGCCGAGCGCTGGCGTGTGGCCACCTTCTACGATCAGGGCAATGCCTTCGACTCGCTGAGTGCGCCCTCGGTGAAAAGTGCCGTGGGCGTCGGCGTGCGCTGGGTTTCGCCGGTCGGCCCGTTGCGCCTGGACCTGGCCCACCCGCTGGACGGCGAGGGCGGCGTGCGCCTGCATTTCTCGATGGGCCCCGAGCTGTGAGGCGGGCGCTGAAAGTTGCCTTGTTCAGCCTGCTGGCGCTGGTCCTGGTGCTGGCGGTCGGCGTTGTCGTGCTGCTCGGCAGCCAGAGCGGTAGCCGTTGGCTGCTGGCGCAAGTGCCGGGGTTACAGGTGCAGCGGTTCGACGGTCGCCTGGGCGGTTACTGGCGGGCGGATCTGCTGCTTTGGCAGCAAGGCGAGACTCAGGTGAGGATCGAGGACCCCGTAATCGACTGGTCGCCGTCCTGCCTGTTACGTCTGACGCTCTGCATCGAATGCCTGCAGACCGAACGCATCGCCGTCAGCCTGGCTCCCGGCGAGCCAGCCAGTGACAGCGCGGTCACACTGCCGGATATCGACCTGCCGTTGGCCCTGCAACTGAACCAGGTGCGTATCGGCAGCCTGCAAATCGATGGCGACGAGCAGCTGCAAAACCTGCAACTGGACGCCCAGTGGACGGCCAGCGGCTTGCAGATCGACAACCTGCGTGCACAGCGTGAAGACCTGAGCCTCGACCTGCATGGCAGCCTGCAAGCCCAGGGCAATTGGCCGTTGGACCTCGCCGGTACCGTGAAGCTGCCCGCGCCGCAAGCGCAGCCCTGGCAGGTTGCCGTGGAGATCGGCGGCAACCTCAGGCAAAGCGTGCTGTTGAACGCGGACAGTAGCGGCTACCTGGACGGGCGCCTGGTCGCCGAAGTGCAACCGCTGCTGGAGAATCTTCCCGCCCGCGCCCAATTGCGCCTGGACGACTTCAAACCCAGTGCCGAACTGCCCGATACCCTACGCCTGAACGACCTGCGCCTCGATGCCCAGGGCGATCTGGCCAGCGGTTATCAACTCAGCGGTAACGCCGAGCTGCCCGGCGAAGGCGGCGCGGTGGCCCTGACCTTGCTGGGCGTGGCGGATGCCGAGGGCGCGCGAATCGACGCGCTGAAGCTGAGCGCGGACGAAGAGCAATACGTTCAGCTCAGCGGCGAGTTGAATTGGCGCGACGGGTTCAGCGCCGACAGCCATTTGCTCTGGGAGGATTTCCCCTGGCGCCGCTTGTATCCGCTCGCGCAAGAACCCCAGGTGCAGCTGCGCCACCTGACTGCCGACCTGAGCTACGACAATGGCAACTATCTGGGCAATGTCGTCGCCGAACTGGATGGCCCGGCCGGTGCTTTCAGCTTCAGCAGCCCGCTCAGCGGCGACCTGCAACAGCTGTATTTGCCCGATTTGAAATTGCGCGCAGGGCAGGGCCGAGCCGATGGGCGCCTGAGCCTGGGCTTCGCCGACGGTATCCGTTGGGATGCGCAAATCGACTTGAGCGACTTCAACCCCGCCTATTGGCTCGCGCAATTGCCCGGCACCCTGGGCGGGCCGATAAGCAGTCAGGGACAGCTGAACCAGGGGCAGCTATCGCTGAGCGCCACACTGGATATCGCCGGCGATCTGCGCGGTCACCCGGCGCTGTTGCAGGCGCAGCTTGCCGGCACCGGCGAGCAATGGACGCTGGACGAGTTCGCGCTGCGTCTGGGCGATAACCGTATCGACGGCGAGCTTGCCAGCGCCGCAGGCCTGAGCGGCCAATTGCGCCTGGCTATGCCCAAGTTGGGCCAGTTATGGCCGGGGCTGCAAGGCCGCTTGACCGGCGAGCTCGGGCTGCGCGGCACGCTTCAGGCCCCGGTGGGACACTTGACGCTGCAAGGCCAGGGCTTGGCCTTCGCCGACACAAGGGTGCAAAGCCTGCAACTGGACGCCAGCCTGAGCGATGCGCAACGCGCGCAGATCGAGGCGCTGGCCCGGGGGCTGGCCGTCGGCGACACCCGTTTCGGGCAATTGGCCCTGAGCGGGCAGGGCGATCTGCAACGACAGCAACTGCGCCTGAGCCTCGACGGCCCCGCCCTGGATGCCAGCCTGGCCGCCGACGGCCAGTTGCAAGACCAGGTCTGGCGCGGGCGCTTGAGCAGCGCCGAGTTGCAATTGGCCGACCAGCGCTGGCAGTTACAGGAGCCTGCGCCCTTGCTGCGCCGAGCCGACGGCCAGCTCGAACTGGGGGCGCACTGTTGGCGTTCGGGCGCGGCCAGCATGTGCGCCGAAGACCAACGCCTGCTGCCCGAGCCGCAATTGCGCTACCGCTTGGCGAACTTTCCGCTCGACAGCCTGAGCCCCTGGTTTCCCGAGGATTTCGCCTGGCAAGGTCAACTGGATGCCGTGTTGCAGCTCGACCTGACGGATGCCGGGCCCCGCGGCGAAATACGCGTGGATGCCGGCAGCGGCACCTGGCGCATACGCGAACAGCAGCAATGGCTGGATTTCGCCCACGACGAGCTGAGCCTGAAGGCGCAACTGCAACCGCAACGCGTCGATGCCAGCCTGGACCTGAACGGGCCGAAAATCGGCAGTCTGGCGTTACGCGCGCAAATCGACCCGCGTCCAGCGGATAAACCGCTGTCCGGCACCTTTCGTTTGCAGGGCTTGCAACTGGCCTTGGCACGGCCGTTTTTGCCGTTGGTCGAGCGTCTGGGCGGACAGTTAAACGGCGAGGGCAACCTCGACGGCACCCTGACCGCACCGCGCATCGACGGTTTGGTGCGCTTGAGCGAGGGCGAGATAGCCGGCAGCCAGTTGCCGACCCGGGTCGACGACCTCGAGCTCGAAGCGCGGATCGCCGGCGAAAGCCTGCAGCTCGACGGCAGTTGGCGCAGCG